>JBKBIZ010000038.1:0-26433 GCA_046293975.1 Hyphomonas sp. | reverse complement strand
CCACAGCCAGACGGGGCCGTCTTCGTCCTCCCGGCGCGAAAAGCGCTGATTGTCGGGCCGGTCAGGGCGTGTTGCCACATCTGTGTTTGAACGTCGCTTTGGGTGGTTGCGCGCCATGGTGTTCGTCCTTATAAGGCCGCTTCCAGCGTGGAGCCGGGGCCGGTAAACTGCCCTTGTGAAGCGACTGCGCGGCGGCGTCAAACGGCGTGTGTTCGCGGGGGCCCGTGGAGGGATGGGAGAGTGGTTAAATCCATCAGACTGTAAATCTGACCGCCTAGCGTACGCTGGTTCGAATCCAGCTCCCTCCACCACCCCTGCAGCACGCCGCTGGCGCCAAACGCCTGGCGACAGGCGGGTATAGCATAATGGTAATGCACCAGCCTTCCAAGCTGTGTATGTCGGTTCGATTCCGTCTACCCGCTCCAGCCGCTCCGGGAATTTGCTAGGAGCTGGTTGGCTCCTCGTTGATCATCTCAGGTATCGGTGTGCGTTCCAGCGCTTCTGCACCGCAAAGCAGCTCTACAACGCGATCGGCGGCGTCCTGGAAAGGCTCCAGCACGACGTCAGCGCCGGCCGCCAGAAGCAGTTTTGTCTCGGACGGGCTTTGCGAAACCACCGCCAGCTGCCCGCAGAAGCCGGACGTTCGTGTCAGCTGGATCAGCGTTTTCCGGCTGTCTTCATGGCTGAGCCCGGTTGGATGAACGGGCAGCGTGGACACGACCCAGGCGGCTTTATCGAGGGGCAGATCCCGGATGAATTCCGGGTCGGTGGCATCGCCATACTCGGTGTCGAGGCCGAGTTCGCGCCATCGCTTCAACGCGGCTGGATTGAAGTCGATCCCGAGCACCTTGATGCCCCGTTTCTCCAGCCGCATACCAATCGCTGTTCCGAACCGGCCCAGTCCGAACAGCAGGACTTTATAGCTCCGGTCACCATCAGCGTCATCGTCATGCGGCTCCCGAAGGGGGCGGCGGCGCTCGAAGATACCGAGCAGGGGTTCACACAGCGCATAGAGCTTGTGAGAGTAGGTGATCATGTAGGTTGACGCAGCGATGGTCACGAGCCCGACCATGGTGACCAGGCCGAGGGCGTCTTCCTGAACATGCCCGATGGTGACGCCCATCGCGACGAAAATCAGCGAGAACTCGCTGATCTGGGCGACGGTAAGCCCGGCCAGGAAGCCTGTGCGCTTGCGATACCCCATCGCGCCCATGATCGCGAGCACGATCAGCGGGTTTCCGATGAGGACGAACAGCGAGAAGATGATGACCCCAACGACATGGCTGCCCAGCAGCGAGAGGTCCAGAGTTGCGCCGAGCGCGATGAAGAAAAAGAGGAGCAGGAAGTCGCGTAAGGGTCCGAGGCGTGCGGCGATGGTTTCCCTGTAGGGGCTCGACGCCAAGGCGACTCCAGCCAGAAGCCCGCCGACCTCTTTGCCGAGACCGACATAGTCTCCCACCGCGGCAAACACGGCCGCCAATGCGAGAGAGAATATCAGGAGGAGTTCCGGCGCCTTGGCCAGCCGCGTGGTCAGCGGGTTGGCGATGTAGCGCACAAACAGGATGACAACCGCAACGAGGCCGGCGCCTGATAGGATAACGGTGACAATCGACCCCGCACCCGTGCCATCGCCATGTCCGCCACCCGCGCCGATGCCGATGGCCGAGAGGGCAATCATGGCGAGGACCACAACCAGATCCTGGACGATCAGGAAGCCAAGCGCGATCTGACCATGCAGCGCGTCGATCTCGCGCTTGTCCGACAGGAGCTTCACAATGATGATTGTTGAGGAAAAGGTGAGGGCGATGGCGACATAGAGGCTCGTCAGATGTCCCAGCCCCAGGGCCAAGCCGATCAGGTATCCGAAGAGCGAGGTAAACGCGACCTGGCCGAGCCCTGTGAGGAGGGACACTGTGCCCAGGGACCGGATCAGCTTCACATCAAGTTTGATGCCGACCAGAAACAGAAGGACGGCGATGCCAAGTTCGGCAAGCAGGCGGATCTGTTCGTCGGAGTGGACAAGGTTCAGCGCCGAGGGGCCGGCCAGGAGACCGACAGCGATGAAGCTGACGATAAGAGGCTGGCGCAGAAGAATTCCGAGCAGGCCGACGACAGACGCAAGGGCCAGGAGCGCGGCCACTTCGGCGAAAGGTGTATGGGTCAGTACGTCCATGTGCTGCTCCGCCGGCTCGCGATTCTTTGGCCCCCATGAACAGTCGCGCGCCAGCTATACGCAAGCCGTTCCGGCAAAGTGCGCCTGCCCGTATGGGCGGCAGTTGGGTCTGATCCGAGGCTGTATCCTCCTTGCCAAGGAACACCGGGCAGGAAAAGAGGTTTCTGGTCAGGCGAAGGCGCACCCCGCCACGCTGAGCGCGATGCAAGGCTTGGGGGGTGAACACGCCCAGCGAGTTGCTGTAGGCTTCTGCCTGGGTCATCATGCTCGTGCGCTTTTCTGTACAGCCGGTGTCGCTCCCGGTCGGGTTCTCCAGCCACATCAAGGGACCAAACATGCTGAAGAAAATTATGGTCGCAACGGATTTTTCCGAACGCTCAGACCGTGCCCTGCGCAGGGCAACGCTGCTTGCGCGCGAGCATGACGCGCAAATCATGCTGCTTCATGTGGTCGATGATGATCATCCCCGCCGCATTTTGGAGAGCGAGTGCAAGCAGGCTGAGAGCCTTCTTCGGTCCTTGTCGGCGACGGTTCGCAAAGTGGACGGTGTTGCGTGCGACTGGCAGGTTCGCCTGGATGCACCTCACTCAGGGATTGCGAAAGAAGTTGCGGACAAGCAGCCAGACCTCCTGGTTCTGGGCCCCTATCGCCGCCAGCTCCTGAGGGATGTGTTTGTTGGCACGACGGCGGAACGATCCATCCGCTTGGCCGATTGTCCGGTCCTCGTCGTGAACGCGGTCCCGGCAGGAAGCTATCTGCATATCTTGCAGACGACAGACCTATCGGAGGCTTCGGGCATTGCGCTGGAACACTCTGCTGCTCTTCGCATCGGGGGAAGTGCCCGCAATTCATTGTTGTATGTCTTCCAGGCGCCGGCGCTGCGGCTGGTGCTGTCAGACTCGCTCCATCCGGAGGACAGAGCCCAGTATCTGGATGACGAACGACAGTCAGCCGCCGCTGAGCTGTCAGCTTTCCTTTCGACGCTCAGTGTTCCGGCGGCCGCATCCCTTTTGCGCCATGAAGCCACGACCGCTGCAAATGAAATTCTTCTGGCCGCCGGGTCAGAGAAGGCGGATCTCGTCGTCATCTCCACACGTGGCAGGAGCGGGCTGCAAAAGCTGATGCTCGGTAGCGTGGCAGAGCAGATATTGCGATCCGCGCCGATGGACGTTCTGGTGATACCGCCGTCCGTTTCCCAGAAAGCAGAGGTTTCGTTGTGACCATGCCGAGCTTGCGAATCCAAGTCTGGTAAACCTGCCGGTGAGATGACTTCGCGCGTTTTTAGGGGTGGGTGATCGCCCGGGCTTAAGGGAAACTTACATGATCCCAGAGTCGGCAAGGCATTGCGCTTTGGCGCGGTTCCGGCTTGTCTGCGAAAATTCGCAATAACCCTGGTCCAGAGTATGCTCGCTCCGATCCTCGAAAGTTCGGTTTTTCAGATCGGCTTTGTTCTGGTCCTTGTGGCGTTTGTATTTTTCGGGTTTGTCCGCGAGAAAATGCCGGCCGATGTGGTGGCGCTTCTGGCGATGGGCGCGCTGATGCTGACGGGCATCCTGTCGGTGAACGAGACGATCGGGGTGTTTTCAAACTCTGCGCCGATCACCGTGGCGGCCATGTTCATCCTGTCTGCCGCGCTCGAGCGAACCGGGGTGATCGACTATGTTGGACGCGTGGTCGTCGGGCTGGCGAATGGGGGATCCCCTGCCATCGCCGTAATCGTGATGATGGCGGCGGTGATCTTTCTGTCTGCCTTCATCAACAATACGCCGGTTGTGATCATCCTGATCCCGGTCGCCATCCGCCTGGCCAAGGCGATCAATATCACCCCGTCCAAACTGCTGATGCCCCTTTCCTTTGCGGCGATCTTTGGCGGAACCACGACGCTGATCGGTACATCGACCAACATTCTCGTCGATGGCGTGGCCCAGAAGCAGGGCATGGCCGCCTTCGGGATGTTCGAGATCACGATGGCCGGGATCATGTTTGCCGGGGTTGGCTTGCTGTATACGTCGATCCTCGGTCCGTTCCTGCTGCCGAAGCGAGAGACGCTCGCAGCCATGTTGCCCGATCAGAAAGAGCGCCGCTTCGTCGCGCAGATCCTCATTCCCCTCAATTCCGATCTGATCGGGAAGACTATCGTGGAGACCGGCTTCTCGGCGGAGAAGGGCTTTACCGTCATCGACGTGTTTCGCGAAGGCGTGTCCTTGCGGGCTGATCTCAAGAAGATCGTGTTGCAGGCAGGTGACCGGATCGTTCTGCGCTCGCCGGTCGCTGAAATGCTTACCCTCAAGGAGGCTGGCAGCATCGCCATCGGGACGAGCGGCGGCGAGCAGGCCTCCTTCGAGCCGGTCCAGACGACCGAGACAGTCATCATGGAAGGCGTTATCGGCCCGCATTCGCGCCTGATCGGACGCCGCCTCGCCGGGCTCGGCCTTGCCCGCCTGTATGGCGTGTATGTTCTGGCCATCCACCGCCGGGGTGAGAATATGGCGCAGCAGATGAACGAGCTGCGCTTTGAAGTTGGCGACACAGTGCTGCTGGAAGGACCCCCGCGCGGCATGCGCGAGATGTTCGATGAAGGGATGCTCAACAACCTCACCGAAAGCTCTGACCGTGCGATCCGGCGCGACAAGGCGCCTGTGGCGATCGCTGCCGTGCTGATGGTGATGGGGCTGGCAGCGATTGAACTGATGCCGATTGCCGGCCTTGCGCTGATCGCGGCAACCGCCGTGGTTGCCTTTGGCTGCCTGGACCATCAGGAGGCCTACCGGTCGATCCAGTGGGATATTCTCATGCTGATCTTCGGCATGCTGGCCCTTGGCACAGCAATGGAGAAGACAGGCGCCGCAGCTCTGGTGGTTAGCTTCCTGGCGATGATCTCAGAAGGCTTCGGGCCATTGGTCCTGCTCATGATCGTTTATGCCTTCACCTCGATCACGACAGAGGTAATGAGCAACAATGCGGCTGCGATCCTGATTACCCCCCTTGCGATCGGCCTTGCTGAGCAAATCGGCATTGATCCGCGCCCCTTCGTTGTGGCGGTCATGTTTGCTGCCAGCGCCAGCTTTGCCACGCCTATCGGGTATCAGACCAACACGCTGGTTTACCGGGCGGGCGGGTATCAGTTCATGGACTTTGTTAAGTTCGGTTCGCCCTTGAACATTCTGTTTGTGGGCGTAGCGGCGATCGTCATTCCGATATTCTGGCCACTGATCCCGGTCGCCCCGCAGGGGTAATGCTGACTGGTTGTGCAGCAAATCCACCTGTTTGCACGGAACTTGAGCGCTCATGGCCGCACTGTAACGCCCAAGAGAAGGGCGTTGAGTGCTGCAAAATACAGCGTAAGGATACGCTGATGGCTGAAACTCCACGATTTTTCAATGAGATGGACGGCAACGGTGAGAAACCCCGCGCCCCGTATTCGCGTTATTGTGACTGGTTTGCCGACGAACCGCCCGAGCGGCTGCGCCGCAAGGCGCGTGAAGCGGAAACCTTTTTCCGGCGCACCGGCATTACTTTCAATGTCTATGGCGCCGCCGATGCGGACGAACGCCTGATCCCGTTCGATATCGTGCCGCGGATCATTTCCAGCAAGGAATGGTCCCGGCTCACCAAAGGCATCGAGCAGCGGGTGCGGGCGATCAATGCCTTCCTGCATGACATTTATCATCGCCAGGAAATCATTCGCGCAGGCCGTATTCCGGTCGATCTGATCCAGAACAATGAAGCTTTCCTGCCGAAGATGATTGGTGTTGTGCCGCCCGGGAAGGTCTACACACATATCGTGGGTGTCGATCTGGTGCGCACCAGCGAGAACGAGTTCTTCGTCCTGGAGGACAATGCGCGCACACCCTCGGGGGTCTCCTACATGCTGGAGAACCGCGAGACGATGCTGCACATGTTTCCGGAACTGTTCTCGAAAATCCGGGTGCGGCCGGTCAGCGATTATCCCAAATCCCTCCGCCGCTCGCTGGCTGCCTGCGCGCCGGCCGCCTGCAATGGCCGCCCTGTGGTGGCGGTGCTGACGCCTGGTATTCACAACTCGGCTTATTACGAGCACGCCTTCCTTGCCGACCAGATGGGCGCCGAACTGGTCGAGGGGCACGACCTGCGCGTGGTCGATGGCCGGATCGCGATGCGCACGACGCTCGGCTACACCCCGATTGATGTGCTCTACCGCCGCGTTGATGATGAATATCTCGATCCCCTGAACTTCCGGCCGGATTCGATGCTGGGCGTGCCCGGCATTTTCGATGTCTACCGCGCCGGTGGCATCACGATTGCCAACGCGCCGGGCACTGGCATTGCCGATGACAAGGCGATCTATTCCTACATGCCCGAGATCGTGCAGTTCTACACCGGCGAGAAGCCCATCCTGAAAAACGTGCCGACCTGGCGCTGCTCGGAGCCGTCCTCGCTCGCCTATGTACTCGAACACCTCAACGAACTCGTCGTGAAGGAGGTTCATGGCTCGGGCGGCTATGGCATGCTGGTTGGCCCGGCCGCTTCGAAGAAGGAGATCGAGGCGTTCCGAGCCAAGCTCCAGGCGCGTCCGGCATCCTACATTGCCCAGCCGACGCTGGCGCTCTCCACCGTGCCGATCCTCAGCCGCGCGGGCCTTGCGCCCCGCCATGTGGACCTTCGGCCTTTCGTCCTCGTTTCGCCTGATGGTATTGATATCACGCCCGGCGGCCTGACGCGCGTTGCGCTCAAGAAAGGCTCGCTCGTCGTGAATTCGAGCCAGGGCGGCGGCACGAAAGACACCTGGGTTCTGGAGGAATAGGGCGATGCTGGGCAAAACCGCAGGCGGCCTCTTCTGGATGTTCCGCTATCTTGAACGGAGCGAAAACACGGCGCGGCTCGTCGATGCGGGCTTCCGCATGGCGTTGACGCGGTCCGACCATGCTGAAGACGAATGGGCCTCGATCATCGACACGGCGTCCGTGCGCCAGAACTTTCTCAACGCGGGTGGAAAGTTCGATGGCCAGAGCGTCGTGAACTTCTTGTTGCGCGACCCGGCCAACCCCTCCTCAGTGATCTCCATCACGGAAGCGGCCCGCAACAACGCCCGGCTGGTGCGCACCGCGCTCACGCGGGAAGTGTGGGAAGCAGTCAACGAATCCTGGATCGTGCTGAAGGATGTGCTGGCGCGCCCGATCAAGGAAACCGAGTTGCCGGAGGTTCTCGGTATAATCCGTAAGCAGAGTTCCCTCGTGCGCGGGGCAACGGTTGGCACGATGCTGCGCAATGACATCTACAATTTCGCGCGGATCGGAACCTTCATCGAGCGGTCCGACAATATCGCGCGTATCCTCGATGTGAAATATTATGTGCTTCTGCCGTCGGTCACGCTGGTTGGCTCGACGCTGGACAATGTACAGTGGGAAACCATCCTGCGCTCGGCCTCGGCAGAGCGGGCGTTCCGCTGGCTGCATGGCGGTGAGGCCCGCGCGAGCACGATTGCTGACTTCCTGATCCTTGACCGGCGTATGCCGCGTTCGTTGCTATACTGCCTGCGCAAGATTGCCGGGAACCTCGGACATCTGTGTGCAGATTATAATAAACATGTGCCGTCTCTGGGGATGGCCCTTTCCATGCGTGACGATCTGGAAGATCGCAGTATAGAGCGGATCATGGACAGCGGCCTGCACGAGTTCCTGCTCGCGTTCATCCAGAACAACAATGCGCTCGCCCAACAGGTCGAGCAGGACTTCCGGTTTAATAGCTAAGGACAAGGCGATGCTTCTCCGAATCCTGCACAGGACCCGTTCGGTCTATGACAATCCGGTTGGCTATGGCCTGCTGCAACTTCGCATGACACCAAAGCCAAGGCCCAGCCAGCAGGTGCTGAGCTGGAAAACGGTGATCGAGGGCGGCAAGATCGAAGCCGAATTTGACGACCAGCACACCAACCGGGTGCATCTGGTCAGCATTGAGCCGGGCTATTCAGAAGTGACCATCACCTGTGAAGGCGAGGTTGATGTGCGTGATACGGCCGGCGTGATCGGCCCGCATTCCGGGTTTGCGCCGCTCTGGCTGTTCCGGCGCGCCACGCCCTTGACGCGGCCTGGCCCACACATCCGGCGTCTGGCCAAGGCGGTTCCTGATGCCAGCATCGGCGACATTCCGCGCCTGCATGCACTCGCCGAAATCATTCGCGACGCAGTGACTTACGAGACGGGGCGCACCGATGCTGATACCAAGGCGGAAGAAGCCGTCGAAGCCGGGCATGGCGTCTGTCAGGACCATGCGCATATCTTCATCGCGGCAGCACGTCTGCTGGGCTATCCAGCGCGCTATGCGGGTGGATATCTGATGATGAACGACCGGGTGGAGCAGGAGGCCGGGCATGCCTGGGCAGAGGTGCATATTGAAGGCCTGGGCTGGGTGGGCTTCGATATCTCCAACGCCATCTCTCCTGACGAGCGATATGTTCGCGTGGCGACAGGCCTTGACTACGCAGAGACCTCGCCTGTTTCAGGTATGCGGTTCGGTGCAGCAACCGAATCGATGGATGTGATGATCCAGGTGCAACAACAATAAGAAGGCGCTTAAGCGGCTCTCCCCATGACCTATTGTGTCGGAATGAAGCTTGATCACGGACTGGTCTTCATGTCGGACACTCGCACGAATGCGGGCGTCGACAATGTTTCCAAGTTTCGCAAGCTGTTTACCTGGTCCAAGCCAGGCGAGCGCTCCATCGTGTTGATGACGGCTGGCAATCTTGCGACCACGCAGTCGGTTGTCAGCATCCTTGAGGAGCGCACAAAGGCCCCTTCCGAACGCCGCCCGTCCATCCTGGAATTGCCGACGATGTTTCAGATTGCGCGGCTTGTGGGCGATACGCTTCGCGATGTGATCCAGTCGAATGCTGCCACCGGCCAAAAGGCAGACTCCTCCTTCAATTCCACAATGATCCTGGGTGGCCAGATAGGGGGCATCGAGCCACGCCTCTTTCTGATCTATCCGGAAGGCAATTTCATTGAAGCCAGCCGTGACACACCCTTCTTCCAGATCGGCGAAACCAAATATGGCCGCCCTATCCTCGTGCGGGCCTACGATCAGTCGATGAGCGTCGAAGAGGCTGTAAAGCTGCTGATGGTGTCATTCGATTCAACCATCAAGGCGAACCTCTCTGTGGGCTTGCCGCTCGATTTGCAGATTATCGAAAAGGATGCCCTCCAGCTTGGCGCATCAAAGCGGATCGAGGCAGATGATCCCTATTTCGGGCAAATTTCCAGCGGGTGGGGCGATGCACTGAAAAAAGCATTCGACTCATTGCCCCCATTCAAGTTTTGACAGACATGCGGTGGGATATCCCCCCACCCTGAACACGTCGAAACAGAAAAGGGAGAAGCCTCGATGAAGGTCATTCTTGCCATCCTCGCCGCCGGAAGTTGTCTGGTAATGCCAGCCTATTCAGACGAAGGAGGTTGGAAAGGCGAAGGGGCACTCAGCGCAGGCTTGAACACCGGAAACACCGAAACCAGTGATTTGGGCATCGGTGTGAAGATGAGCCATGAAAGCCAGATATGGCGCAACGGGGTGGAACTGATCGCGGACTATGGCACCAAGAATGGTAGTCAGACGAAGAACCGCATTTTCTTCTCCGGTCAGTCGGACCGCACGCTGAATGACCGGCTGTTTGGCTTTGGCCGCCTCTCCCACGAGATTGACGAGTTTTCTGCATTCGACAGCCGTACCTTTGTTGGTGGCGGCTTTGGCTGGCAGATATTCGAAGGCGGCCCGGCGGTCTGGTCGCTTGAAGGCGGGCCGGGTATCAAGTTCGAGAGGCTGAAGGCAGCCACCACCAGCTCTCCGCCGGAAACTGTCCCGACCCAGTCCGATCAGTCCTTTTCCGTCATTGCGACATCGAAGTTCGGATACACGCTGAATGAGGCGGTGAAGTTCGGGAACAACACGAACGTTATCTATGGTGAAGCCTCTACCCAGATTGGCAACAAGGCGACATTGACCGCGCTGTTGACGAAAAGCCTGTCAGCGCGGTTTTCCTATGAGGTGCGCCACGATACGGCTCCCCAGACAGGTTTCGAGTCGACCGATACGGCAACGCGTATGTCTCTGGTTTATGCCTTCGGCGGTTAGGCCGGTTTGCTGAAAACGATCGCGGCGTTGCCGAAGGGGGCGCGGTAGCGCGCGAGGCGCTCGGCGCTGATGGTGCGCAGGCCCATTACGGGTTCCATCACAATGAAGGTGTCGCCGTCATAGCCGGCGACCAGCACATAGTGGTTGAGAAGGTTGCTGCCGGTCTTTTCCGACAGCCAGGCGGCGCGCGAGGTGATGAACTCAGCCGGGAAGCCCAGCACCGGCACATTCGCGCCGGGCAGTTGCCATGTCTGAACAAAGATGGAGGGCACTTCCACCGGCACCAGCACCGGCCGGCCCGCTTCAAGTTCCGCCTTCAGGCCAGTCTCTGGAAGGCGAACGGCGCTGCTGACGAGATCCTGCGCTTCCGCAAGCTGAAGCAGCTCCGCCATCGAGTAGCCCGCTTTCGCGTCCGCCGGGGGATAGGTTGAGAATATTTCAGAGCCAGCGGCTGTGCCGGGCCCATGCCAGTAATTGACGAGGCTGGCGAGCGCATGCGCGCCGCAGGCGGCGCCGTCGATCTGGCGGTCATGCTGAACCGGCAACAGCAGCGTCTCGGGAGGCGAGACCGCTGCGCCAAACATTTCAAAGCTGTTGTTCTGCGTACGGGCGGCAAAACTTGCCGCGTCGGTATTTGGTTGGGTGGCGCAGGCGCTGAGTGTCAGCGTCGCCGCAATCAACGCCTGCATTCTCATTTTACAGAACGGACGCGACAACGATCACGATGGCGACCAGGCCGATGATGGCCAGAACATTGTTGGTCGACATGCCGCCGGTGTATTCGGCCGCTTCTTCAACAGACATGACCTGAACTTCATAGCCTTGTTGCTGATAGCTCTCGACCGTGGCGATTTGCTCGTCCGACAGGCCGTAACGTTGCAGATCGTTGGCGGAGAAGGATTGGGCTTCAACGCTGCGGAAAGGCGATGGCGCCTCTTGGGCGAAGGCTACAGGGCCGGCAAGTGACAGGGCCAGGCTCGCGGCGATAGCGGCGGGAACGCGAAGTTTCATGGGCAATCCTCTTCATTAAATGACGCAACATCCGAGCGGGGCGAACCATTCCTCCTGGAGGGAGAATGAAACGCTACCTGGGACGGCGAGCCCGAAACAATCCGGGTCACCCTACCAACGCAGCTCAGCGATGCTTGTTCCCTTCTTTCCGGATTTTTTCGATTTTCTGAGCCGTTTTCGGGTCAAGGCGCTGCCTGCGGCGGACACTTTCAGGACAATCCAGGACAATCCAGGACAAATCGGGACACTTCGGGACACGGGAAACCGCGTTCCGGTCATCCCGCGAAGTGTTTGGACAGTTTCAGGCCCTGGCCCTGATAGTTTGAGCCCTGGCCGCCATAGAGGTGGCGGGGCTTGTCCGTCATCGGCTCATAGATCAGCTTGGCGACCGGTTGGCCGTGTTCGAGGATGAAGGGCACGTCGCGTGAGCGCACTTCGAGGACAGCCCGGCTGCCTGCCTTGTTGGTGCCAAAGCCCGGATCGAAGAAGCCGGCATAATGGGCGCGGAACTCGCCCAGTTCGGGCGCGATGGGCGCCATCTCGGCGGCTTCATTGGCGGCGACCTTCACGGTCTCGCGGCTGACGAGGATGTAGAACTCTTCGGGGTTGAGCACGATACGGCCATTCCGGGGATAGACCGGTTCCCAGAACTGGCTGATGTCATGGGCGCCGAGCCCTCTGAGATCGACGATACCCGAATGGGCCTTGGCGCGGTAGCCGGCGGGTTGGCCTTCGGGGGGCTCAAGGTCAATCGAGACGACCTTCTCGCGCAGGGTTTCGGGCTTCTTGCGCTTGAAGCGCAGCTGGGCAAGCCGGTCGCCGGGGCGAACCTTGATCGGGAAGGTGCGCGGGGAGACCTCCAGATAGAGGGGGCCGGAATACCCCATAGGCACTTCATCAAAGGCGCGGCTGCGATTGGTTACGAGGCGGGTGAACACGTCGATCCGGCCGGTGGAGCTTTTGGGATTGGCCCGCGCCGAGAGGCCGGCGGGCAGGCGCAGGGATTCCTGCAAGGGCACGAGATAGACGCAGCCGGTTTCCAGCACGGCGCCTTCCTGGGTGAGGTCGATCCGGTGGAGATGGATGCCAGGCTCCTGAAGCATCTCGGCAACCGTGCGGTCCTTGCCCGGCAGGAAGCTGGCACGCAGGCGGTAGGCGTCGACCGCAAGGCGCAGATCCAGGCTGGCGGGTTGAATCTGGCCGGGTTCCGGGGGCTCATCGCACCGGATCGCGCCGCTCTGAAGCAGCGCCTCTATCTCGAAGTCGGGGATAACCCCGCTATTCTCAGCCATCACTTGCACCCTGTGAATCTCAGGCATAAGACCCGCTGCTGGAAACACAAGGATCAGAGCCATGGCCGATGCACCCGGCGACAACAAGAAGGGCTGGAAGCCCGCGACCCAGGCGGTGCGCGGCGGTCTGATGCGGTCCCAGCATGGCGAGATTTCCGAGGCACTCTATCTGACGTCCGGTTACGCTTACGACTCGGCTGAGCAGGCGATGCGCCGCATGGCCGGTGAGGAAGAAGGCTTTGTCTATTCCCGCTATGGCAGCCCGACCAATGAGATGCTCCAGCAGCGCCTCGCCCTGATCGAGGGCGCAGACGCTTGCCGGGTCACGGGCTCCGGCATGGGCGCGATTTCTTCTGCCATTCTGGCGCCGCTGAAAGCGGGCGACCGGGTTGTTGCCGCGACGGCCCTCTTTGGCTCCTGCCGCTGGATCATTGCCAACCAGATGCCGAAGTTCGGCATTGAGGCGGTGTTCGTGGACGGGGCCGATCTCGACGCGTGGAAGCGCGAGATCGACAAGGGCTGCCAGCTGGTGCTGATCGAAAGCCCGGCCAATCCGCTGCTCGATGGGGTGGATATTGAAGCGGTCGCAAAGCTCGCCAAGGCGGCGGGCGCGCTGCTGGTGGTGGACAATGTGTTTGCGACCCCTGTGCTTCAGCGCCCGCTGGAGATGGGCGCTGACGTCATCGCCTATTCGGCCACCAAGCATATGGACGGGCAGGGCCGCGTCCTGCTCGGCGCGATCCTGACAGACGCCAAGCGGATGAGCGATGTGTACGATCCGTGGCTGCGCCATATGGGGCCGGCGGCCTCGCCGTTTAATGCCTGGGTGGTGCTCAAGGGCCTTGAGACGATGCAGCTGCGCGTCGAGGCACAGAGCCATACAGCGGCGCGGCTTGCCGATGTGCTCGCGGCGCACCCTGCGGTCAATGCCGTGCGTTATCCTCACCGCAAGGACCACCCGCATTACGAAGTGCACAAGCGGCAGATGCGGATGGGCGGCACGCTGCTCGCGCTCTCGCTCAAGGGCGGGCAGGACGCGGCGTTCCGTTTCCTCAACGGGCTGCAACTGGTCGATATCTGCAACAATCTGGGCGACACGAAATCCCTCGCCTGTCACCCCTCAACGACGACACACCGCGCGCTGAGCGATGCTGAGCAGGCAGCGATGGGGCTTGACCGCAGCTGGGTCCGGCTTTCTGTTGGTCTGGAAGACGGAGACGATCTGGAAGCGGATCTTCTCGCCGCACTTAACAGCTTGTGAACTTATGCCGGGGAAGGCTTGGCGCATGGCAAGACGCCCCGCTCCTCCACAATATGAGGCCATCACCGATGGCGTGCGCATTCGTGTGCGCCCCAAATTCCTGCACGACGAATCCGAGCCCACGCGGGCGAAATTCATGTGGCAGTATACGGTTGAGGTCGAGAATGAGAGCGACCGGACCTGGACCATCATTCGCCGGCACTGGCGGATTGTGGATTCGGCCGGAAGGCTTCAGTCGGTCGATGGCGAAGGCGTGATCGGGCAGACGCCGACCGTCGGGCCAGGGCAGCGGTTCAGCTACACCTCCGGCGCGCCGCTGGCGACGCCTTCAGGCATGATGACCGGCACCTATCTCCTCGTCGATGATGACGGCGAGGAAATGGTGGCGATGATCCCGGCCTTCTCGCTCGACAGTCCCTACGATACGTCGCGGCCGAGCTAGCGCCAGGCTTCTGGCCGGCCCGGCATCTTTTCGCCCATCGCGATGACGCGGAAATTCCGCCCCATCATTTCCTGCGTGAAGAGCAGGCTCAACTCGTCCGGGGCAAGCACGCCCTGCCAGGCTTCAAGCTGGGCAGGCGCAGATTCTGCGAACAGAACGGTTGATCCGGTCTGGTCGACGATGATTGCGCCATACTCCTGAAGCGCGCGGGCAATCACCTTGCCGGCGGGCGAGAGCTTGGTGTTCTCGATGTCATAGTCCGGGTCGAGCTGGATGCGGGCGCCCATTGGCAGGCCGTAGAGATTTGGCGAAGTATCTTCGGGTGCCTCAAGCGCCATACTGGCCGGGGGCACAAAGCTGCCCGTGCGGGGTGCAGGATAGGCAAGGGCAAGGGCGTGATCGATCCGGCCCGCTTTGATCTCGTCGAGGCGGATCAGGCCGGCGATCAGCGGAGTGCCCGAAGGGCGCGGAGAGGCTGAGAGGTGTACGTCCGGCGACATCATCCACGGCGTCGCGACACCTGTGCCCTTGAGATCGACTTCGGCGCCGAAGGAGGTTCCCCAGGTACCGGTTTCGGGGTTCTGGGCGCCCTGTTTCATTTCCCATGCGCGGCCTGCGGCGGTGTCGATCATGGCGAGGTATTGGGTGCTGCCCTCAGGAAGAGGCGGCACGGCAAAGGCGGGCGCCGGAATGCGGGTGCCCGGCTCAAAGCCACGGCCAAAGTCGCCCTGGAAATAGGGGTAGACCTTTTTCATCGGGGTCTTGGCGGCATCTATGTAATAGGTCGCGACCGAATAGACCGGCATGTTGATTGCCAGCGAGCTGTAGCTTGCGAAGTCTTCGATCAGAATTTCAGAATTGGGGTCGAGCGCGGCATCCGCCGGGATTTTCGTGTTCCACGGGCTATCGGCCGAGAAGGGGCGCCAGCCAGCAGGCGCCTGGGCCGCGGCGGCAATGTCTTCCTGCGTCGGAGGCGGGGCAGTTTTGGCGTCGAATCCGGTCTGCGCGCAGGCAGTGATGGCTAGAATCGAGACGGCGACAGCAAGCTTGGAAGCTGATTTGAACATGTTTCCCTCCTGGGGACAGATATGTCCCGGCAGGAGGCAAGAAACAGGCCAATTAAGAAGCCGGGCCCCATCGAGGCCCGGCTTTAGGGTTAATCCGGGTAGCCTCAGAGAACGTCGAGCATCTCGGCGACGAGGGGGTGGCGGACGACGTCGGCGGCTTCGAGGCGGATGACCGAGGCCCCCGAGAGCGCTTCCAGCTTGTCGGCGGCTTTGGCGAGGCCGGAGAATTCCGGCAGCAGGTCGGTCTGGTTCGGGTCGCCTGTGATGACCATCGTGGAGTGCCAGCCAAGGCGGGTGAGGAGCATCTTCAGCTGGGTGTAGGTGCAGTTCTGGGCTTCATCAATGACGATGAAGGCGTTGTTGAGCGTGCGCCCGCGCATGAAGCCGATCGGGGCGATCTCGATGACGCCTTCGGTCAGCATGTGCTTGAGCTGGGCCGGGGAGAGGCGATCCGACAGGGCGTCGTAAAGCGGGCGCAGATAGGGGGCGAGCTTGTCTTCCATGCCGCCGGGCAGGAAGCCGAGCTGTTCGCCCGCCTCAACGGCGGGGCGGGAGAGTACGATCTTGGACACGCGTCCCTTTTGCAGGGCTTCGACCGCCTTGCAGATGGCGAGGTAGGTTTTCCCCGTGCCTGCCGGGCCGAGGGCGCAGACGAGGGCATGGGTGTCCATAGCCGCCATAAGCTGGGCCTGGTTTTCGGAGCGGGGCTTCACCGTTTTCTGGTAGCGCTGGGTGCGTTCCTGCGGGGATTCCAGGTTGGTGACCGGATGGGCATCGTCCGGGTGCCAGCCGCGTCCGCCTTCGATGGCGTGGAGATGGGGGCCCTTGCTGCGTGCCGGCTCGTCGAACCAGGCCGACGCGCGCACTTCTGAAGCGGCTTTCAGGCGTTTGGCAGGATTACGTTTACCCATGGGAGGCCTCCTTGGTTGCAGGCATGAAAAAAGCCGCTGGCAGAAATGCGCAGCGGCCCGGTGAAGCGTAGGAAGAGAGGGGCACCCGCCCTGAAGGCGGCGAGCCCGTATCCGGAAGGAACACTTCCGTTGGGGAGGTGAGAAAGGGCGTCAAGCGAGCCATTGCCTCTCCGAATCTGCAATGACTATACAATAGCAGCATTATCGGACGGTTAAGTGACATTCCGTGAGCGTAACGACTTGCGGGGCAGGAGAGGATTGAAATGGCGGTTTACGAGATTGATGGGGTCGGCCCGCAGTTGCCGGGCGAGGGGAAGTTCTGGATTGCCGGCAGCGCCGAGGTGATGGGCAATGTGATCCTCAAGGAGAATGCCTCGGTGTGGTATGGCTGCGTGCTGCGCGGCGACAATGACCCTATTATCATTGGAGAAAATACCAATATTCAGGATCTGAGCGTGATCCATACCGACATTGGCGCGCCGGTGACGATCGGGAAGAATGTCACCATCGGGCACCGCGTGATCCTGCATGGATGCGAAATCGGCGATGACACGCTGATCGGCATGGGATCGACGATCCTCAACCGCGTCAAGATTGGTCGAAATTGCATCATCGGGGCTAATGCCCTGATTCCTGAAGGGAAAGAGATCCCCGACAACTCTCTCGTGATGGGCGCGCCGGGAAAAGTGGTCAAAGATGTATCAGAGGTCCAGCTTCAGGTGATCAGGATGTCTGCGCATCATTATGTCGAGAACTGGCAGCGCCATTCCCGGGGCATAAAGCGTCTCGGCTGAGCCAGCGCGGGGACATTCCCGGACAGATCGGGACAATCCGGGACACTTCAGGACAGATCAGGACAAATCAGGACAAATCAGGACAGTTCAGGACAGTGGGGCGTTCCAGACGGGACGCACCGCGTCTGACATGTCTTCCTCAAAGCCCACCCAGCCCAGACGCGCTTCGCGGGTCTGGAGGACGAAGACCTGAGCGGTTTTCGGCAGGGCTGCGGCGAGGGCCTCGCGCACCTCGGCGAGGGACTTGCCCGAGCGCAGGAGGAAGGTGCCGGGGATGGGCTGCATGTGCTTTCCGAGCGTGTCGAGGCAGCCGGGCAGATCACGCCAGAGGGCCGCTTCGGCCGGGGCCGGGGCGCGGGCGGTGATGAGGTAGTTGGAGGCTTCGGCGCGACGGCGGGCGCGCTCGGCGAAAGCCTGGGCGAGGGCCTCTGCCAGGCGGGGCATATCTCGGATCGGCAGGAAAGGCTGGTCGTCACCGGCGGAGATGCGGGACGCGCCGTGGAGCCGGCCTTCGATGACGAACTGCTGGAGCTGGCCAAGGGTGTAGGGGCCGTGCGCCTCACCCCCCGCAAGAATGCGCCAGATGGCGGGATCGATGCGGGAGAGGTCAATCGTGGTGGAGGGCGAGGTGGCGGGGGGCTGACCTTGACCAGTCATCTGCTTGACCCGGCGGTTCAGCTTCTCGGACATCAGGTCGAGCTGACAGGCTTCTGGCCGTGGATATAGCGGACGGCAAACTTGTTGCCGGTGACCCGGACGACTTCGCCGACGAGATTGCCAACCGAAACACGTTCCCCGACGAAAGGCGCCTTGCCACTGGTTTCAAAGGCCGCGCCGGTGAGGGAGATATCGGTGACGCTGCATTGCAGCTGGCGGTCGCCGGGGAGATTGACGATAGCTTCGCCGCTGGCCTGGTAACGCGTTTCGCCGCGCTCTTCCTCAAGGCCGAGCTTGTCGCGGTTGAGAAGCCAGGTGAGGCGGTCGGCGAGCTTGTCGCGCTTGTGGGGGGAGGTGTGAAAACGCACGGCAAAGCCTTCGGGCGAGACGCGCACCACATTGGCCACAACCCGGCCCACTTCATCGAAATAGCAGACGACCTGTTCGTCGAGGCCGGGCTTTTCGGAAGAAACGATGAAAGCCCCGTCGCAGGAAATATCAACGGTGCTGAGGACATGATCTTCACTGTCGCCGAGCAGGAAGCGGCCTGCCAGTTTGAGTTCGACTCGTTTGAAACCGCGCCGGTCACGGCCCGATTTTTTGCTTGCTTCAGCATCGTGGGATTGGGCGAGCGGTCGTGTCATGTGCTGCTTCCTGCTTGGCCTACCGCGCCCGCCCAAGCGCGTATGAAGGCAAAATGTCACGCCTGACAGTTAGTTCATGAATGTTGACAATTGGTTGCTCAGGCCTGTGAACCCGGTAGCATTGGCTGGTTAAAACAGTGAGCCGGCGGGAGGAAAAATACCAATGGAAGCCTATGACTATATAATTGTCGGCGCGGGCAGCGCGGGCTGTGTTCTGGCCAACCGTTTATCGGCCGATCCTTCGGTAAAGGTCTGCCTGATCGAGGCGGGCAAGAAGGATACTTCCCTGATGGTGAAGATGCCTGCGGGCGTCGGCGGCCTCATCAAGCAGGCAAATGACCATAACTGGGGCTTCTTCACTGAGCCCCAGCAGCATATGGAAAACCGCCGCCTCTACTGGCCGCGCGGCAAGGGCTGGGGCGGTTCCTCCTCCATCAACGGCATGGTGTATATTCGCGGCCATGCGGGCGACTATGACCAATGGGGCCAGATGGGCCTCAAGGGCTGGAGCTTTGCCGATGTGCTGCCCTATTTCCGCAAGTCGGAACGCTATGAAGGCGGCGACACTGAATTTCATGGCGGGCAAGGCCCGCTGAACGTAACCGAGAGCCCGCTGTCGGGCCCGGTCTACCAGGCGTTCATTGATGCCGGTCGCGAGGCTGGTTATCCGGTCACGGATGATTTCAACGGCGCAAACCAGGAAGGCTTTGGCCGGTATCAGCGCACGATTTTCAAGGGCGGGCGCTGGAGCGCTTCGTTTGCGTATCTGCGCCCGATCGAAACCCAGCGCCCCAACCTCAAGATCGTTTCCACGGGCGTTGTGACGCGTGTGCTGATCGAGAAGGGCAAAGCCGTTGGCGTGGAAGTGGTGGAGGGCAAGGGCCGGATTGGCCGCCAGATCCGCGCGGACCGCGAAGTGATCCTGTCGGCAGGCGCCGTGCAGTCGCCGCAGATCCTTCAGCTCTCAGGCGTGGGCGATCCAGAGGAACTGAAACGTCACGGCATCGAGACGAAGGTGAAGTCCACCGGCGTGGGCCGCAATCTTCAGGACCATCTCGACGTGACGGTGATCCATGACATGCCATTGCCGCTGTCTGCCTACTCCTTGCAGAAGGGGCTGAAGAAGCTCGCTGTGGGCGTGCAGTATCTTTATAACCAGACGGGCGCAGGCGCGGACAATTTCCTTCAGGCAGGCGCGTTCCTGTCATCGCGCAGCGGGCTGTCGATGCCGGACATCCAGCTTCATCTCGTCAATGCGATCATGATGGACCACGGCAATACCGGCCCGGAGAAAGATGGGTACACGGTGCATGCCTGCCAGTTGCGCCCGGAAAGCCGGGGCAGCGTGATGCTCGCCTCTGCGGATCCGTTTGCCCATCCGGCCATCGACCCGAATTATCTGGCTACGGAAGAAGACCGCCGCGTGATGCGCCAGGCCGTCAAGATGGTGCGCGATGTGTGCGGCCAGAACGCGCTGAAAGCCTATACGGGCGGCGAGATCCTTCCGGGCGCTTCGGTGAAGACCGATGCCGAGATCGATGCTTTCATCCGCGAGAAAGGCGAGACGATCTATCACCCGGTTGGCACGGTCGCGATGGGCGCGAATGAAACGAGCCCGCTTGACGGTGAGCTGCGCGTGCGCGGCGTGGACGGCCTGCGGGTGGTGGACGCTTCGGTGATGCCGACGCTGATTGGCGGCAACACCAATGCGCCGACGATCATGGTGGCGGAGAAGGCTGCGGACATGATCCTCGGCCGGGCCGCTTTGGCGCGGGAAGAGCCGGCGCTGGCGGGGGGCTGAGGCGCGGCAAGTTCCCCGTAAGATCCGGCGCGGCGCGGGCCCCAGAAGGGCAGCGCCGCCCGATGGTGAGCGCCGTTCTGGCGCCCGGGCCCCCCCGTCCATCGGCAAGGCCGGATCTCAGGCTGGTTGCCCTTGCGGGCAAAGCTTTACCGGGACGCCACGAGGCGTAGTTTCGGGCCGACCTGGCGTGTGTCCGGCGGGACGATCATCGAGACGCGGTGGCGGAAGACGGGCTGGCCGCCCAGGGCGCCCTCGCTGCCGAGCGTTTGATAAAGGCCGAGCATGCGGGTGCGCGCGGCGCCGGCCGAAAGCGGCATCAGGGTGACTTCCAGTTCCGCGCGGGCGCCGGAGATGGTTTCGCCGCGGCCACGGATCACGCCGGGGCCACCATCCAGGCGGATCGCCTCCAGGCAGGCGCTGACCATGATACGGTCGGGACCAGTCCACAGGTCGAGGAAATTCTGATTCGAGAGGCGCCGGCCGACAAGCTGGGTGACAGCATCGCCTGCGGTGCGGACGAGCCAGGCGCGGTCGTCCATCAGCTCAAGCACAAAGATGCGCTCGATCAGGTCTGCATGTTCGGCGACGTTGGGGCCGTTCACAGCGTGGCCGTTCGGCTCGTCCTGCATGCGGCGCCAGGCGTCCAGCAGGACGCGGGTGTTCGGGTGGATCGACTGCTCGACCATGATTGTGGATTGCTCCCGGTAATTAGGGGGCCGCACCGGCCCGTTCGGGATCGTCAATCGCAATATCTGTTCCAGTTTGCGGCAGAGCCCGGAATTCACGCCGAGGGGGAATAAACATGCTTAAACCGGGCATTTACTATCCTGCATGGGGAAGAAGCCGCCGGGCAGGGTCTGTGGCCTGACAGGAGCGTGCCCTGCTGGCGCGGCGCACCGTTTCAGGCCGGAACAATTGCAAGACCGGGCCATGTCTGTCTGTGGGGGTGCCTGAGGGAGGGGCTTGCATCCCTCCGAATCGCCTGATTACATTCCCTTCATAATAACAAGAAACTCAGCCAGACCTTGACCTCCACCGAGGCCAGGCGACGGCAAGACTACTGAACAGCAAACTCCCAGGAAGGAAATTCCACGTGTCCAATTCAGAAATGGTACCCGCGGGCCGCAAGGCTCTGCGCGCGGTGCTTTGCCTTGGCGTTGGCCTGACCGCGCTCTCGGCCGTCGCTGCGCCCGCTTTCGCCCAGGAAAGCGAGACCGAAGATACCCGCACCATGCAGACCGTGACCATCACGGCCACCAAGCGCGAACAGACCTTGCAGGATGTCCCGATCGCCGTTTCGGTGGTCGATGACACGACCATCGAGCGGGCCGCCATCGTTGACCTCAACGACCTGCAATCGCTCATCCCGTCGCTGCGGGTTGGCCAGCTGCAATCTTCGGCCAATACCAACTTCATCATCCGGGGCTTCGGCAACGGCGCGAACAATGCCGGCATCGAGCCTTCGGTCGGTGTCTTTATTGATGGCGTCTACCGCTCACGCTCTGCCTCGCAGATTTCAGACCTTCCGAACATCCAGCGGGTTGAAGTGCTGCGGGGGCCCCAGTCGACCCTGTTTGGCAAGAACGCCTCGGCCGGTGTGATCTCGGTTGTCACCAAGAAGCCGCAATATGAGCTGGGCGGTGTGGTCGATGCGACGCTGAGCAATGAGAATGGCTACCGCGCAAATGGCTATGTCACCGGCCCGCTGGCGGAAAACCTCGCGGGCGCTGTGGGCGTCAGCTACAACAAGCGCGACGGCTATGTCGATGATATCGGCACGGGCACGCAGACCAATGAGCGTAACCGCTGGGGCATCCGCGGCGACCTGATGTTTGAACCCAATGTCAACACCACATTCCGTCTGTTGGCGGATTATGACCAGATCGATGAGCTATGCTGCGCAGCGGCGAATGTCGTGAACGGGCCGACTGGCGCGATCGTGCAGGCTATCGGCGGGACAGTGATTGCCGAAGATCCGTTTGGCTACCGCGTGGCGTACAACCTTCCGTCCACGAACAAGGTGGATAATGGCGGGATCTCGCTGCAAGGCGATTTTGACTTCTCCGGCATGCGCCTGACCACGATCACGGCGTACCGGATGTCGAAACTCGAAACCAACCAGGATTCCGACTTTACTGGCGCAGACCTGCTGGGTGAGAACTCCAACAAGACCGATATCGACACCTTCACCCAGGAACTTCGCCTGACCTCGACCGATGGCGACCGCCTCGACTGGATGGTGGGCGGCTTCTACTTTGATGAAAAGGTCGAGATCGAGAACGCGCTGCTCTATGGCACGGACTTCCGGGCCTATGCCAATGCGCTTTCGGGCGGCGGCATGACGATGGTGGAAGCCGCGCTTGGCCTGCCGGTCGGCACGACCTTCGGTCAGGCCGGGCAGGGCTTCCGCGACGAGGCCGGCCAGGACAATACGGCCTGGTCTCTGTTCGGCACAGCCGACTATCGCCTCACAGACCGCCTGACGGCGACGGTTGGCCTGAACTACACCGAGGACAAAAAGGACGCCTATAACCGCATCCAGGCGAGCGACACCTTCTCGGCGCTCGACTTCGTGGCCATCGGTTTTGCTCAGACGCTGGGCCTTTATGGTGTGGACGCGACCAACCCGGCACAGGTCGGGGCCTTTGCGGCTGCCAACCCCGCAGCTTTCGCGGCGATCCAGGCAGGTGTGCAGGATCCGGCGTCAAACCCGCTTCTGGCACTTCAGCCTTTGCAGTTCCTGCCGCCCTTCCTTGGCTTCCCGAACGCGGTCGAAAATGGCCGCACGAAGGATTCCTCGACGACCTACACGCTGCGTCTGGCCTATGACATCAACGACAACCTCAATACCTATGTGTCGTATGCCACAGGCTTCAAGGCGACCTCGTGGAACCTGTCGCGCGACTCGCGGCCCTTCGCGCGGGACTTCATCCCCGGTTCGCCAGTGACGGGGCCAGCCGGCTCGCCGATCCGGGACGCGGGCCTCGCCCTGCCGAACCTGACAGCCGGCACGCGCTATGCCGGCCCGGAAGATTCGGCTGTGTTCGAGATTGGCCTGAAGGCCGTCTATTCGACCGTGGCATTCAATCTCGCCTATTTCGACCAGACGATCGAAGGCTTCCAGTCGAACGTGTTCACCGGAACGGGCTTCGCGCTCGCCAACGCCGGCAAGCAGTCCAACAAGGGCATTGAGTTCGACGTGTCCTGGAACCCGATCAGCGACCTGCAACTGGTCGTGGCCGGCACAGTCCAGGATCCGGTGTATGACGAGTTCCCCAACTCGGCGAGCGGCGACCTTTCCGGCCGCACGCCCTATGGCATCCCGGAAGTCACCACCTCCACGGCGGCGACCTACTTCTTCGATGTCGCGGGATGGGACGCTTATGTCCGTGGCGACTGGCAGTATGAGAGCCCGGTCGATCATTTCGACAGCCCGGCAGATCAGGCGCTCATCGGGGTTCAGAAGGAAGTCAGCACGTTCAATGCCTCGACCGGCTTCACCAATGATGATGGTCTGGGTGTAACTGTGTGGGTGCGTAACATCTTCAATGATGAATACATCACGGTTGCTTTCCCTGCGGTGGCGCAGGCTGGCTCGATCATGGGCTATCCCAGCGCGCCGCGCAGCTATGGCGTGACGCTCCGCAAGACGTTCTGATCCGTCTTTCGAACGTATATATATGGAAAGCCCCGCCCCACGGCGGGGCTTTTCTTTTTGGGGTCAGCGCCGCGTCTGGGCCCGGAGCGAGAGAATCGCCCCGGCCAGCACGATCCCCTCAAAGGCGATGAAGCCGATATAATCGCTGGTCGGGGGCGGGCCGAGCAGCAGGGCGGCGGCCCGCGCGAAAATATATCCGCCCATATATACAATGAGAAACCAGAGCGCAGGGGCCCGGAGGGAGGCCCTGAACGCGCCGCCAGCACACAGCGCGGCCGCCGCAAGGCTGACCCCGCCATAGATCCCGCGCAGCTCATAGGCCCCATTGGGGCCGCCCACCTCCACGCCTAAGCTGGCCGTCATGCCGATGGGATTGGCCAGGGCGACTGCGCCAAAGAGGGCGAAAAGGGCCGCGACGAGCCCGAGAAACAGCTTCACGTACATGAAGAGACATCTAGTTTCAGCGCGCGGCGAGGCAAATTTAACGATCGCGCCTACATGAAAGAGGCAAATGGCGGCCGAATCTGCGCGCCGATGACCCGGAGAAACCGAATGGACAGCCAGACAAAACGCGCGCCGATCATCAATGCGCCCCTGCCGCTGACGGCGTTTGCGCTGGTGCTGATTGCGTTGCATGGCCTGCGCGTCTTTTCTCCGGAGAGTTTTCAGACCGAGGCGCTGTATCATGGCGCGCTGTTTCCGGAGCGGTTCTGGAGCTGGGCCGATGGCCAGGGAATGACGCTCAGCGGGGTGCCGCCCTATCCGGGGGCCGTCACCGCGATGGCTCCTTTCTTCCTCAGCGGGCTGCTGCACGGGGACTGGTTCCACGTCATTCTCAATGCCGTGTTCCTGATCGCCATCGGTAAGCCGGTGCTTGAGATTCTCACCGTTCTGAAGGGCCGGTATGGCGCGGGCGCTGTCATAACCCTCTTTGTCCTGATCTTTCTCTCGCAGGCCGCGGGCGGACTGGTTTACCTCCTTCTGAACAATCCGGCAGGGGGGATTGCCGTAGGCGCATCGGGGGGCCTCAGTGGTCTGATGGGCGCTTATTTCCTGATGCGGGAAGGGGGCGCGGCGCGGCTTCGCGGCCGTAATTTCCTGACGGTGACCGGCATTTTCATCGTCGCAAACGTCATCTTCGCCTTCATCGGCCCCTCGCTGCTGGGCGCATCGATTGCCTGGGAAGTGCATGTGGGCGGCTATATTGCCGGGGCCTTGTTCGGGCGCGTGGTGATCTGGGACGCTGTACGCAAGCTCGATATCTGAGCCAAAACAGGGCGTTTTGCGCGGCTAACACGGGAGTCGCGTACCTTCGCACCCTATGGTACCCTCACGGAGGATGAGATGGCCCAAAGGCTGCCGCCGGATGGAGGACGAAATGATCATTGAACAGATTCTCAACGACAAAGGCCGTGAAGTCATCACGCTGCTCGCCGATACGACGCTGCGCGAAGCCGCCAAACTTCTTGATGAACGCCGCATCGGCGCGGTCGTCACTCTGGACGCGGACGGCGAGATTATCGGTGTGCTGTCGGAACGCGATATTGCGCGCCAGTTTGCCCGGCAGGGCGCCGGGGCCGTTGATATGACCGTTGCCGGCGCCATGACGCGCGCCGTGATCACGATCAGCGCTGAGGCCTCTGTCGATGAAGCTTTGCAGCTGATGACCGACCGGCGCATCCGCCATCTTCCCGTCGTGCGTAACAACCGGCTGACCGGCTTTGTTTCGATCGGGGATCTGGTGAAATGGAAGATCGCCGAGACCGAGGCAGAGGCGCAGGCGATGAAGTCTTACCTCTCCTCCCAGTTCTAAGAATATTCCACAAAGTGCAGTCAATCTGTGGATTTCGTGGATTAAAGGGTTGCGGTTATCGGATGAGCCCGATACATCGCGGCCTTCGCTGAACCGGACAACACGTCTGGCCCAGCGATGACCGCCCAGCGGTCGCCAAACGGAAGAAAGGGCTTGCCCTTTACATCGAACAGCGGCTATATGTGCGGTTCCTCTGAACGCCCGAACAAGTGGGCCGAGACAATCGGTCTAGGAGTTCTGTTCTCTTTTGAAGCCTTCCGCCTCCGGGCAGAAAACTGAGAAAGATGGATAAAAAGGGTTGACGAGGAAAACGGCGACTATATAAGCCGCCGCTTCCTGAACGCCCGAATTTCTGGGCCGAGACAATCGGTCAAAGAGTTCTGTTCGCTCAAAATCAGGCAGCCACCGATGCTTAATCGGCCAGCTGCAGAAGAGCGGAAAAAGGTGGTTGACGGGAAAAAGGGTGGCTGTATAAGCCGCCACTTCCGGACGGGGCCACGGCTTCTGACCGGCACCAAAAAAGGAGCTTCGGTTCCACGCTGTTTGACATCGTAAGAGATAGGAAGAGAAACGCAGGCGGCGTGATGGCTTGCGGACTTCGCGAGAAGTCCAAAACGATCACGACGATGTGTTTCTTGAGAATTCTTTTTTCCATCGGGAAGGCTTCGGTCTTCCTTTTGTTTAAAAGGGTTCTCGTCAAAGAACGCAATACTTATGCTTATACAGCAAAGTAACCGTCCATATTCCAATGGATGGTTCGTCAGATCAAAACTCAACTTGAGAGTTTGATTCTGGCTCAGAAC
>JBKBIZ010000389.1:0-503 GCA_046293975.1 Hyphomonas sp. | reverse complement strand
GTCTGGCCGGAACCCTGGCCGCCGTCGAAGCCCGCGCCAACGCCGAGACGGCGCGCAAGCGCGACGCCGAAACCCGGCTGGCCCGCGTCACCGGCCAACATGATCAGGCCAGGCGCGAACGCGAGGCCCTGGGTCCGCTGGAGACGCCTGAGCTGGAGACCGCCCGCCAGGCGCTGGAGACCGCCCAGGCCGAGCTGACCGCCGCGCGCGAGGCCGTCGAGGCGGCCGAGGCCAAGCGCGGCGACCTGGCCCGCACCGAGCAAGAGGCCCGCACCGCCGCCCGCGCCGCCGAGGATCGGCTGGGCCGGTTGCAGACCGAGGCGCGCGGCCTGGCCCAGCTGCTGGTCACCGGCAAGCGCGACCATCCGCCTGCGCTCGACAAGGTCCGCGCCGACAAGGGCTATGAGGCCGCCCTGGCCGCCGCCCTGGGCGACGATCTGGACGCGGCGCTGGACGCCAAGGCCGCCGCCTATTGGGGCGGGGCGGACGCCCCCTCTCCGTCC
>JBKBIZ010000388.1:0-504 GCA_046293975.1 Hyphomonas sp. | reverse complement strand
CCGACGCCGTGGTGGTCATGCTGCCGACCGACGTGGACGAGGCCGATCCCGAACTGCTGGCGGCGTTCGGCGCCCTGCCCGTCTTCGTCGCGCGCCTGACGCCAGAAGGGCCGCCGCCGTCGGGGCCTCAGGTCGGGTTCGCCGGCATCGCTAAGCCGTGGAAGGTCGAGCGGTCGCTGAAGGCGGCGGGCTGCGACCTGGCGGACTTCGTCCCCTTCCCGGATCATGCGGCCTATAGACCCGAGGACATGGCGTTCCTGCGGGAGCGGGCGGCGGTGTTCCAGGCGGGTCTGGTCACGACGGAAAAGGACTGGGTCCGGCTGACGCCCGACCAGCGGGCCGATGTGACGGCCTGGCCAGTGGCCGCACGGTTCGAGGATCAGGCGGGGTTCGCCGCCTTCCTGAACGCCCGTCTTCAGTCGGCGCGATAGACCACACCGCCCTTCATCACGAACTTCATCCGCTCCAGTTCGGTCACGTCCGTCAGCGGATCACCCGACACCG
>JBKBIZ010000387.1:0-504 GCA_046293975.1 Hyphomonas sp. | reverse complement strand
AACCCCTTTGGCCCAAACTGGGAAGCCTGTGGGTGGAGAGCTTTCAGCCTGAGCGAAACGCTGCTAGAAGCTAGGCACGGCTTGAATTTACTGGGTAAGCTTCCATCGAATTCGTAATGATGGGGTCAGGTGTTCGAGTCACCTAAGCGGCACCACTTTTCCGAGCGCGGTTCGCGCCGGAAGCGACGGCGAGAACCCCGTCACACATCCCAATGGTTGAATTCACACTCATCAGCACACGTAGCACTCCCTAGTGGAGCAGCTTTGGCTTGACGGCGTTGATGTTTTGGGGCCTTGGCACGCCATTAGTCCTGTCCGTAGGCCCAAATGAACGACGCAGTAGATCCCGTAGACATCGCCATCGGCGGCCGCATCCGCACGCGTCGCGAGGAACTTCGCATCACTCAGGCGCAGTTGGCCGCCGGCGCCGGCGTGACCTTCCAGCAGATTCAGAAGTACGAGCGGGGCGTCAATCGCGTGTCCGCCGCCCGTCTTCTGCAGATC
>JBKBIZ010000386.1:0-506 GCA_046293975.1 Hyphomonas sp. | reverse complement strand
AATAACCGCCTTTTCCAATCCGCTGGTCAAGCGGGTTCGCAGCTTGCGCGACAAGAAGCATCGTCGCGACGAGGGGCTGTTCCTCGCCGAGGGGCTGCGCATCCTGACCGAGGCGCGGGAGGCGGGGCATCTGCCGGCCTATCTGTTCTTCGCCAAAGGGCATGACACCCACCCGCTGGCGCAAGAGCTGATCGCCGCGACCGAGGCTGCGGGCGGTGAGGTCATCCAGACGGATAACGACATCCTGTCCAAGCTGTCGGGCAAGGACAATCCGGGCGCCGTGGTCGGCGTCTATGCCGAACTGCCCACCGACCTTGCCCGCATCGACCGCACCACCGCGCCGATCTGGCTGGTCGCCGAGCGGCTGCGCGATCCGGGCAATCTCGGCACGATCCTGCGCACCGCCGATGCGGTCGGCGCAGGTGGCCTGATCCTGGTGGACGAGTGCGTCGATCCGTTCAGCGTCGAGGCGGTGCGCGCGAGCATGGGCGCGCTGTTCACGATTC
>JBKBIZ010000385.1:274-507 GCA_046293975.1 Hyphomonas sp. | reverse complement strand
AGCCGGGGCAGGGCGGCCAGCCGGGCCTGCAGGAACGGCCGACAGGTGGCCTCCTCGGCGGGCAGCGGCTTGTTGCCCGGCGGGGCGCAGCGGACCGCATTGGTGATCATGCAGTCGACCAGGGCCAGGTCGTCGTTCCCGTCCGGATCATAGCGGCCCCGGGCGAACCCGGTCTTCAGCAGGGTCTCGTAGAGGAGCCAGCCAGCGTGATCGCCGGTGAAGGGCCGGCCCGT
>JBKBIZ010000385.1:0-264 GCA_046293975.1 Hyphomonas sp. | reverse complement strand
CGAGGCCGGCGACCAGCAGCCGCGCCTCCGGATCGCCGACCGACGGGGCGGCGCCGTTGAACCAGCCGGGGTTCTGGCGAGCGTTCTCCAGCCGGTAGTCGACGAGGCGGGGGCAGAGCGGGCAATCGCGCGGCGCCTCGGGCGGGAAGACGCTCATTGATCGAACACGCGGCTGTTCGGGGCGGCGGCCGGCGTCCGAGGCCGGGCGATCTCGGGCAACAGGTCGTTCAATTCCACGAAGGCGTCCGCCTGCCGCCTCAGCTC
>JBKBIZ010000384.1:0-507 GCA_046293975.1 Hyphomonas sp. | reverse complement strand
GTATGCGGCTGGTCCTGTTTCTCGCGTCCCTGGCCGCCGCCCTGGGGTTGGCCGTTTTCGCCAGCCAGACGCCCGCGCCCCTGCCGGCCTCGACGCCCGCCATCGGCTTTTCCGCCGAGCGGGCCATGGTCGATGTGCGCCGCATCGCCCGCGCGCCCCATCCCGTCGGATCGGCCGAACATCAGCAGGTCCAGGCCTATCTGGTCCAGCGTCTGGCCGCCCTGGGGCTGCAGCCCAGCCTGCAATCCGGCGCCCTGTCGCCGGCCGCTGTGGCGCGGGTCGAGAAGGACGGCGGCGACGCCGGCGCGCTGAGAGCCGTCAATATCGTCGGGGTTCTGCCGGGGCGAGATCCCGGCCTGCCCGCCGTCGCCCTGATGGCCCATTACGACAGCGTGCCGAACTCGCCGGGGGCCGCCGACGATGCGAGCGGCGTCGCGGCGATCCTGGAGGCGGTGCGGGCGATCAAGGCGCGGGGCGGGGCGGACAGGACGCTGGTCGTCCTGCTGA
>JBKBIZ010000383.1:0-508 GCA_046293975.1 Hyphomonas sp. | reverse complement strand
CTCCGCCCCTTTGGGTCGTTCGGTGGGACATCGCAGTGCGATGCCTGGTCCACCTCACCCCCCGCTTTGCAGGGGAGGATGAAGTAGCATTTCACCTCGCCTGCAGCACCCTTATCCTCCCCTGCGAAGCGGGGGAGGTGGCAGGCGGCGTCAGCCGGCTGAGGGAGGGGGGGGGTGGGGGTTGTTACCCGCCCACGCCGCCGGGCTTGCTTCCTCGTCCAGCCGGCAAAGGAGCGCGTCGATCCAGGGGGGAAGCCGGCGCAGGATGTGGCCGGGGACGGGCATTGTCTTCAGGGTTTCGCCTTTGCGTCTGCGCAACAGGCGCGCGAGGCGGAGGGCGTGCTTCTGGGGGTCGGCCAGGACGGCGTTGAGGCGCCGGGCGGCTTCAAACATCAGCGCCCACTGGATGAAGGGGGTGTCCGCGCCGTCGCTGGCGCTGGAGCCTTTTGAGATGCTGATCAGTTCCGTGAGGCGGAACGTGGCTTCGCGGCGCGGTTGGAGTTTTTCA
>JBKBIZ010000382.1:0-509 GCA_046293975.1 Hyphomonas sp. | reverse complement strand
TCAGCCAGATCTCCACCAGCGGCAGCGGTGACGAGAACAGCAAGATCAACTGCAATCCTGCCAATGGGGACTCCTATACCCAGGCGGAGGCGCTGTGCGATGCGATGAAGGCTGCCGACCCCAGCGTGCGCGTCTACACCGTGGCGTTCGACGTGGGCGACATCCAGGGTGCGCAGGACGTGATGGCCAACTGCGCCACCGATTCTTCGCATGCCTTCGAGGCGACGACGGGCGGGGACCTCTCCGCCGTGTTCGCCCAGATCGGTGAAAACCTGGCCTATCTGCGGGTGACGCAATGATGGCGCGAGGGAGAGAAATGGTACCGCCTCCCCGGATTGAACGGGGGACCTCTAGATCCACAATCTAGCGCTCTAACCAACTGAGCTAAGGCGGCAAATGCTCTGCGAGGGATGGCGAAACGCTCGTCCCGAAAGCGGGCGGAACATAGGTCGAGAATTCCGGGATGACAAGCACCGATTTCGCGCGTGGCTGACAAGGGCACGCCCATG
>JBKBIZ010000381.1:0-509 GCA_046293975.1 Hyphomonas sp. | reverse complement strand
ACCCACTACCAGCGCCTGCTGGACTACATCGTCCCCGACAAGGTCCACATCATCCTCGACGGCAAGGTCGTGCAGACCGGCGGCCCCGAACTCGCCAAGAAGATGGACACCGAAGGCTACGACTGGGTCAAGGAACTCGCCACGGCATGAAGATGCAGAAGGCTGAAGGCAGATGGCTGAGGGCCAGAAGCGCTTCAGCAGCAGCTCAAGCCGCGCCTGCGCCATCTGCCTTCGACCACCTGCCATCTGCCCCCTGAAGGAGCACCCCCATGACCATTAATCCCGAAGTCAACGAGATCAACAAAGAGTACGAGTACGGCTGGAGCAACCCCGAACGCTACGCCGTGAAGGCCCCCAAGGGCCTGCGCCGCGACGTGGTCGAGATGATCAGCAAAGCCAAGGACGAACCCCAGTGGATGCTGGACTTCCGCCTCAAGGCGCTGGACATCTTCTACTCCAAGCCCATGCCCACCTGGGGCGCGGACCTGAGTGGCCTGGACCTCGACGAG
>JBKBIZ010000380.1:0-510 GCA_046293975.1 Hyphomonas sp. | reverse complement strand
AGCAATCGCATCAAAGCGTATGGAGCCCACTTCCCTTCGTTCTTGAGAATGCGTTGCAAATCATGGTTCGTTCGACCCGCCGTCTGGCCTGCGCCAGCCTTCTGGCCCTGGTCGCCGCTACGCCGGCGCTGGCGCAGACCCAAGCGGCGCCGACCGAGCTGGACGAGATCGTCGTCACCGGCTCGCAGGTCGGCCTTCCGGGTCCCTACGCCGGGGGGCAGGTCGCGCGGGGCGGGCGGGTCGGCCTGTTCGGCGCGCTGAACACGATGGATACGCCGTTCAACCTGACCAGCTATACCGAGGCGCTGATCCGCGATCAGCAGGCCCGCAGCATCGGGGACGTGCTGCAGAATGATCCGGCCGTGCGGGTGACCAAGGGGTTCGGCAACTTCCAGGAGGTCTATCTGATCCGGGGCTTCCCCGTTTACTCGGACGACATGAGCTATAACGGCCTGTACGGCGTGCTGCCGCGCCAGTACGTCGCGCCGGAATTGCTGGAGCGGGTCGAGG
>JBKBIZ010000037.1:0-26965 GCA_046293975.1 Hyphomonas sp. | reverse complement strand
TACGCAGGGGAGGATAAAGGTGTTGCGCTCCGCTTCAGACTGGACGCTATTATCCTCCCCTGCGTAGCGGGGGAGGTGCCCGAAGGGCGGAGGGGGGCTTTTCCCCGCTAAAAGGAAGATCAGTTCTTCCCGAACTTCCGGTCCCGCGCCGCCAGCAGACGCAGGCGCAAGGCGTTGAGCTTGATGAAGCCCGCCGCATCCTTCTGGTCATAGGCGCCGTGATCGTCCTCGAAGGTCACGATCTTCTCCGAGTACAGACTGTAAGGGGACGAACGGCCGATCAGAGTGGCATTGCCCTTGTAGAGCTTCATCGTCACGTCGCCGGTCACGAAGCGCTGGGAATGGTCGATGGCGGCCTGCAGCATCTCGCGCTCCGGGCTCCACCAGAAGCCGTTATAGATGAGCTCGGCATATTTCGGCATCAGCTCGTCTTTCAGGTGGGCCGCGCCGCGGTCGAGCGTTGCCTGCTCAATGCCCCGGTGGGCGACCAGCAGGATCGTCCCGCCCGGCGTCTCGTAAATGCCGCGCGACTTCATGCCGACGAAGCGGTTCTCCAACAAGTCGAGCCGGCCAATGCCATGCTTCTTGCCGTAAGCGTTGAGTTCCGTCAGCAGGGTCGCCGGGCTCATCGCCTCGCCATTGATCGCCACCGCGTCGCCTTTTTCAAAGCTGATGGTGATGATCTCGGCCTTGTCGGGCGCGTCTTCCGGGCTGACCGTCCGCATATGGACAAATTCCGGCGCCGGTTCGGCCGGGTCTTCCAGAACCTTGCCCTCGGAGGAGGAGTGAAGCAGGTTCGCATCGACCGAGAAAGGCGCCTCGCCGCGCTTGTCGGTGGCAATCGGGATGCCGTGCTCTTCGGCGAATTTGAGAAGGTCCGTCCGCGATTTGAACGCCCAGTCCCGCCAGGGCGCAATCACCTTGATGTCAGGGTTGAGGCCATAATAGCCCAGCTCGAAGCGGACCTGGTCATTGCCCTTGCCGGTCGCGCCATGGCAGACGGCGTCAGCGCCGACCATATCGGCAATCTCGATCTGGCGCTTGGCGATCAGCGGCCGGGCAATCGAGGTGCCGAGCAGATAGACGCCTTCATAAACGGCGTTGGCGCGGAACATCGGGAAGACGAAGTCGCGCACGAATTCCTCGCGCACATCTTCGATGAAGATATTTTCCGCCTTCACGCCCATCTTCAGCGCTTTGGCGCGGGCCGGTTCCAGCTCTTCGCCCTGGCCGAGATCGGCCGTGAACGTCACCACTTCACAGCCAAATTCGGTCTGAAGCCATTTGAGGATGATCGATGTGTCGAGACCCCCGGAATAGGCAAGAACGACCTTTTTCGGAGCGGAAGCAGCGTTGGACATGGGGTTTCTGGCGTCTTTCTGGAGCGGAAGAGGAGAGCTGTTGCCTTAAAGTCCCGCACCGGCCCTGACAAGGCGGGGGCTTACAGGGAATTTTATGGTTTCCCTTTGTTAGCTCCTTTATAGTAAATAGCCGATAGGCCGCGTGTTAACCTTTTGCGCCTTGGGAGAATGGCTGATGCTGCAAGAGCCGCTGAAACCAGCTGAGCGAGGCGAGGCGCCCTTTCGCGCCCGCCTGCGTGCGCGCGATGGCATGCGTCCCCAATCCACACTGGCGATCCTGGCCGGGTATGAGCCCAGGGATGGCGAGACGATAGAGGCGCCCCCGCGCGAGCGCCCGGCGCGTCCCGTTGCCGTGCTGACCACCGTTACAACCACGACCACCCCCCAGGCTCGCCCTGAGCCCCGGCGCCTTCCGCCGGCTGGCCGGCCTGAGGCCTGGGCCCCGCCGGCGCGGCCAGAGCCGATCCGCCCGCGTGAGGAAATCCGCAAGGCGCCTGTCGTCATCGTGCCGCCAGTCGAAGAAGCGCCCGAAGCTGAAGCCGAGGAAGACGAACGCGCCACCGGCCTTGGGCGGTTTGGCGAGTATACCCAGCTTGCCTTTGCCGGCCTCGCCGTGCTCGGTCTTGCCGGTCTCTCGCTGCTGGCGATTGACAGCGCCCTGAAGGGCAAGCCCGGCGCGCTTCCCGATGAGGGCGAAGATGCAACCCGCCGCTCGGCGGCCGATCTGGGTCCGGCGGCTTTGCCCGCATCGGTCTCGGCGGTCGCTGTCCAGGAAGCGGCCATGCCGGTGGGCGTAGAGCCTCAGCCCTGGTTCGATTATCGGGGCGTCGCCGATTATCTCAAGACACGCGTCGATGCGTTTGAGGCGTCCGAGCGTGACGCGGCCCGCCGCCAGCAGGCAGACGTCCAGCGCCTTGCCTCCGCCGCCATTGCTGACGCTGAAGCCGGGCGCCTCGCCGCCGCCGCGCAGGTTGAGGCCGATGCCCTCGCGGCCCGCGACGCGGCGATCGACGCCGAGCGTCAGCGTCTTGCCCGCGAAGAGGCCGAGCGGATCGCCAATGAAGAAGCCGCCCGGCTGGCCGCGCAGGCTGAGGCGGATGCCGCTGCCCGGGCAGAAGCTGACCGGCTTGCCCGGATGGAAGCAGACCGCGCCGCCGCCGCGCTCGCCGACCAGCGCCGCGTGGCCGAGCTTGAAGCCGAACGCGCCGCGGCCGCAGAAGCCCGCCGCCTTGCTGAAATTGAATCGCGCCGGGTTGCCGCGGAAGCGGAAGCCAAACGCCTCGCTGACCTTGAAGCCCAGAAAGCTGCTGCTCAGGCCGAGCAACAACGCCTCGCCGATCTGGCCGCCAAACGCGCAGCCGAAGAAGAGGCCCGCCGCCTTGCTGCGCTCGACGCCCAGCGCGCCGCCGACGCCGCAGAAGCGCGCCGTCTGGCCGATCTTGAAGCCAAACGCCTAGCCGATCAGGAAGCGCGGAGATTGGCCGCCCGGAAAGCTGAGGAGCCTGCGATCACACTGGCCGCAGCTGTGGTTGCGCCAACTGCACCAGCCGTTTCCAGACCCATTCTTCCGCCGGGGCCCGCGTCACTGAAGCCTGCGCGCGCAAGTGTGCAGCCGCTGGTCACGCCTGACCCGGCGCCGGTTACGCGGTCCGGCCCAGCCATCCTTACCGCCCGCGCTCCGGAGGTTCGCCCGTTTACGGTAGGTCCGGCTCAGGCACGGCGCGGCGCAGATGTGTTCATCGGCGAACGCGTGGCGCTTACGACCGATCAGATGATCGGCGCGGATGCGATGTCCGGCGTTCAAATTGAATTTCTCAGGCTGGTCGCAATCAGTCCTGATGGCACAGCTCACCAGCTTGCCACGCCCGATGGGCGCCGCATTGAAGTCAGCTTCGAGCGTACCCAGCTCGTCAGCGTAGGACAGGCAAATGTGCGTACCATTGGTTACACGTCAGATGATGGCGCGCCTGTTACGCGCGGCTACACCGAGCAACCGGCAGTAAATGTATCGGTCATGTGCCGCGATGTTGCCTATGCCCTGCCTGGGCAGGAGCGTGGCCGCTTCTCGGCCTGCCAGGGCGCAGATGGCCAGTGGATGCTGGCGCGCACGGCAGATCCCTCTGCTGCCGCAGCGGTCTGAGATTGCAGTTGCCTGCGGGTGGAAAGCTTGCAAGAGCAGACGTTATGGAAAGCGGTGCTGTCTATAAATTGCTGACGGAAGGCGAATGGCGGGCCGCCCAAGCGGCCGGTAACGCTGCCAGCACGCTCGACAGGGCCGATGGCTATATTCACCTCTCCACACGCGCGCAGTTGCTAGTGACGGCGGAGCGCCACTTCTCTGGGAAAGGCCGTGTAAAGCTTCTGAAGTTTGATAGCGGCGCGCTTTCACCGCTGCGTTGGGAGCCGAGCCGCGGCGGCGATCTCTTCCCGCATCTCTACGGGCAGCTGGACATCGCGCGGGCGCAAAGCGCATGGTGGCTGGAGCCGGGGCCAGACGGCGCGCCGCAACTGCCGGAGGACATCTGATGATTGCCGCGGCCGGCGCCAGACTTGCCCGTATGCTGCCGCCCGAGGCGGCTCATGCCCTGACCATTCGTATGCTGACATATGGGGCAGGCGTGCCCGCGCATGCGCCCCAGCTTCCGGTATCGACGCGCGTCGAGCTGCCAAAGTCTGGCCTGCGGCTTTGCTCGCCAGTCGGTCTTGCGGCAGGCTTCGATAAGAACTGCGAAGTGCCAGAAGCGATGGCGAAGTTCGGCTTCGGCTTTGTCGAATGTGGAACAGTGACGCCCAAGCCCCAGCCGGGCAATCCCAAGCCGCGCCTGTTTCGTCTCAGTGAAGACCGCGCCGTCATCAACCGGATGGGCTTCAACAATTTCGGCCTCGATTATTTCGTGCGCCGTCTGGCGAATTATTCCCACGATGTACCGATTGGCGCGAATGTCGGCGCCAACAAGGACAGTGACGACCGGATCGGTGACTATGTCACGGGCATAGAGGCGGTTGCGCCGTATGCAAACTATATCACGATCAACATCTCCTCGCCCAATACGCCGGGCCTGCGCGGCCTTCAGGACAAGGCCTCGCTCGCGCAGCTGCTGGCCCGTTGCGGCGCGGCGGACCGGAACGGGCTGCCCGTCTTCCTGAAAGTTGCACCTGATCTTGATGCCGATGCCATCGCCGATATCTGCGCCGTTTTGGCCGTGGACGGGGCGTGGCTCTCCGGGCTGATCGTCTCCAACACCACCCTTGCCCGCCCGCCAAGCCTGCGCAGTGAGGAGAAATCCGAAGCTGGCGGCCTTTCCGGCGCGCCGCTGCTTCAGCCGTCTACGGAAGTCTTGCGCCAGTTCGCGCGCGCGCTGGATGGCGCGTTCGATCTGATTGGCGCGGGCGGTATCGGCAGAGGGCGTGACGCTTATGCCAAGATCCGCGCGGGCGCCTGCGCCGTCCAGCTCTATTCGCTCATGGTCTACGATGGCCCGGGCATTGCCGCGCGCGTCGCGCATGAGCTGTCCCATTGTCTGGCCGAGGATGGATTTTCCTCGATTGCCGACGCGGTCGGAAAAGATGTCTGATGGAGGCAGAAGCTTCTGATTATTCGGAAGCAACGCTGCCCTTTTTCCTGTAAGCAATGACGGAATCGTAGAACCGGGTGATGTTCTCGACGCCCTTCGTTCGCTCGAAGGGGGTCAGATCATAGCTGTCCCGCATGATGTCAGCCGTGCATTTTCTTGAAATCCGTCCACTGATTTGACCGGCAAGGGTTTCCGGGTTGCCAGCCTCTGTGAGGCAGTCGGGCCTGCCTGCGAATATCTCCGCAAGCCCTTCAATGCGTGAGGCCAGAATAGGAGCATGATGCATCATGGCTTCGACAGCAACGAGACCGAATGGTTCGTGGCGAGATGGGAGGACAACAAGGTCAGCCGCACGGTACCACTGCGCCGGGTTCCTTGAGGCGCCGGCGAAAGTGATCCGCAGATCGCCTGCCGCCTGCCTGCGAAGAGGCTGTTCTTCGGGGCCTTCTCCGACGATCACCAGGCGCGCGCCTGCATGTGTAATGCGCTGAAAGGCATCCAGCAGGATATCCACGCCTTTCACGGTTTCCAGGCGCCCCACAAAGACCACCAGGAAGTCTCTGTCACCCGCGCCTCCTTGGGCTCTGGATTGCAGTACTTCCTCCGTAGAGGGAACAGGAAGAGAAGGTATCCAGTTGCCGATCTTCGTAACGGCGCCCCTGAAGTCTGTCAGGGCGTCCCTTTGCCAGTCGGCAATCATATGCACGCCATCCATATGACCCATTGTCTTGGACTTGTAGCGGATATGCAGTGTTGTCATGGTTGGTGGACGGAAGGGGAGGGGCCTGATCCATCTTGTTGTCGTTCCATCATGGCAATGGAGTATATCTGGCTTCGTGCGCCTGACCACTTCCAGAAACGACAGGGCAAGCACCCCGCCGAACAATATCACCTGCACATCTGGCCGGCTGAAATCGAGGGCGCGCGCAGGTGTCTTAGGCATGGCTACGATTGGAGAATGCCCTAGGTCGATTTGTCCGGCGGCAAGATCAAATGCGTAGCGGTTTGCCCCTGAGATCGTGGACGTTGAGCTCACATGCAGGATGCGCACAGACTTCTCCGATCGCCTCTGTCCTTACACCAGATACTGGAAACGGGTGAAAGGACAGAGGGGTCTGCCAAAGAATGCCGGTTAGCAAATTCCAGTTCAGGCCACAATCAGTCGAGCACAACCACCTGACGCGCAACCGTGCCTTTGTTGTCCTTGAGGTTCTGCATGGCGGCGGTGATGCCATCCAGCCCAATCCGGTCGGAGATCAGGTCGTCGAGATGCAGGCGACCCTGCTTGTAGAGCTCGACGAGGCGGGGGAAATCGACCCGGAAGCGGTTTGAGCCCATGACGGCGCCTTGAAGGCGCTTCTCGGTGACGAGGAGTTCGATGCCGGGGATCTCGATATTTACCCCGGGCGGGATCATGCCGATGATCGTCGCCACGCCGCGTGGGCGGAGCATATGATAGGCCTGCTCGGCGGTCTGTTTCAGGCCGACGCATTCGAAGGAATAGTGCACCCCGCCTTTGGTGAGTTCCTTCACTGCCTCGATGGCGTTGACCTTGCCGGGATTGACCAGATCGGTGGCCCCGAAGCGCTTGGCGAGCTGAAGTTTCTCGTCGGAAAGATCGACTGCGATGATACGGCTGGCCCCGGCAATCGCTGCGCCATTGATCGCGGCGAGGCCGACGCCGCCGCAGCCGAGCACGGCAACTGTAGAGCCGGGCTCAACCTGCGCAGAGTGGAAGACTGACCCGACGCCTGTGATCACGCCGCAACCGATCAGGCAGGCGCGGTCCATCGGCATATCCTTGTCGACGACGCAGAGCGCGTTCTCATGCACAAGGATCTGCTCGGCAAAGGAGGAAAGGTTCAGGAACTGGCCGACCTTTTCCTTGCCGATGGAGAGGCGCGGGGCCTCAGTCAGGCTGCGCTGGAAGTGTTCCCGGTTGACCGTATGGCAGATGGACATATGCCCGGTCAGGCAATACTCGCAGGTGCCGCAGAAGGGCGAGAGGATCGAGATCACATGGTCGCCGGGTTTGACCGCCGAGACCATTGAGCCGACCTGCTCGACCACGCCGGCGCTCTCATGGCCGAGAATGACCGGGAGTTCTGCCGGGAAGGCGCCATCCCAGAAGTGAACGTCCGAATGGCAGACACCAATGGCTTTGAGCCGGACAAGCACTTCGCGCGGGCCTGGCTTGGAGATGGTGACGTCCTCGATCGACAGCGGCGCCTTGGGCGCCCGCATCACAGCAGCTTTCATGGCTTTCTATTCCTCCCGGGTTTTTGTTTTGCCGGAAGTCTCGCGCAAGGCGCGATATTTGGCCAGACTGACGCGAGGGGAGGGGGCTTGGTGTCCCCTCGATCGCTATTTTTCAGCCGGGCCCTGAACCAGGCCGATGGCGCGGCCCATGACGTGGAAGATCTCGTTCTGCTCGATCACGCCGGAGATCAGGTTGGCGCCCGGGCCGGAGGCGAAGGCGGCGACGTCTTCGCCGGCATGGGTTTCTGAATAGAGCGGTACGAGGGCTTGCTGGCGGAAGTCGGCAGCCATTGTGTCGACACCGGTCAGGTCATAGCGTTTGCAATCATATTCCGGTTTGCCGTCGGCGTCCTTGCCGGTCTCGCGGCAGGCGCCGGGGCCGTTGGCATAGGAGAGCGTGGTGTAGGGCATGCCGTCGGCGCCGAGCGAGCCGCCTTCGGCAGACGCGCCGGCCGTCACGATACCGAGGATCGGATTGCCGCGCTGGGGATAGCCATTGATCGTCAGGCTGTGGGAATGGTCGGCGGTCACGATGATCAGCGTGTCTTCGCTGCTGGTCATTTCAAGGGCCGCGGCGATGGCGGCGTCAAAGGCAAGGGTGTCTTCCAGCGCGCGGATGGCGTTGCCGGCATGGTGGGCATGGTCGATCCGGCCGCCTTCGACCATCAGGACAAAGCCGCCGTCATTGCGCGACAGTCGGGTGATGGCCGCGCGGGTCATCTCCTCAAGTGAGGGTTCGCCGGCCTGGTCTGCTTCGCGGTCGAGCTCGTATTGCATGTGGGAGGGCTCAAACAGGCCGAGCACTTTGACGTCGGCGGCAAAATCCACGCCGTCAAAACCGGCCCGGTCAAACAGGGTGACGCGTTTGCCGCCTTTGGCGGCCCAGTCTTCCATCAGGTTTCGGCCATCGGCGCGCTCGCCTGTCTGGTCGGCATATTCCGGGTCCGGTGTTTCCTTGGGCAGGAATTTCGAGCGGCCACCGCCGAGGATCACGTCGAAGTCGCTCGCGGCGCCCTCGATCAGCTGGCGGGCGATGTCCTTGCAGGTGTCAGAAGACGCGCCGCGCATGTCGGCGTCTGCTTCCCAGTTGCGGTGAGGCACTTTGGCAAAGGCTGAGGCCGGTGTGGCATGGGTGATGCGGGCGGTGGAAACGAGGCCGGTCGCAAGGCCGGCGCGTTGGGCGATCTCGAACAGCGTTTCGGTCTCGGCGCCCTGGACGCTGGCGCAATTGCCGAAATTGGCGGCGCTGGAGATGCCTAGGAAGCCGGATTTGGTCTTGAGGCCGGAGGCCATCGCTGTGGCGGTCCCGGCTGAATCGGAGACCTGATAATCATGGCTGTAGGTCTTGGAGAGGGCTGACCAGGGCAGGGTGTCCATGGCGAGACGGAAGCTTTCGCCGTCCACCCCGGCCGACTGGCCGGCATAGATCCGCGAGGCGGTGATGGTGGAAACACCCATCCCGTCCCCGATGAAGAGGATCACATTCTTTGCCGGTTTGATGCCGCGCTCGGCGATGCGCACGTCGACGGCCTCAGCGGCGGATTTGTAATAGGCGTCTTCGGCCTGGATCGGCAGGACGGCCGCACTTCTGGAGGGCGTGCTGGTGGATGGCGCGGAGCTGGTGGCAACGGCAGCGGCGCAGGCCGCAGCGAGGGCGAGTGTGGAAACAAGGGCAGCAATGGCCAGGCGCATGAGGGCCTCCTTCAGGCGATGATCACATCCCCGCGCTTAGCCCAATCCTGTGACAGTTACGAGAATTTATACCGGGGTCGTCACTCTTTCGCGCTGCGCCAGCCAGACGGCGACCAGAATGCTGACCGCGCCGGCGGCCTGCAACGCCGTGAGGGGTTCGTCGAACAGTTTCCAGGCAATGGCGGCGGCAACGACAGGCTGGGCGAGCACCAGGATTCCAGCGACGGCGGTCTTGGTCCAGCCAAGGCCCGAGACGATCAGGCCTTGGCCCATCACATGCGCAATGACCGCAAGCCCCAGCGGCACAATGAAGCCGTTGGCCGTCACCGGGAATACCCGCTCCCCGGCAAGATTGACGATGATGAAAGCCACGACGGATTCCACGACGCTCAGCCAGAAGATCGCCTCGATGCCGCTGAGATTCCGCCGCCCAAGCTTGGAGAACATCATATAGCCCGCCACGAAAGCCGCCGCCGCCAGGGCGAAGAGATCCCCTTTCAGGCCGCCCGTGTGCAGGGCGGCGCCGCCAAGTGACAAGGCGGCCGCGCCGGCCACCGCAATGGCCGCCGCCACAAACCAGTGCATGCCGGGGCGTTCCTTCAGGAACAGCCAGGCCACAAGGCCGACGCCGACATTCCCGAGATTGACGATGAAGGTCGCGTTGGACACGCTCGTCATTGTCAGCGCCCAGTGCCAGAGCGCGATGTCGATGGCGAACAAGGTGCCGGCGATAACAATGAACATGTTAGGCGGCCGGGGCAGGCGGCGATGGATCAGGAGAACCAGGACGAAGAGGATCGGGGTCGCAAAGATGTAGCGCCACATGGCGATGGCCTGCGGGCCAAGCTCATTGCCGAATTCCTGGATACCGATGCGCAGACCGATAGGCGCAAAGCCGATGGCGACGCCGCCACCCAGCACCATGAGCGGGCCAAGCCAGCTGCGCGCAGGCGGCAGGGAAACGGGCAGGGGCGCTGTGGCCGGGGAGGTTTGGGTCATGCGGGCGCTGTCATGGCCCGAATATCGGCTGGCGTCATCCCCTCGGCGCGGTAGGCGGCGAGACTTTTATCAGCATTACGTTTGGAGAGCTTCTTTCCGTCAGCCCCAAGGAGCAGGGAATGGAAACGGTAAACCGGTTGCGGCCAGCCCATGAGTGCCTGAAGCAGGGCATGGACTGCGGTCACGGAGCGCAGATCCTCTCCGCGCACGACATGGCTGATGCCCTGTAAGGCGTCGTCATGACAGCAGGCGAGGTGATAGCTGGCGGGCGTATCCTTGCGGGCCAGGATGACATCCCCGAATGGGTAGGGATCGGCGGGGATGCGCATGAGGCCAGACGGGGTCTCTTCCATATAATGAAGGGTCTCCCAGGCGCCTCCCAGGAATGACCGGGCCTCCGCCAAGGACAGGCGCCAGGCGAAGGGTGCGTTGTGGGCGAGACGCGTGGTCTCGTCATTGGAGGAGAGCGGGCGGCTGACAAAGCCTGCTTCATCGGGATCTGCCCCGGCCGGCAGGCTGGCAGCAATTTCGCGCCGGGTCCGGAAGCAGCGATAGATGAGGCCCCGGCCGCGAAGTGTGTCCAGAACGGCACGATACTCTGAGAAATGCTCTGACTGGCGCCGGATCGGGCCTACCCAAGATAAGCCCAGCCAGGCGAGATCTTCCAGAATCCCGGCCTCAAACTCGGGTTTGCAGCGGGTCTGGTCGATGTCTTCTATTCGCAAATACACTTTGCCACTTGCCTCGGCGGCCGCAGCCCAGACATTGAAAGCCGACACGGCATGCCCAAGATGAAGGCGGCCGGTGGGTGACGGCGCAAAACGCGTGATATAGTCAGACATCGGCGTCCCTTTGCGGTGTTTCCCTGTTGCAAGAAACTGGCAGGAAACGTATCGCCTTGAACCAGATAAGGTAAACTCTGATGTCGATCTCAGGATGGGCGAAAACCGCAGAAACCTGGCTGATGACGCATGTGCCCGGCGCCGACTGGCTTGTGCTTTTTGGTGCGGCTATGGCGATAATTGCGGCGCTGCTGCTTCTGGTCTGGTTCCTGCGGCTCACGATCCTTGCTGCCAGCACGATCCTCAATGAAAGCAAGGCGCGTGGGGCACGCCGGCGCAATGCGCCTGGGTTTCGTATCCTTGTATCACCGCCGCCAAAGGACCGGTCTGCGGGCAAGTGGCTGGAATCGGCACTTTCCCAGTATCTTCCGGTATTCAGCTTTGGCGCCCCGTTCAGCCTTGTGTCTATGGGCGTTATAAAGGGCGGGCTGGAAAGCCGCTCGGTGGCCCGCGCGCGCAGGCGCATGGCAACGGCTGACGCGGACATGTTCATCTGGGCAAGCCGGACGGGCAATAGTGAGCGCGGCCTAGAACTGCACGGTATCAGCCGAGGGGGTGGGTTAACGCCTGCTGAAGCGCGTCTGTTCACGATTGCCCTTCCTGGTTCCCGCAAGGTTCGCACGGATGATCTGGCCCGCGCGGCGGCCTATCTGGTTACCAAGCAGCTACAACCGGCTCTCAGCGATCCCCAGGCCTTTCGGGCCGAAAAGATCCGCCAACTGGCGAATGATCTGGATTCTCTGCTGGCAGGCGAACCTGCTATCTCGTCGACGCTCCGGAGTGAAATCGAGGCTGACTTTTGCGCGTCCGGCGTGCGGGTTGCCGAGGAGCTTGGCGATGTGACCGCGCTGGATAAGGTTATTGCCATGCGCCGTAATCACCTTGGTGCGGCTAGCGAAGCAGCCGACACAGGACGCGTGCTACAGGCCCGGCTTGAGCTCGGGCGTGCGCTGATTGTACGCGCAGAGAAGCAGTTCGATCAAAGTGTGGTGCGCGAAGCGATTACCCAGCTCTCCTTGGCCGTGGAAGGCTTGCGGGCTGATCCGATGATCCTGCGGGCTCAGTCAGCGTCCGATGCCCTGTTCAAGGCCCAATCGATGATCGAGTCGCGCAAGCGCTTTTCGCTGAACTTCGGTTCCTGATCTCACCGTTGTTTGTATAGGCGTTTCAGACAGTCTGGGGCAGAGGGCAGCTCACGCCCGTTCCGCCGATGCCGCAATAGCCGTTGGGGTTCTTGGCCAGATATTGCTGGTGATAGTCTTCAGCCAGGAAGAGCGTATCGAGAGGTTTGACCTCGGTGGTGACCGTCTCACGGTGACCTGAGGCGGCCAGCGCCTTTTCATAATCCGAAATCATCTGGCGAGCGGTGGCCTCCTGCTCAGGTGAGCGGAAATACAGGGCGGAGCGGTATTGCGTGCCGATATCATTGCCCTGGCGCATGCCCTGGGTCGGGTCGTGGCTTTCCAGGAACAGTTTGACCAAGGCAGCAAAGCTGACCTGTTTGGAGTCAAACTGCACTTCAACAATCTCGGTATGGCCGGTGCGGCCTGAGCAGACTTCTTCATAGGTCGGATTGGGCGTGACGCCGCCTGCATAGCCGACGCGGGTGAGCCAAACGCCGGGCGTTTTCCAGAAAATCCGCTCAGCGCCCCAGAAACAGCCCAGCCCGAAGATCGCCGTTTCTATACCTTCCGGCGGGGCAGCATTCATCGGCCGGCCAAACACGAAATGCGTTTCTGCCGTTGGAATCGCGGCAGCGCGGCCCTTCAGGGCCGTTTCGGGGGTCGGCAGGTCAAGGTTTTTCTTCATAAAGAGCATGGGCGGGGTTCCTTCTCTGAGCCGGGATATGGGGATTGATGTGTTTTCTGGCAATCACACGCTTGCGGGGCGGCGGGTCATCCGGTATCTCGCTCGCTTCCTGCTCGCGGGCCGGAATGGAGAGGTGGCCGAGTGGTCGATGGCGCACGCCTGGAAAGTGTGTAGACGGGAGACCGTCTCCAGGGTTCGAATCCCTGTCTCTCCGCCAGTTTCCAGTCGCGAACCCCGAGCGACGCGCCCAGACCGCTTGATTTCTCCCAAGTTTCAAAGAGGTTTGCTGAAGCCATCCGAACCTCAGAGACTGGCGCAGCGCCGATTTTCGGTCTCTGAACGGCTTTCGTCTCTTTCCGACCGAACCTCGTCCAAATCAGTTCGGTTTCGCGAAAGCCAGTGTTTCCAGTAAGTTCCGCGCTCTGTGTTGATGAACCTTCTGTGGCTGTTCCTCCGGCTGACGTCCGAGCCCTGAGAACGCGAGGTAGGCGTTTAATGGTGGGTTTCCGCGCATTCGCCCGCAGCGAGCCGTATCCTGGATCGTGCGCGCGCAGTCGTCAGCTGGCTTCGGCGTTTCCCTCAAACACGACATCGAACTGCTCTGCCTATGGCCGATCGGGAACTGTGACGAGGTCGTTCAATGAAAGCGCCGGCGGCACACGTCGGATAACGAGGTGATCGAGTACCTCCGGCGACAGATAGGCGAGCCGCATCATGCGGCTCACGAACCTGTCTGAGACCTTCTCGGCCGCGGCAATGTCCTGGATGGTGGATGCGGTGCCCGTTTCCAATTGCCGCCGCCAGTTCAAGGCGCGGGCTATGGCGCGCCGCACACGCGGATCCTGTGCCCGGCCGTTTCGCGCATCCAAATCTTCGGGCCGCAGGATCTTTGACCAGCGCGGCCACAGTGGACGCGGCGGCCGAGGAGCGCTCCGCCGGCTGGGTCTGCTGGCGCGGCAATGCGGACGGGCTCGGCGGCTTCACCTATGTGAACCGGCTGTCGCTGACGACGCTGCAGCCCACCGGCATGGGGTTCTTCGGGCTGATGGGCTCCACCGCGGCGCTGGCCACAACGCTTCTGCTGAGCGCAGTCGTCAACGCCATCGGCTTCCAGCGCGGCACGCATGCGAACTAGCAGATCGTCCACAACTCAGGCTCGGGCGCGCCCACGCTGATCGATTCGGCGCGAGCTTCCCCGTCGATGCGCCTACAAACGTCCTGACCCTCTTCCTCTATGCTGCCCCGAACGCCGCCTCGGTCTGGGTCCGTGTCGTCGAGGAAGTCTTGGGCGCCGTCGCCGAGTTCGAGATCACCGCGAACCTCCCCGCCGCCGCCCAGCTCCTGAGCCCCCGCAACTACATGAACACCGGCAGCACGGCGGCTGCGGTCGCCTACGACTGCTCGGGGGTGTATGTGGAGACCGATTACTGAAGCCTCGCGCGATCATGCCACCTCCGTCGTCACGCGCCAGCGTGCGGCGGTCACGGCCGGTTCAAGGCTGAGCCGGCCTACGATCTGTTCGAGGACGCCCGGTTGGATACCCTCGCCGGAGACCTGAACAGCCACCTCGACCCGGTCACTGTCCTCGATGTTCTCGCTGTCGAGTGCGGTCAGGTGCAGACCGGAGGTCGCGAAACCCTGCAGCATCAAGGCGCGGACATGGGCCTCTTCGGCGCTCTTACAGATGATCTCGACCGCATAATTGCGCACCAATTCCGTGGTCTGGAGCGGCTGACGGTCGAGCAGCCGCGACAGCGGCCGCAGCGCGAGGTTCACGAAGATCACCATGGCCGTGACTGCACAGGCTAGCAGGTATTGCCCCGCGCCGGCCAGAAGGCCGATCGCGGCGGCGGTCCAGAGCGTGGCTGCGGTATTCAGGCCTCGCACGTTGAAACCTTCGCGAAAGATGATACCCGCTCCCAGAAAGCCGATCCCCGAGACGACCTGTGCTGCGACGCGGGTGGGGCTCACCTCGTCGGGAAAGCTGGCGGCGAAGACGGTGAAGCTGGCTGCACCGAGGGCAACCAGCGTATTGGTCCTGAGCCCCGCCAGCCGCTGCCGCCACTGCCGTTCGAACCCCACGGCGGAGCCGAGGGCCAGGGCGGTTGCGAGGTTCAGGATGGCGATTTCGGACGCAATGGGCATGAAAGTCTCCTTATTCGCGCACGATGGCGGCTGGAAATGAATGCGATGTGACAGGTGGCATCCGGTCCTCGCGTCAGCGGCGGGAACCGGGCCGGGCCAGGCGCAGGGCGCGAAGGGCGAGCCGCCCCGCGAGGCGGTCGATCCCCCAGGCGAGGCGCAGGATGGCGGGCAACGTCCGGCGCGGGATCAAGCCCGCCTGCGCTAGGTTCAGCGCCAGCCGCAGATGCAGCCGCGCGACGGCAAGTGCGACGCGCGACGCCCGGACGAGGGCCGCCGCGGCGAGCGCCCGAAAGCGCCGCCGCACCGCCGTGGCCTCAACCCGCCAGCAGATGGCCGAGGAAGGCATAGGCGAGGCCGAAGTAGATGAACACGCCGAGCATATCCATGATCGAGGTGATCATGGGCGAGGAGAGCGTCGCCGGGTCGGTCCCGATCCGCTTGGCCGCGAAGGGTAGAAGCGCCCCGATCAACGCGCCGAGCACCGTGCAGGCCGCCATGGACAGCCCCACCACCAGCAGCACATCGCCGCCCACGCCTTTCGAGAACCAGGCCAGCACCGCCTCCATGAGGGCGATCACCACGCCCAGCGACAGGGCCACGGGGATCTCGCGCTTGATCACGAACCAGATGTCGCGCCACGACAGCTTGAACTGCCCCAGCGCCATCGAGCGGATGACCAGGGTGGCCGACTGGCTGCCGGTATTGCCGCCCATGTCCACGATGGGGGCGATGAAGGCGGCGAGGATGATGACCTCGGACAGCAGTTCCTCCTGGCCGGCGACGAAGGTCGAGGTGATCGCGCCGAACACGGTGAGGATCGCAAGCCAGAACACCCGAACCTTGAACATCGCGGCGAAGGGCGAGTTGCGCATGTCCAGATCCTTGCCCCCGCCGACCGGGGCGGCGGCGCCGAACTGGGTCAGGCGCCGGCCGCGCTCGCCCCGCGCGATGTCGAGCGCGTCGTCCACCGTGACGATGCCCACAAGCTTGCGGCCCTCGGTTACCACCGGCAGGGCCAGCACATCGTAGGTGGCGATCTTCTCGGCCACCGCCTCCTTGCTGTCGTCGACCTGCGCGGAGGCCGGATCGCGCTGCATCAGATCTGCGACGCGCACCCCCTCGTCGGCCAGGATCAGGTCGCGCAGCGAGACGACGCCTAGAAGCGTGCGGTCGTCGTCGACCACATAGGCGGCATAGATCGTCTCGGCGTCGGGCGCCTCCTTGCGCAGATGGGCGATGGCCTCGCGCACGGTTTCCTCCGGCCGCAGCGTGGCGTAGTCCGAGGTCATCAGCGCCCCGGCGGCGCCCTCGGGATAGGCGGCCAGACGGCGGATATCCTCGCGCTCGGCCTGGGCCAGCGCCGGCATCAGGGCGTCGCGCGCTGCGGGGTCGAGCCGCTTCCACAGGTCGGCGCGTTCGTCGTGGCTCATGGCGGTGACGATCTGCGCCAGCTCCGCCCGCGGCAGCGCCTTGGCCAGCGCGATCTGGAAGGGCGCATCGAAATAGCCGAACACCATGCCCTGACGGTCAGGCGGCAGGGCTGTCAGCAGCCGGGCGGCCTGATCGGCGGAAAGCCCGCCGATCTCGTTGGCAATGTCGGCGGGGTGCATGGATTTCACGGCTTCGCGCACCGAGCCGATATCGCCGGCGTCGCGCCAGGTTTTCAGGGCGTTGGTCAGGGTGGTCATGGGCGATCCTTTCGTGTTGGGGTGCCTTAAGACTGGGGTGTTTTGTTGACAGGCGTCGCACAGGGACGCCGGACCTGAGGCGTCTCGGTGGTGGTTTCGGCCAGAACGAAGTCGGGGGCGGGTGCAGATCAGCCCGGGCGGACACCCGGGCCTGTCCATCCATGGATCAGGCCGAAGCACGGACGGCCAGGGCGGCATCGGCAGGCTGCCGTCGGTCGGCGACCGACGGACACGGTGCAGCTTTTGAACGCTCGCGCCGCGCGCCTCTCCGTCAGGCCGCGCGCAGCGCCCTGTGACGGGAGAGCAGCGCGTTCAGCAGAGTGTGTATGTCGCTTGCGACCGTGACCGAGGGCCGCGGCTTTTCGGCGACGCGCTCCCAGATACAGCAAAGCCGGCCGGTCCGCTCGCACAGCGACCAGCGGGCGACAAGGCGCGGCTCGGGGCTGCCGGCGAAACCGGCGATCCGGGCGTTGGAAAAATTGGTGAAGTGAAGGGTCATCGCTTGCCTCCTTTCAACCGGCCGCAGCCGGTCGGGGCAAGCGAAGCGCGCGTCAGTCGCGCGCGAACGCAGCCAGAGACAGGCCGGGGCGGTCTTGTGTCGATGGGATGGCCCGGCCGTCGCGATACGAAATCACATGAGCCGGACCGCTACTAGAGCAGTCGTCCATGGGTCTCTCTGGTTCGTTCACTGAAACCGCAGCACCTGCGGCACTGGTGAAATAGGCAGATTGCGTAAATGGGTCAACCACTTTGTTGGCCGTGCAACCCGATTCCTAAAAGAAGGGAGACCGAGCGATCGCGTGATCGTCTGAAGGCACCCGTTGACCGCCCAATGCGTGCCAATCATTCGTTTTTCGACCGCTACCCGCTCTTGCGCGCGTGTCTCACACATGTCGCGCGCCGCCTTGCCGGCTCAGGACATCCGCCAGCAGCGGGTTGGGGAAGCGGCGCGCTTGGGTGACGGCGAAAAAGGTCTCCGTGATCCCGTCAAGCTGCGTCGCCTCGACCAGGGCTCCTGACGACAGCTCATCCAGCACGACGATCGGGGGAATGACGGCAAGACCCGCGTCGGCACGCGCAAGGAGGCGGATCATGGCCATGTCGTCCACCTCGGCGGCGAAGGTCGGCGTGACGCCCAGACGTTCGGCAAGCGCATCGAAGCCCGCGCGCAAGGCGGTTTCGCGGGTGGGGGCAATCAGCGGCTCGGCCGCCAGCAGGTCGCGCAGCGGGCGGGGCGCCGGACCGAGGCGGGTAGGCGTGCCGATCAGGCCGATGGGCTGCTCGGCGATCCGGTGCACCAGCCAGTGGCTGGCGGCATCGCGGGGGGGCGCAAGGTTGGTCAGCACCACGTCGAGCGCGAGCCCATCAAGCCCGCGCAGCAATTCGTCCTGTGAGCCAGAGCGCAGGATCACCTCGACATCCGGTCGTCCGATCAGGGGCGCCAGAAACTGCATCTGGAAGTTGCGAGACAGCGTGGCGAGTGCGCCGACGCGCAGGGCCCGGCGCGCGCGGCCGGTGTCGCGCAAGGTCGCGGTCAGATCGTCGGCGGTGCGAAAGATCGCCTCGGCATGATCCAGCGCGATGCGCCCCGCTTCGGTCAGCACGAGGCCGCGCCCGCGCCGTTCGAACAGATCCTGACCCAGCGACGCCTCGAGCGCGCGCAGTTGCGTGGACAGGGCCGATTGCGACAGGTTCAGCCCGCGCGCGGCCCCGGTCAGCGTGCCGTCGCTGGCCACGGCGCGAAACAGGCGGAGGTGATGAAGGTTGAGTTGGCCCATTGTTCCATCAAACAGAACGGTTTCGCGCAATATATGTAATTTTCTGGAATATCGGCAAGCGATAGATCGTCCGGCGTGATCCAGACACCGGAGATTGCCATGACAAGCTTTCCACTGACGGCCCTGTCCCCCTTGCTGCTGCTGGCGGCAGCGCTCGCGTTTCTCGGCCATCCGCGTCGCCGCCCCGGCCGCCTGCTCGTGCTGGCCGAGGCGGCCACGCTGGCCGCGCTCGCGCTTGGCGCGGCCGGTCTGGCGCAGCTTTGGGCGGGCGGCGCGCAGGTGCTGTCGATCGGCGGTCTTGCGCTTTCGCGGCTCGACGCGGTCAGCGCGACGATGGCGCTGCTGGTGGCCTTTGTCGGCTGGGTCGTGGTGCGCTATGCCCGCCGCTATCTGGACGGCGAGGCGCGCGAGGGTGCGTTCCACGGCCTGACGCTGGCGGCCATCGCGGCGGTTCTGGTGCTGGTGCAGGCGGGCAGCCTGGCCGTTCTGATCCTGGGCTTCATCGCCACCGGGTTGGTGCTGCGGCAGCTGCTGCTGTTCTACCCCGACCGGGCCGAGGCGCGGCGGGCGGCGGCAAAGTTCAGCCTCGTCTGGGGTGCAGGCGACCTGGCGCTGATCCTCGCCTCTGGCCTGCTGTGGACAAGTTTCGGCACCCTGGACATCGCGGCCCTGACGGCGGTCGATGGCCTGCCGCTTGCGGGGCATGCGGCGGTCGCGCTCTTGGTGCTGGCGGCGCTGCTCAAAACCGCTGCCTTCCCCGTCCACGGCTGGCTGACAGAGGTGATGGAGGCGCCGACACCGGTGTCTGCCCTGCTGCATGCCGGGATCATCAACGCGGGCGGCTTGCTGCTCATCTCTCTTGCGGGTCTGGTGCAGCTGAGCCCCGGTGCGATGGCCGCTCTGGTTCTAGTCGGTGGCTTCACGGCGCTTTTCGGCGCGTTGGTGATGCTGACGCAAAGCGCTGTCAAGACGGCGCTGGCCTGGTCCACCGTGGCGCAGATGGGCTTCATGCTGCTGCAATGCGGGCTGGGGCTCTGGGCGCTGGCGTTGCTGCATATCGTGGCCCATTCGCTTTACAAGGCGCATGCCTTCCTGTCCTCGGGGGGTGCTGTGCAGGCGGTGAACGCGATCCGCAAGCCGGGGCCGGTGGCGGTGCCGGGCCTGGGCGCGGTGGGGCGGTCCTTTGCGCTGGCGATGGTGATCTATGCGGGGGTGGCGACCGCCTTCACCCTGACCCTGGGCGCGAAGTCGCCGCAGGCGCTGGCGCTGGGGGCGATGCTGATTTTCGGCGTGTCCTACCTGATCGCGCAGGGTCTGGCCGATGCCGCCCCCCGCGCGCTGACGCAGCGGACGGTGGCGGCCTCGCTGGGCGCGGCGCTGGCCTATTTCGCCTTTCAGGTGGTGGCGCAGGCCGTCTGGGGCCCCGCGCTGCCGCCGGTGCCGGTGGCCGGGCCGCTGGAATGGGCGCTGATCGTGCTGGCGGTGGCGTCCTTCGGCCTCGTCGCCTTTGCGCAGGCGCTGTTCCCGCTCTGGGCGCATCACCCGGCCACGGCGGGGCTGCGCGTGCATCTGGCCAACGGGCTTTACCTCAACGCGCTTCTGGACCGGGCCATTGGCGGCTTCCGGGCCACAACGAAATCCTGACGCAGGAGAAAGACTATGTTCGACATGACGCAGCACCCCGACCCGACGCAGGCCGAGGCCATCCTGGCCGCAGCCACAGCCGCCGCCCGGGCCGTTCCGCCCGCCTTTCCGCTCGATGCCACCGTGGCGGTGAACCCCTTCCTCGGCCAGACGGGCGAGGACCTCGCCACCGCCGCGGCCCGGCTGGGCCGGGTGGCGGGCGTGGGCCTGACCGCGCCGCGCGCGGGTCTGGTGGCGCAGGTGACGGCGGACGCGATCACCGATGACGACCTCGCCGCGGCGCTGATCGCCGCGACCGCGCCCCTCAAGCCGCGCGATCTGGCCACGCTCAAGGCGCAGATGCATCGGCCCGCCCCCGCCCCGCAAGCGCTGCCCACCGTGGCGGCGCTGGCGGCACAGGCCACCGGCACCGACTGGCCGGTGATCGTGACGCGCAGCATCGGCCTCTGGGCGGCGGGGTATTTCGACCGGGGCCAGGCGCTCTGGACGCCCCGGCCGGGGCAGGGCGCCTATACCGCCTGGCGGGAATGGGCGACGCATGACCTGACGCCCGAGATCGCCGGGCTGGCCGGCTTTTCCGCCCATGTGATGCAGGTGCCCGACACCGCCGACCGCGCCATCCTGGGGGCGGCCGAGGCGCTGGGGCTGACCGGGGCTGGGGCCAGGACGGCCTTTCACCGGCTCTTGATCGACCTTGGCGGATGGGCGCAGCACGCGCGCTGGCTCTTGTGGCAGGCGGAACTGGCGGGCGGGACCGATAGCACGCTGACCGACCTCCTGGCGATCCGGCTGGTCTGGGACGCGGCGCTGCTGGCGCATGTTCCCGCCGTGGCCGAGGGCTGGCAGGCCATCGTCGCCGCCCATGCCGCGCCAGTGGACCCCACCCCCGATCAGGTGCTGGACGCGATCCTGCAGGACGCCGCCGAGCGCGCGCACCAGCGGCGGCTGGCGGCCCTCATGACCGGGCCGGTCGCGGCCGCGGGCCGGCCGGCGGTGCAGGCGGCCTTTTGCATCGACGTGCGGTCCGAGGTGATCCGCCGCGCCTTCGAGGCGCAGGATGAAGGGGTCGAGACGCTGGGCTTTGCCGGCTTCTTCGGCCTGCCCGTCGCCCACAGGCCCGCCGGCACCGACGAGGCGCGGGGGCATCTGCCGGTGCTGCTGACGCCCGGGCTGACCTCCTCCGGTCATGCCGACCCGGACACCGAGGCGGGCCTGCGCATCGCCGCCCGCGCGCGGCGGGCCTGGGGCCGGTTCCGGCAGGCCGCCGTGTCGTCCTTTGCCTTTGTCGAGGCGGCGGGGCCGGCCTATGGCGCGAAACTGGTCAAGGACGCGCTCGGGCTCGCCGCCCCGGGCCTGGCACCCGAACCGCTGCCGCAGATCGAGGGCGGGCTGACCCCCGCGCAAAAGGCGCAGACGGCGGCGGCGGTGCTGCGCGCCATGAGCCTGACGACCGGCCACGCCCGGGTGGTGCTGCTGGTGGGCCACGGCGCGCAGATGTGCAACAACCCCCATCACAGCGCCTATCACTGCGGCGCCTGTGCGGGGCAGACCGGCGAGGTGTCCTCACGCCTCCTGGCCGCGCTGCTGAACGATCCCGAAACGCGGGCGGGCCTGCCCGCGCTGGGGCTGACCCTGCCCGAGGACACGCTGTTCGTGGCCGCCCTGCACGATACGGTGACGGACCGGGTGACGCTCTACCGCGACGCGCCCGCGCCGGATCACGCGGCCGATCTCGCGCGGATCGAGGGCTGGCTCGCCGCCGCCGGGCATCAGGCGCGGGCGGAACGCGCGCTGCGGCTGCCGGGGGCGCGGCCCGAAACCCTGGCCCGCCGCGCCGCCGACTGGGCCGAGGTGCGGCCCGAATGGGGGCTGGCAGGCTGCGCTGCCTTCATCGCCGCACCCCGGCGGGTGACGGCCGGGCGCGATCTGGCGGGCCGGGCCTTCCTGCACAGCTACGACTGGCAGGCGGACGAGAGGTTCGCCACGCTGGAGCTGATTCTGACCGCGCCGGTGGTGGTGGCGAGCTGGATCAGCCTGCAATACTATGGCTCGACCGTGGCGCCGGCGGCCTTCGGCGGCGGCAACAAGCTGATCCACAATGTCGTGGGTGGCATCGGCGTGGTCGAGGGCAATGGCGGCACGCTGCGCACGGGCCTGCCCTGGCAGACGCTGCACGACGGCATGCAGTTGGCGCATGACCCCCTGCGGCTGTCGGTCATGATCGAGGCGCCGCGCGACGCCATCACCGACATCCTCGCGCGGCATGACGGCGTGCGGGCGCTGTTCGACAACGGCTGGCTGCATCTGCTGGCGCTTGAGCACGGCCGCATCGCCGCCCGCTACCGCCCGGGGCTGGAGTGGGAAAGCTGCGTCGGCCCCATCGCCCGCGCGGCATGACCCTGCCGGACCGAATTGCCCTCGGCACGATGCACGGCAAGGCGGCGGCCAGTGCGCCGCCGCTCGCCCGCCTCGGCATCGCGCTGACGGTGCCCGAGGGTCTCGACACAGACCGGTTCGGCACCTTCACCGGGGAGGTGCCGCGCGCCGGCACCATGGTCGAGGCCGCCCGCGCCAAGGCGCTGGCGGCCATCGCGGCAACCGGCCTTCCGGTGGGCCTGGCCAGCGAGGGCGCCTATGGGGCCCATCCCCTGATCCCCTTCCTGCCGCAGGGCCGCGAACTGCTCCTGTGGCATGACAGCCGGAGCGGGCACGAGATCATCGAGACTCTGACGGATGATGCCCCGGCTTTCGACCACATCGAGGTTGCCGCGACAGAGGACGCGCAGGCCTTCCTGACCCGGATCGGCTTTCCGCAAACGGCGGTGATCGTGACGCGGGTGGATGGCGTGCCGGTCGCAAAAGGCGTGCAGGACATGGCCAGCCTCGCCCGTGCCCTGCGCGCGGCCGGGACGGATGGCGCCGCGCGGCTTCAGTCCGACATGCGCGCCCACCACAATCCGCGCCGGATGTCCATGATCGGGCAGCTTGCCGAACGCCTTGCCCAGCGTCTGGCGCGGCGATGCCCGGACTGCGGCGCCCCCGGCTGGGGGCTGCTGCGTCTGGCACCAGGCCTGCCCTGCGCCTCGTGCGGCGGCCCGAGCCTGACGCCCGAAGGAGAAATCCACGGCTGCACGGCCTGTGGAGCCACAACCCTGCACCCCCGCTTCGATGGTGTGACCGAGGCCGATCCGGGCATGTGCCCGCTCTGCAACCCCTGATCGGCGTTCCGGACGCGCCGCCCCTGAGGCGCATGTGGGTAGTGGTTTTAAATCAGTAACTTAGCGTGGAGAAGGTTCGACGGCAGGCCCATTCCCTCCGCCAGCCTTCCTGATGTGAGGAAGTCGCTGTGTCGCCTGATATTCAGGAAGGATTTGCCCTTTTAGATTGATCGGAGCGTCCCTCTTTTCAACACGTTCAGAATGCGGCACCAAGATCCGGAAGGCAGCCCGGGGGACATTCATGCGCTGGCTATTTATTCTGATGTTCGGCGGGCTGGGCGTGATGCTGATATATGTCGGGGTCACACAGTATTTCCTACAGAAGCGGATCGCGGCCAATGCCCGGACAATACAGGTAGAGATCATTCGGTCGGATGTGACGCGCAGCGTCTCGATGGATACCGACCGAAGCCCCACGCGGAACACCTCCACCACCAGCTGGTCTCCCAATGTCCAGTTCAGATATGTCCTCAACGGACAGATCCGGGAAAGCGATATGCTCAGGCCTAACGTCATCGGCACCGGCTATACCTCGCGCGAAGCGGCTGCGGCTGAAATTGCCCCCTTTCCGCTCGGGGCAAAAGTTCTGGCATATGTGGATGACAGGCATCCCGATCAGGCATTTCTCATACTCGAGAAGGGCGCAGGTCCAGTCGTTTTCATGCTGGTCGGGCCGATTGGGCTCTTGGCTGCCTATCTTTCTTTCAGGTTTCTGAAATGACCTATCCCCGGCAGCAGTTTGGGGCACTATCGCTTGAGGTGCCTCCTGGCCTTTTTGTGGATGACGAGGCGCCCGGCGGGTATGTCGTGGCACTGTCAGCGGTGGTGCCTGCGACGCTTCGTGTCCGGATGACCACCTTGTCTGGTGCATCTGACCTTTCGGCGATGATCGCAGGACTTCAGGGTGCGCAGCCCCGTGAGGTAGAGGCGATCAGCGAAGCCTACGTCTGGCCAGGGCTCGCAGCGGATATTCCAGGCGAGCCGCAACAGACGCACTATTTCTTTGAAAGCGACGGGCAAGTTTGGCACGGAATTGTGGAAGCCCCTTGCGATCTGTGGGCGGACTATGCGCCCTTTCTCGAGGGCGCGATGCTGTCGCTCGATCTGGGGGAGCAGCCGGCACCAACGGTTTCGCTGTTCGGAGCGTCCTCTCTGCCAATCATCTCAGAGAAGGCGCCCCTGCAAGATACAGGTGCTGAAACGCGTCGCCGTCTGGCGGAGGTTTCCGATCAGGCGCTTGCCTTGATCCTTGCCGGGCGTTCCTCCGAAGCCGAGGCGATCGTGCGTGAACTGGACGGAGACGCTTCTGGAGCAAATGTGCTCGCCGATGTCTATGAGGCCGCCCTGGAGCAAAACTCTTCCGAACCAGGCCTTCTTGAGCGGGCGATCTTCTGGGTACGGTCCAGCTTTCCTGAGCCCCACACTGCCATTGAGGCTGAAGAATACAGGTCTGCCGCCAGCCAACGCGAGAACCATCTCAGAGATACCTACGGCTTCAGATGAATTGAGCAGAGCCTCTCTCATTCTACTCTTTCCTGAAACCGGCCAGGCGGCCTCACCAGCGGTTGCGGACTTCTTCGGCAAAGCCGGGGAGGGCCTCGATTCTCAGGATTGATCCATCATCAAGAGTGGCATTTCCTGAGAACAGGCCAAAGACCTGATCCTGAGATGTCTTGAATAGTCCCAGATCGGTCGTGTGGTGGCGGTTTACGATTGGCTGGAATGTCATGACGAAGCGCTCGTCATTGGAAGTGAACTGCCAGGGCGCGCTGTCGGGCGCGCCGGCTGGCATGTGGAAGGTCACCTGATCGAGCTTGTGGGCAATGCCGTCCACAAACAGCATGTTCTCTGAGGCAGCGGAGGTGTCACCAAAGCCGTAGCCTATATTGAAGCCGACGGTTCGCCCTCCCGCCTTTCCCGAAGCGGAGCCCCAATACCAGGTATTGCTGTAGGTCCAGACGCCGCGACCCCAATCGAGCACGCCGAAGGCGGTGTGCGGCTCGAAGCGATGGGCTGTGCCGCCGAGGATGACGTTTCCGGCCGCAGGCAGGCAGTTGATCTTCTGATTGTAGTAGAAAGCCTTGGGTGCCTTGGGAAAGGGCGTGGCAATGACCATCCGGTCCATTTCCGGCTGGTCGAGCCAGAGTTCACCCTTCAGGCCCGCCCCTTTGGCAAAGTTCGGGGCATCGAGGGTTAGCCTACGGCCGCCTGGTTCATGTCGGAAGGCGAGCTTTATGGCGCTGGTTTCCTGGATGATGTCACCAATGTCTGCGCTGGCGGGCAAGCGCATCCGGCCCATCGGCCAGGGGATCACCCCCCCTTCGTTTACGGCAGTGCCAGCTTTCAGATCCATCCAGGAGACGCCGAGGAAGCCAAGATAGGCATTGTCCGCAACCGTCAGGGCGATCCCGAATTCCGGGGTGAGGATGCAGTAATAGTCCCATTCCTTGATGCGCATGCTGTTGGCCCGGATAGCGGCCCGGTCATATTGGCGAACTTCGTGTGTGGCCCAGCCGCGCTCGGCAAGATGGCCGCACGCATCAAGCAGGAGGCCTGGTCCCATTTTCCGTTGCATGCCGTAATCCGCCCCTAGCTGCTGTGACTATTGCAGTGGGAGGTATGGGAGGATCTGTCCAGTGGGGCCCGGTGGACGCGGGGCTCTGGCTGGCGTAACGGGCTCTTATGGTGAAGGTTAAGATCTGCGGGCTCAAAGACCCGGATATGACGGCGTTCGCGGCCCGGGAGGGGGCGGACTGGATCGGCTTTGTGTTTGCGCCGAGCCCGCGGCAGATCACGCTAGCGGCGGCAGAAACGCTTTTGCTTTCAGTGGGGAAGGCTGTGCCTGTGGCGCTGCTCGTAAACCCATCAGATGAAGAGGCGACGGCGGTTGCGGCGCTCGGTTTCCCGGTTTTACAATTGCATGGGCAGGAAACGCCGGCGCGCGCCGCAGAGCTCAAAAGACTGACAGGATGCGCCATCTGGAAGGCAATTGGCGTCCGTGAGAAGTCAGATTTGGGACAAATCGGGACATTTCAGGACATCGATGGACTACTCGTGGACGCAAAAGCACCGGCAGGCGCCACCATTGCGGGCGGGCACGGCGCGGCGTTTGACTGGCAGATCCTCAATGGCTGGACCGCGCCAAAGCCCTGGCTTCTGGCCGGCGGGCTGACACCGGAGAATGTGGCCGAGGCCATCGCCGAGACAGGGGCAACCGGCGTTGATGTGTCCTCTGGCGTCGAGCGTATCCGGGGGTTAAAGGACAGGGAACTCGTCCGCGCGTTCATTCGCGCAGCGAAGGCAAGTGAGCAACCCTGAGCGCGATCCTTCGCGCAGCGGGGATCAGAGGAAAAGTGATGGATCTGCGCAATACCTGGGATCAATGGCCGGACGCGAATGGCCGATTTGGTGAATTTGGCGGGCGGTATGTGGCCGAGACGCTGATGCCGCTGATCCTCGATCTGGAGCGCGAATATCGCGCGACCAAGCAAGACCCGGCCTTTAAGGCGGAGATGGACGACCTCTGGACCCATTATGTGGGCCGGCCATCACCGCTGTATTTTGCTGAGCGCCTGACCGAGCATTTCGGGGGGGCGAAGATCTATTTCAAACGCGATGAGCTGAACCACACCGGCGCGCACAAGATCAACAACTGCCTCGGGCAGGTGTTGCTGGCGCGGCGGATGGGCAAGAAGCGCATCATTGCCGAAACCGGCGCTGGCCAGCACGGCGTGGCGACGGCGACGATCTGCGCACGCTTTGGCCTCGACTGCGTGGTGTTCATGGGTGAGACCGATGTCGAGCGCCAGAAGCCCAACGTCTTCCGGATGCGCCTGCTCGGCGCGCAGATCGTTCCGGTCTCCTCGGGGACGGGCACCCTCAAAGATGCGATGAACGAAGCCCTGCGCGACTGGGTGACGAATGTCGACGACACCTTCTATTGCATCGGCACGGC
>JBKBIZ010000379.1:0-511 GCA_046293975.1 Hyphomonas sp. | reverse complement strand
TTCTCGGTCTTGACCGTCTTTTCGATGCGGCGGCGGCACAGATACAGTTCGCGCTCCAGCGCCTCGCCGTCCAGCGGCTGGCCGGCGTCGTCCAGAGGCGGGGCCAGCATGATCTGTTCGATCTCGGGTCGGGTCGCGCCGGCCTTGGTTCCCACCACCGACAGGTCGATGGGCGTCTGGCGCCAGCCATAGATCCAGAAGCCGGCGCGCAGGGCCTCGGTCTCGACGATGGCGCGGGCGCGGTCCTGGGCGCCCAGGTCGGTGCGCGGCAGGAAGACCTGGCCGACGCAGATCGGGCCGGGACGCAGGGACTGGCCGATCGAGGCCACCTGGTCGGCGAAGAAGCCCTGGGGCAGTTCGCACATGATGCCGGCGCCGTCGCCGGACAGGCCGTCGGGATCGACCGCGCCCCGGTGGGCCACGGCCTTCAGGCTGCGGATCGCATATTCGACCACGTCTCGGCGCGGCGTGCCGTCGATGGAGCAGATCAGGCCCACGCCGCATGCGTCGC
>JBKBIZ010000378.1:0-512 GCA_046293975.1 Hyphomonas sp. | reverse complement strand
GGTCGCTTGCACCCGGTGTCTACAACTTCGCCTTCGGCCCGGCGCCGGAAAAGCAGCCTTCCTATGCCTTCTACGAGCATGGTGAAGGCCCGGCGAACGGCTTCTCGTTCGACGGTGCGTTCGGCAAGTGGGACTATGCCCAGCTGCAACGCGGCTATCAGGTCTACAAAGAGGTCTGCTCGGCCTGCCACTCGATGAGCCTGGTCAGCTTCCGCAACCTGGGCGACAAGGGCGGTCCGTTCTATAACGCCGAGTACAAGAACCCGAACGACAACCCGTGGGTCAAGGCGATCGCCAAGGACTACGAGGTGGCCGATATCGATTCCGAGACCGGCGATGCGATCAAGCGTCCGGCGACCTCGGCGGATCGTTTCACCTCGCCCTATCCGAACGAGGCGGCCGCCCGGGCCGGCAATGGCGGCGCCCTGCCGCCGGACATGTCGCTGCTGGCCAAGGCCCGCACCGGCGGCCCGGACTATCTGTACTCGCTGCTGACGGGTTATGTGGCCCCG
>JBKBIZ010000377.1:0-512 GCA_046293975.1 Hyphomonas sp. | reverse complement strand
GCACGCCCTGAAAGCGCTGGGGGCCCGCATCGCCCTGGACGATTTCGGCACCGGGTACTCCAGCCTCGCGCTGCTGAGCCAGCTGCCGATCGACTTCCTGAAACTCGACCGGCTGCTCGTCCAGGGCGTGCATCTCGACCCGCGCCGGCAGGTGCTGCTGCGCAGCGTCGTCCACCTGGGCCTGGAACTGGGCTTCGTGGTCGTCGCAGAGGGCGTCGAGCTACCCGAGGAACTCAGCTTCGTGCAGGCCTGCGGCTGCGCGCACGTGCAGGGCTTCCTGCTGGCCCGCCCGCAGTCCCCGCAGCAGCTGAACCTGAACGCGCCCCACCACTGAACCGGCCGGGTGACCCCGCAGGCCACCTCGACCGGCGTGCGGATCAGTTCACGGGCAGGTCCGGAAGGCGCAGCACCTGTCCGTCGGCGGCGCGGGTGGTGAGACTGCCGGTGCCGGCCTGCACGGTGACGGTCCCGGCAGGGACGCGCAGGAACCCGTACTGGCCTGCTCCGTCAGT
>JBKBIZ010000376.1:0-512 GCA_046293975.1 Hyphomonas sp. | reverse complement strand
GGTTGCTGTAGCCGTGCGCGATCAGTTGCAGGACGATGGTTTCCTTGGGCGTGAGGCTCTCGCGCATCTCGCCGCCCCGGAAGTCCCGCACGAGGCGGCGGGCCGCTTCCGGGTGCAGGCGCACCTCGCCGCGCGCGGCGGCGTGGATGGCGTCGGCCAGGGTGTCCGACGAGGCGTCCTTGAGCATGTAGCTGATCGCGCCGGCCTCGATGGCGCCGTTCACCTTGTGTTCCTCCAGGGTGCTGGTCAGGGCGATCACCTCGGTGTCCGGGTGGGCGCGTTTCAGGGCGCGGGTGGCGGTAATGCCGTCCATGACGGGCATCATCAGGTCCATGATGACCACGTCGGGGTGCAGCGCGGCGACCTGCGTCAGGGCTTCCTCGCCGTTGGCGGCCTCGCCGATCACGTCGATGAGGGGGTCGAGGCCCAGGAACAGGCGCAGGCCCTGGCGGACGACCGCGTGGTCGTCGACCAGCAGGACGCGCACGGCAGGGCCGGAGGCCGCAGGGTCG
>JBKBIZ010000375.1:0-513 GCA_046293975.1 Hyphomonas sp. | reverse complement strand
GTCGGGGTCCCCGTCTACTGGTCGGCCCGGCATGCGCGCGGCAAAAAGGCCTTCTCCGGCATTGAGGCGCTCATCGGAGCGGGCATCGTGATCGCGGCAGTCATGGCTGGCTACCTGATGTGGACCGGCGCGATCAGCGCCCTCTAACAGTACCGAGTAGGAACCATCAGAATGACCGTCACTCTCCCACTTGGAGTCCATTCCGAAACCGGAACGCTGCGGCAGGTGATCGTCTGCCGCCCCGGGCTCGCTCATCGCCGCCTCACGCCATCCAATCGTGAGGAACTGCTGTTCGACGACGTCTTCTGGGTCAAGCAGGCGCAGAAGGACCATGATGTCTTTTCAGCGCTGATGCGCGACGAGGGTGTCGATGTGCTGGATGTCAACGTCTTGCTCGCCGAAACTCTGGATCGGAAGGACGCTCGCGCCTGGGTGCTGGATCAACGCATCAACGCCGATCAGGTCGGCGTGGGCATGCTCGAGGACCTGCGGGCCTGGATGGATGAACTTCCC
>JBKBIZ010000374.1:0-513 GCA_046293975.1 Hyphomonas sp. | reverse complement strand
TTTGGAAAGCCGGCCGTCAGGGCTCGGAAACGGCTTTCGTCACCGCGCCGTTCAGTTCCCGGCGTTGACGAAGTTGCGCACGCGGGGCGGAACCGGCGGCGACCTGATGATGCGGATCGAGGTGCTGCGGCAGGCATGGGCCGTCAGGCGGCCGGGAAGGCGCGTCGAGCCGTCGCCGCAGGCCTCGCTGATCTGGTCCTGGGTCAGGCCACGCGCGTTTGACAGGTCGGCGCCCCGGATGTCGGTGCGGCGCAGCGAGGCGTCGTTGAAGTCGGCGCGGGTGAAGGTGGCCCCGGTCAGGCGGGCGCCGTCCAGGCTGGCGTCGCGGAAGGAGGCGTTGGAAAAATCGCCGCCGGACAGGTTGGAGGCGTTGATCTCGGCGTCATTGAAGTTGGCCCCGACGGCGTGGACATTGGCCAGGGTGGCGCCGAACAGTTCGCTGCTCGAGAAATTCGCTCCGGCCAGGGTCGCGCCGTTGAAGTTCACGCCGTGCAGTTCAGCCCCCGACAGGTC
>JBKBIZ010000373.1:0-514 GCA_046293975.1 Hyphomonas sp. | reverse complement strand
CATGTGGACCACGGGAAATCGACCCTCGCGGACCGCATCATGGAGCGTCTGGGCGCGATGACCGAGCGCGACAAGCGCGACCAGACCCTCGATACGCTCGAACTCGAACGCGAGCGCGGCATCACCATCAAATCCACGCCCGTCCGCCTCCAGTACACCCGTCCCGCGCAGGAAGACGGCTCGGGCGGCGAGACGTACACCTTCAACCTGATCGACACGCCCGGCCACGTGGACTTCAACTACGAGGTCTCCCGGTCCCTGGCCGCGTGCGAGGGCGTGCTGCTGCTCGTGGACGCCTCGCAGGGCGTCGAGGCGCAGACCATCGTGAACGCGTACCTGGCCATCGACAACAACCTGGAGATCGTGCCGGTCATCAACAAGATCGACCTGCCGGCCGCCGACCCGGAAGGCGCGGCGCAGGAACTGGAGGAAGTGATCGGCATTCCCGCCGAGGACGCCGTGTTCGCGTCCGGCAAGTCGGGAATCGGCATCACCGAGATCCTGGAAGCCATCG
>JBKBIZ010000372.1:0-515 GCA_046293975.1 Hyphomonas sp. | reverse complement strand
GGCGAGCTCGTCGGCGTCCTTCTCCTCCGACATGCCGATGGGGCCGACCTTCTGGGCGTTGAGGAACTGGCGCACGACGGGCTCCTCGGAGCTGAGCAGCTCCTCCCGGGGGCCGAACATCGCGAGGTGGCGGTGGTAGAGCAGGCCGATGTTGTCCGGCACGGTCCGCGCGGTGTTGATGTCGTGGGTGACGATGAGGAAGGTGGCGTCGATCTGGGCGTTGAGGTCGACGATCAGCTGGTTGAGGAACGCCGTACGCACCGGGTCGAGGCCGGAGTCGGGCTCGTCGAAGAGCACGATCTCGGGGTCGAGCACCAGCGCGCGGGCCAGGCCGGCGCGCTTGCGCATGCCGCCGGAGATCTCGCCCGGGAGCTTGTCCTCGGCTCCGAGGAGGCCGACGAGGTCCATCTTCTCCATGACGATGGCGCGGACCTCGGACTCGGACTTCTTGGTGTGCTCGCGCAGCGGGAAGGCGACGTTGTCGTAGAGGTTCATCGAGCCGAACATGGCGCCGT
>JBKBIZ010000371.1:0-515 GCA_046293975.1 Hyphomonas sp. | reverse complement strand
AGGCGCCGGGGCGGTCTTCGCCTCGACCCTGCCGTGGCTTCTGTCCAACGTCTTCAACATCGCCTCGACGGCCGAGGCCGGCGTCGTGCCCCTGTCGGTCAAGATCGCCTTCTATGTCGGCGCCGCCGGCCTGTTCGCGGCCGTCCTGTGGACCGTGCTCAGCACCAAGGAATACAGCCCCGAACAGATCGCCGCCTTCGAGCGCGCCAAACAGGAAGCGCTGGGCGCATCTGTTGATGACGGCCCCGAGGCGCCGGCGCGCAGCGTTCAAGGCTGGATGACGTCGGGCCTGGTCTGCGCGGTGCTGGGGGGCCTGGGTTTCGTGCTGATCGGCGCGCTGAACCTGGAGAAGGAGCTGCTGGTTCTGGCGGGCTTCTTCGCCGGTTTCGGGCTGCTGCAGATCGCGGTCGGCATGATGCAGCGCCGCCGCATCGTCAACGCCGCCACCGAGATCCTGAACGACATCTTCCGCATGCCCGAGACGATGCGCGGCCTGGCGGTCGTTCAGTTCTTCA
>JBKBIZ010000370.1:0-515 GCA_046293975.1 Hyphomonas sp. | reverse complement strand
TTCATGGTTCTCGGCCGCTGGGCCGCGCGGTCGCCGGCGCATGATCCGACGCTGCCGATCAGCGCGGTCTCAATCATGCTGTCGTTCAAGACGATGTTCGACGCCGGTCGAGCCGGTAAGGCCGCCATGGCGCTCGGCTTCGTCTTCGACGACGAGAGTTTCCGGGTGACGGTGTCCGAAGGCGGGCTTCAGGCGCAGCGCGGCGAGATCGCGGGCGTGGACGTGACGGTGACGATCCGGCCGCCGCTGCTCGCCGCCGCCGTCTACGGCAAGGTTCCGCTCGCGACCCTGGCGGCGGACATGACGATTGACGGAGACCAGGGCGTGTTCGAGCGGTTCGCCGGCCCGGCCGGGATCAGCTTCGGCCTGGTGGTCAATCTGATCGGTATGGCCGTGCTGCTGCTGTGGATTCCCCTGCGCCAGAGGCCGGGGATCGGGACCGTCGCCAATGTTCTGGTGATCGGAACGGTCGCCAACCTTGGCCTGGACTGGATCCCGTCGGACCTGGGCCTACC
>JBKBIZ010000036.1:0-27092 GCA_046293975.1 Hyphomonas sp. | reverse complement strand
CAATCGCCGAATCGGCTGCTGGATCACTCGGCAAGCTGATCTCCAAGATGGACCTTGGCAGCGACAACACGCTCGAAGGTCTGGTGCGCGAAATGCTCAAGCCGATGGTCAAGGAATGGCTCGATGCCAACCTCGCCCGCATCGTTGAAGAGAAGGTAGAAGCCGAAGTGCAGCGTATTGCCCGCATGGCGCGCTAGCCTCATCCCTCAAACTTGCTATAGGGAACGGCGCGTCTTCACAGGCGCGCTTTTTTCTTTTTGCCCTGCCCGTAAAGCCCCCAAGAACAATGCTTGATCAAAGATTTGACCCCGCCGAAGCCGAACCGAGGCTGTATAAAGCCTGGGAGGAGGCCGGATGCTTCCATCCCTCCGGCGATACCAGCGCCCAGGCCTATTCCATCGTCATTCCGCCGCCGAACGTTACCGGCGTGCTGCACATGGGCCATGCGCTCAACAATACGTTGCAGGATGTGCTGATCCGCTTTGAGCGGATGCGCGGCAAGAATGTGCTCTGGCAGCCGGGCACCGACCATGCGGGCATCGCGACGCAGATGGTGGTCGAGCGCCAGCTCGCCCAAGCCGGCAACACCGATCGCCGCTCTATGGGCCGTGAGGCCTTTGTTGAGCGCGTGTGGGAATGGAAGGAAGAATCCGGCGGCGCCATTGTCGGGCAGCTCAAGCGCCTGGGCGCATCCTGCGACTGGAGCGTGGAGCGGTTCACGATGGATGAGGGCCTCTCCAAGGCCGTCACCAAGGTGTTCGTGGACCTTTACCGCAAGAAACTGCTCTACCGCGACAAGCGCCTCGTGAACTGGGACCCCCATTTCCAGACGGCGATCTCTGATCTTGAGGTCGAGCAGAAGGAAGTCGATGGGCATTACTGGCACCTGCGCTATCCGCTGGCCGATGGGGTGACCTACGAACATCCGGTCAAGGATGAAGGCGGCAATCCGGCCGGCACCGAGACCCGCAACTATATCGTGGTCGCCACGTCGCGGCCGGAAACCATGCTGGGCGATACCGGCGTTGCGGTCCACCCCGAAGACGAACGCTATGCTGGCCTCGTCGGCAAATTCGTGGAGCTGCCGATTGTTGGCCGCCGCGTGCCGATTGTGGCGGACGAATATGCCAACCCCGAAAAGGGCTCCGGCGCCGTGAAGATCACCCCGGCGCACGACTTCAACGACTTTGAAGTGGGCAAGCGCGCGGGGCATACGCCGCTGAATATTCTCAACGCCGTTGCGGCCATCGTCAGTGGCGCCGAAGCAGACGCTGCGGGTATCCCGGAAAACTTCCGCGGCCTTGACCGCTTCAAGGCCCGCGACAAGGTTGTTGAGCTCTTCGAGGCGCATGAACTCCTTGAACGGACCGAAAAGCTGAAGATCGAACAGCCTTTTGGCGACCGCTCAGCCGTTGTCATAGAACCGTGGCTCACCGATCAGTGGTATGTCGATGCGCACACCCTCGCCCAGCCCGCGATCAAGGCCGTGCAGGACGGCGCGACGCGCTTCGTTCCGGAGAACTGGACCAAGACCTATTACAACTGGATGGACAACATTCAGCCTTGGTGCGTCTCGCGCCAGCTCTGGTGGGGCCACCGGATTCCGGCATGGTATGGAGTCGAAATAGATAGCGACAGACGTCCCTTAGATCCGCACGGTCGAACGCTTCGCCCGTTTGTCGCCGAAACTGCGGAACAGGCTTTGTTGCTTGCAAGGTCCTACTACGGTGGCGATGTTAATGTCGAAATCGCATCCGACGAAGACGATCTTGTTGCGCCAGGCTTTACTTTGGACACAAGCGGTCAGCTTATTAGCACCGAATTGCTTCGAGAAACCGACGTCCTCGACACTTGGTTCTCCTCCGCCCTCTGGCCCTTCTCCACGCAGGGCTGGCCGGATGAAACCGACGCGCTGAAGACCTTTTATCCCACCGCCACGCTGGTCACCGCCTTTGACATCATCTTCTTCTGGGTCGCCCGGATGATGATGATGGGCATGGAGTTCACTGGCCAGGTTCCGTTCAAGGACGTTTACATCCACGCTCTCGTCCTCGACGAGAAGGGCCAGAAGATGTCGAAGTCCAAAGGCAACGTCATGGACCCGCTCGACCTCATCAACGAGTATGGCGCCGACGCGCTGCGCTTCGCGGTGAGCCGCCTTGCTGGTCAGGGCCGCAATATCCGCCTGTCCAAACAGGTGGTGGAAGGCAACCGCAACTTCTCGACCAAGCTCTGGAACGCTGTACGCTTTGCCGAGATGAACGAGTGCGGCGCGCCCGGCCCGATTGATCCGTCCACGATCGAACGCCCCGTCAACCGCTGGGTTCTGAGCGAACTCGACGCTTGCGTCGCAGAAGTCACGCGCGGCCTTGAAGAATACCGCTTCAATGAAGCGGCCGGCGCCCTCTATCGCTTCATCTGGAACACGCTGTGCGACTGGTATCTGGAGCTGATCAAACCCCTGCTCGCAGGCATGGATGACAGCGCCAAGAGCGAGACGCGCATGGTCTGCGGCTATGTGATCGACGAGGCGCTGAAACTGCTCCACCCGTTCATGCCCTTCGTGACCGAAGAGCTGTGGGAGCGCCGTGCGCCCGGCCGCGCGAATGAGCAGGGCTTCCTGATGCGCCAGGACTGGCCGAAGGCCGCGGGCTGGCGCGATGAAGCCGCAACGGCCGAGATCGAATGGCTGATCGACCTGATCACCGAGATTCGCTCCCTCCGCAACGATCTCGGCGTGCCCGCCGGGGCCAAGGTGCCACTCGCCATCGTTAACGCTTCGACCACCGACCTCATGCGCGTCGGATCGCACGAAGAGATTCTGCGCCGCATGGCGCGGGTGGATGAACTGACCCTGCCGAACACGATGCCTTCGGGCGCCGTTTCCGCCGTGGTCGGATCAACCGTCGCCGCGATGAGCATTGCCGACCTGATCGACATATCCGAAGCGCGCAAGCGCCTCGACAAGGAAATCGCCACCCTCGACAAGGACATCACCAGCACCGAGAAAAAACTGAGCAATGCCGATTTCGTGGCCAAGGCGCCCGAGGAGATCGTCGAGGAAAACCGCGAGCGCATCCGGGACTGGAGCGCCCGCCGCGAAAAACTCAAAGCCGCCCGCACGAGCCTGGAAGGGATATGACCCATGAAGACACTGACGCACGCTGCCCTCGCCCTTGGCGGCCTGATCGCGACAGCCTGCGCCAGCGTTTCTTCTGAGCCTGCCCCAGCCCTGGAATCGCCAGCGCCCGAATGGCGTCTCGTGATCCATGGCGGGGCGGGCGTGATCCTGCCCGGCTCCATGACGGCGGAGATGGAAGCGGCCTACATCGCCGCGCTGAACGTCTCGCTGAAGGCGGGCGCCGCCGTGCTGCGCGAAGGCGGCAGCGCGCTGGATGCTGTTGAAGCCGCTGTGCTGACAATGGAAGATGACGGCCTGTTCAATGCCGGTCATGGCGCCGTCTTCGCTGCAAACGGTACGCACGAACTCGACGCCTCGATCATGGACGGGCGCGACCGCAATGCCGGCGCCGTCGCCGGTGTGATGCGCGTGAAGAACCCGGTCCTGGCCGCCCGCGCCGTGATGGAAAAGTCCGAACACGTTATGTTTGCCGGTGAAGGCGCCGATGCCTTCGCGCAGGCGCAGGGCCTGGAGATGGTCGACAACACCTATTTCGACACCGACCGCCGCCGCGAAGCACTTGAGCGCGTCCTAGAGGAACGCGCCCGCACAGCCGCTGATCGTCACGGTACGGTCGGCGCTGTAGCGATGGATATCGACGGCAATCTGGCCGCCGCCACGACCACCGGCGGCATGACCGCCAAAGCCGCTGGCCGCGTGGGCGACGCCCCCCTGATTGGCGCGGCAACCTATGCCGAGAACGGCGTGTGCGCGGTCTCCGCCACAGGGCATGGCGAATATTTCATCCGCGTCGGCGTCGCTAAGACGATCTGTAACCGGGTGAAGCTTGCTGGAGAAGACGTGAAGACGGCCGCCGGCGTGGCTCTCGGCGAAGTCGCAGCGCTCGGCGGCGATGGCGGCGTGATCGTGATCGGCGGCGCGGGCGACTATGGCTTTGTCTTCAACGCCGCCGGCATGTATCGCGGCTGGATCGACGCTTCAGGCTCAGGCACGGCGATCTATGGCGAAGACGATGCCGAGTGAAACCTCTGCCCTGACGGTTCGTGGCGCTGTGCCCGGCGATCTCGCCGCGCTCACCGCCCTCTCGCAGAAGACGTTCACCGACAAGTTCGGCCCGCTCTACAATCCGCAAGACCTCACAACCTTCCTTGAAGTGTCGCATGGCGAGGCTGCCTACAGGGACTATCTCGCAGACCCCGAAAACCTCATCCGCGTCGCCGAATATGATAACGCAATGCTCGGCGCCTATCTCCTTTGCAGCCCGCTATCGCTGCCGGCAGAGGGCGCCCTGCCCGGCGCGGTAGAGATGAAGCGTCTCTATGTCGACACCCCCCTTCAGGGCCGCGGGCTGGGCTCCCGCTTCGTCGATGAGGCGCTCTCCTGGGCCCGCAAGCGCGGCGCGCCGGAAATGTATCTCAGCGTCTTTTCGGAGAATGAGGGCGCCCAACGCCTTTATGCCCGCTATGGCTGGGAAAAGGTGGGAGAGTTCCTCTTCCCCGTTGGCCGCCAGCAGGATCTTGAATTCCTGCTGCGTCTGAAACTCTGATCTGCGCCGCGCCGGGAACCGGCCCCTTTCAGACAGCGCCAACTCGCCCTAAGCTCCCCGTAATGGTCAGACAGTTTGGGACACTTTGAATGACGGATGATACAGCCTCAGCGGCGCCTTCCCCGGCAAATCAGGCGATTCAGAACGCGCTCTCAGGTCTTCCGAAAGAGTTTCAGGGATTCGGGCAGGTCTTCGAAGAACGCATCCGCCCGGCGCTGATGGAGCGGGAAGATGACCGGATCAAGGCCACCAAACGCGCCATTCTCTGCCGGTGGATTGCTGGCGGGCTGATCGCCGTAGGCGTCCTTGCGGGCATCGCAACACAAGAGTTCTGGGTCGCCATTGTTATCGCTTTCGTGGGCCTGATGGTCTATGCGGGCGGCGAACATGGCGTCACGCAGTTTGCCAAGGAGGCAAAGTCGCTGATCGTCCTGCCCATCGCCGAGCAGCTGGACCTGAACTTCACGGCCAATCCCGGCCCCGTCTCGTCAATTACGCGGCACAAGGAAGTCGGCGTCGTTCCGGGCTGGGACCGGGCGAAGTACGAAGATTTTATCACAGGCGTGCGCCGGGAGGTGAATTTCGAACTCTTCGAGGCGCATCTGGAAGAGAAACGCACTACAACCGACTCCAAAGGCCGCACACGGACTACCTGGGTGACCGTGTTTAAGGGCCAGTGCCTGCGGCTGGACTTCCACAAGACCTTCTATGGCCGCACGCTGGTCACCCGCGATGCCGGCCTCTTCAACCGCTTCGGCGGCGGCAAAGGCATGCAGCGCGCAGGCCTGGAAGACCCGACCTTTGAGAAGATATTTGAAGTTTACACGACCGATCAGGTCGAAAGCCGCTACCTGCTGACGCCGGATGTGATGCAGAAACTGGTGGACCTTGAGCAGGTGTTCAAAGGTGGCAAGCTGAAAGCCTGTTTCGACGGTGGCGAATGCCTGATCACCGTCCAGGGCGGCAACCTGTTCGAGCCGGGAAGCATGTTCAAACCGCTCGACAGCCCCGATCGTATCCGTGAACTGCTTCAGGATTTCAACGCAGTGTTCAACATCATCGACGAAATCACCGCAGGCCGGATACGGGTGGAGCAGCACCACGACTGAAATGCGGCAGATTGGGGGCACGCGCGTTCAGCTTGGCTTCATCGGGGTTTTCGATACTGCGGCGCATAAACACGGAGTTCTCTATGCTTCTGATCCGCCCTCTTATGCTTGCCGTTTTGATTTTCGGAGCCCATGCGGTCGCCGCAGATGCCAGTGGCGCATCTGATCTGAAGGCTTGCAAGGCAATGGCCGCTACACTGACGCCGAAACAGGCTGATATCATAGAGATGACCAAGACCCGAGATGCGGCTGCCGTGACGGTGGAGACTACTGGCGAAGCCTGGGAAGAGGCAGAAACACACCGTCTCATTTCTGCCGGTCACGCCGCCACCGCTGATCAGACCAAGGCAGCTTATGATAACGCCAGGCAGGTATTTGCCCGCAGCGAGATGGCGTTGCAAGCCAGTGTACGTCAGTACAATGACGACATCGCTACCTTCAACAGCCGCTGCGCTAAGAAGTAATCTCATCAAATCACAGCCAGAATTGAAAAGCCGGGCTCATCGCCCGGCCTTTTGATTCAAGGCGTTACAATTCTGAAGGGCGGACCGGTGTCAGCCGGTTCAAAAGCGGACATGAGCGCCGCTGTCGCGCCCGCTTCGCCTTCCACCTTCATGATGCCCGCCTCCATCAGCGCGGCCGGCGTTTGCCCGGCAAACAGCATCGCCAGGAAGGCCGGGCGCGGAATCGTGACCGTTGCAGCCACCGGCCCGGTCACGCCATCCTCATGCACCAGCACGGAATTGCGCAGGGAAACACGGCGCGTCTCGCCCCGGTCCGGGAACACGAACGCGACCGACGTATCGATGCCTACAGCCTTTTCAGGGTCAACGCGGATGGCCAGCATGTCGAACACCTGCGGCGTTGTGATGGCGCCGATCATGTCGGGTGAAACGGTCGTGATCTGACGATCGTTCGGCGCCTCGCGCGCCTCGGCGGCGCCGGTCAGATACATGTTCCGCCAGAGCGATCCTTCGGCTTGATAGCCCATCTGCTCGAACGCTTTGGCCAACACTTCGCGCGCTTTCAAGTTTGTATCGTCTGCAAACACGATATGGCTCGCCACCTGCGCTGCCCAGCGATAATCGCCCGAATCATAGGCCTTGTGCGCCACCTTCAACGCTTTTTTCGCCCCGCCCATCGCCGCCACATAGCGCTTGCCTGCTTCCTCTGGCGGCCACGCATTCAGGTTCGCCGGATTACCGTCATACCAGCCGAGATAGCGCTGATAGACCGCTTTGGAATTGTGAGACATCGTGCCGTAATAGCCGCGATTGTACCATTTGCTCGAAAGGCTTTCAGGCAGCGCAATCACTTCTGCAATCTCACTGGCAGTATAGCCCTTGTTCATCAGACGGATGGTCTGGTCGTGCAGGTATTTGTAGGCGTCACGGTGGTGGCTCATGAATTCTGTCACCTCCGCCTGCCCCCAGCGCGGCCAGCCATGCGAGACAAACATCACATCTGTCTTGTCCGCATACAGCGCAATCGACTCGGTAAGGTAATCCGCCCATGCCTTGGCGTCGCGCACCAGCGCCCCGCGCGGCGGCAACACATTGTGCATCGTCGCATTGGCGTTCTCAGCCAGGCACAGTGCGCGCAGCTGGGGCAAATAGAAGTTCAGCTCCGCAGGCGCTTCGGTGCCGGGTGTCAGCTGGAACTCAATCTCGATCCCGTCGATCACCATCGTCTCACCGGTCGCGGTAACCGAATGGGTGGGCGGAATAAGGCTCATGGTGCCGCGCGGAATGCCCGTGCCAATGCCTGCCCCGCCTTGTCCGGCCGGGCCCGGCTCAAGACGCGATCCGAACTGGAAGTTGGCACGCCGGCTCATCGCCCCGCCCGCGATCAAATTCTCGCTGACCGCGTGCTCCATGAAGCCTTCGGGCGCGATGATCTGGACCTTGCCGTCGGCGACATCCTCCACCGACACGATGCCTTTGACCCCGCCGAAATGGTCCGCATGGCTGTGGGTGTAGATCACCGCATGGATCGGCTTGTCGCCCAGATGCTGTTTCACCAGATCGAAGGCAGCTGCGGCAGACTCAGTTACCGTCAACGGATCGACGATGATAAAGCCGGTTTCCCCTTCGATGATGCTCATGACCGAAATATCAAACCCGCGCACCTGCCAGATGCCGGGCGTCACTTTGTATAGGCCATGCTTTTTCAGCAGGCTGAGATGGCGCCAGAGACTGGGATTCATGGTCTCGGCGGCTGGCCCATCGGCGAAATCATAAGCGTTCAGATCAAACACCTTCTCGCCATTCGCCCCCAGAATCACCGGGTCTTCCCGCGTCGCCACAAAGCCGCGATCAGAGAGTTCCGCTTCCGACGTGTCGGCCCAGGGCAGGCCCTCTGAGAAGGCGCGATTGGCCTCGATCGTCGCCGGTGTTGCCTTGCTCGTTTCGGCCAGCGCGGTCATGGCCGGCGCCAACAGGGCAGCAACGCCCATCAAGAGATAACGGCGCATAAGTCTCCTCCCCGGAGGTCTGATTGTGCCTCTATTGGCACCTCTTATGTTAGAACTGCTATCGCCCCTCAGGCGCCTTGCCAAGCCCGCGCTTTCACTCTGCGACGGAAGAACTCTGCCCCATTAGCGCCCGCAGGTTCGCGACCGTATCAGCCTCCGCCGCAGGCTTGTCCCAGCGGATGCGGTTGATCCGCGGAAAGCGCATGGCGACGCCGGACTTATGCCGCTTGCTCTCGCCAATTGAGTCAAACGCCACTTCCAGAACCAGCTCCTTGCGCACCTCCAGCACCGGCCCGAACCGCGCCGTAATGTTCCCGCGCACGAATTTGTCGAGCCGCACAAGCTCCTCATCGGTAAACCCCGAATACGCCTTGCCGACCGGCACAAGCTGGCCATCTTCGGTCCAGCAGCCAAACGTGTAATCGGAATAGAAGGACGCGCGTTTCCCCGACCCGCGCTGGGCATACATCATCACGCAATCTGCCGTATACGGATCGCGCTTCCATTTGTACCAGAGCCCCGAAATGCGGCCCGCCGTATAGGCGCTGCTCCGCCGCTTCAGCATCACGCCTTCGATGGCGGGCGCAGGCGGATCGCGTCGAAGCGCGTCCAGCATGTCCGCATCCGCCACATCTATCACAGGCGAGAGATCAAACCGCCCGGAAGGCAGTGTCCGGCTAAAACGCTCCAGCACCTCCCGCCGCTGCGTCCAGCTCAAAGGCCGCAGATCTTCGCCCTCATGCTCCAGCAGGTCATAGAGGCGGATGAACGCGGGCGAAGCTTCCAGCAGGCTTCGCGGCGGCGCCTTCCGGCCAAGCCGTTTCTGAAGCTCGGAGAAAGGCGCCGTGCGGTAAGGCGCCGCTTCATCGGCCACCAGCAATTCGCCGTCCACTGCGCTGCCCTTCGGCAAAGCCTCCGCAAATTCCGGGAACGCGCCGGTAATGTCCTCCCCGCCCCGGCTGTAAAGGCGCGCTTCGCCAGCCGCCCGCGCCAGCTGCACCCGGATGCCATCCCATTTCCATTCTGCCGCAAAATCTTTCAAGTCCGGCGGCGTCTCCTCAACCGGTACCGACAACATAAACGGCCGAAACCGCACCACAGCGCTCACATCCGGCGCGGGCGCCGCGCCCGTCGCCCAGGCGAAAAGATCATCATGGGGCGGAGGGCTCGCATGCCAGTATTCCTCGACATCTGCGAGATCGACCGCGAACGCTTCAGCAAACGCCGTCTTCGCAAGCCGCTCCGAAATGCCAATCCGGAAATTGCCCAGCGCCAGCTTCAGCAGCGCAAACCGCTCCTCCGCCGTCGACCGGTCCAGCCACCGCGCCAGCAGTCCCGGCGCATCCCCCCGGCGCGCTTCTTTCAGCGCCCCGACAACACCCCGTAGCGTCAGCGGCGGCCCAGCGTCCCCCGTCTCCATCGCTGGCCAGATCAGCGCCACAGTCTCCGCCGTATCGCCGACAAACTCGCGGCTCAGCCGCAGCAGCCCCTCATCCACCCGCTCCGCCGCCATCTTGCGCACAACGCTGGAGGTGAGCTGCGGCAGATCCAGCGAACCGCCCAGCGCCGCCAGCGCCCAGCCCCGATCCTCCGGCGCCGCTTCCCGCAAATATCGCGCTATCAGGCTCAGCTTCTCATTGCGCGAGCGCGTGATGATCAGCCGGTCCAGCAGGCGGGCAAAGTCGGCAATCATGCCTCGCCCTCATCTGTCCGGCCCACCATGTGCAGCGCCCGCGCGCGTATCTGGTTGAGCGCGCACCAGCGCAACAACCCAGCCTCGCTGCCATGCGTCACCCACACTTCAGAAGGCGCCACCTCGCGGATGGTCCGCGTCAGTTCTTCCCAATCGGCATGGTCAGAGATCACCAGCGGCAGGTCGATATTATTCTGCCGCACACGCTGGCGCACTTGTAGCCAGCCAGACGCCATCGCCAATACTGGGTCCGGCAACCGCCGCGCCCAGCGGTCGCGCAGCGCGCTCGGCGGCGCCACCACCACATGCCCCGCCATCTCGCCTGCCTCCGCCCCGGTCGCAGAGCGCAGCTCCCCCAGCTCAACGCCGTGCGCCTGATACAGCGCGCACAGCTTCTCCATCGCGCCATGCAGATAGACCGGCTTGTCATAGCCTGCCTCGCGCAGATGGCAGATCACCCGCTGCGCTTTCCCAAGCGCATAAGCCCCGATCAGCACGCAGCGCTCCGGGCTCTCGGCCAGGCGCTCCATCACCTTGGCAATCTCGCCAGACGCCGGAGGATGCCGGAACACCGGAAGCCCGAACGTCGCCTCTGTAATCAGAACATCACACGCCACCGGCACGAAAGGCCGGCAGGTCGGGTCGCTCGCCCGCTTGAAATCGCCGGTCACGATCACCCGCTCCCCGTCCCGCTCCAGCAATACCTGCGCCGAGCCCAGCACATGCCCCGCCGGATAGAGCGTCACGCGCACGCCCTCCACCTCAACCGTCTCTCCATACGCCACCGGCCAACCCGGCGTTGGCCCATAGCGCGCTTCCATGATGGCGAGCGTTTCAGGCGTGGCGATCACCCGCCCATGCCCCGCGCGCGCATGGTCAGCATGGCCATGCGTCACAATCGCCAGCGGCTTGGGCAGAGACGGGTCCACGAACGCAGCCCCGCCGGCCACTTCAATTCCGCCTGCGCCGGGCTTTATCCAGTCGATTGGCAAATCCATCCTCGCAGGTGAACGCTCAAGCGCGCCCGAAGGTTCAATCTGGCCCTTTCCCGCCAGCAGGCAAGCGCCGCCACAGGAATCAATTGACGCGAACCGTGCCATAATGTCTGATAGGCGCAACGATAAGATAAGGGAGGATTTCATCATGAAGCGCAGGCTTCTCGCTGCCTTTGCAGCGCTCGCGGTCCTTGTGGCCCCCGCCCTGTCCCAGGCATCGCCTGAAAAACCCAACATCGTGATCCTCCTGATCGACGACGCCGCGCTGATGGATCTCGGCATCTATGGCGGCGAAGCGGCCACGCCCCATATCGACGCGCTCGCAGGCGCGGGCGCCATGTTCACGCAGTACCGCTCCTCTCCCCTCTGCGCGCCCTCCCGTGCCATGCTGCTCACCGGCATAGACAACCACCGCACGGGCATTTCCACAATTCCCGAAGTCCTTCCCCGGGAGCATCTGGGCAAGCCGGGCTACACGATGAGTCTGGAGCCGGGCGTGACGACCCTCGCAGCCCGCCTCAAGCCGCTGGGCTACCGTACCCTGATGACCGGCAAATGGCACATGGGCAGCGGCGAAGGCGACCTGCCCGACAGCCACGGCTTTGACCGCTCCTTCGCGCTCGATGCGTCAGGGGCGGACAATTGGGAAGACAAATCCTACCTGCCCCTGTATGCTGACGCGCCCTGGTATGAAGATGGCAAAGCCGCCGCGCTGCCGGAAGATTTCTACTCCTCCACCTTCATCGTCGAGAAGATGATCGACTATCTGGACGAAGACACCAGCAACGCGCCCTTCCTCGCCTATCTCGGTTTCCAGGCGGTCCACATCCCTGTCCAGGCCCCGCCCGAATTCACCGCTAAATACCTCGACACCTACCGCGACGGCTGGGAAGCCATGCAAACACGCCGCTGGCAGCGCGCCCAGGACATCGGCCTCGTACCAATCGGCGCCGCTCAGCCCGCGCTGCATCCCGACCTGCGCAGCTGGAACGATCTCAACGAAAACCAGCAACGCCTCTTTGCTGCCCGCATGGCCGTCAATGCCGGCATGCTCGAAGCAATGGACCATCATATCGGCCGCCTGATTGACCATCTCAAAGCCAAGGGCGTCTATGAGAACACTGTCTTCGTCGTCACCTCGGACAACGGCCCGGAGCCCTCCTCAGCCGAAGACCCGCGCTTCGAAACATGGCTCCGCGCCAACGGATATCATGTCGGTATCGAACGCATCGGCGAGAAAGGAAGCTATGGCTTCATCGGCCCGGAATTTGCCAGCGCCGCTTCCTCGCCCAGTTACCTCTTCAAGTTCTTCGTGTCCGAAGGCGGCCTTCGCGTGCCGCTCATCATGTCCGGCCCCGGCATAGCGCCCGCGCGGGTCGACGCCTTCGCGCTGGTCACCGATGTCGCGCCCACTCTGCTCGATATGGTGGGCGCGGGCCCCGCCCCGGAAGGCAGCGTCTCCATCGACGGTCGCAGCCTGCTGCCGCTCCTCTCGGGCGCCGCGTCATCCGTCTATACGGACGAGGACGCCATCGGCATCGAGGTGTCCGGCAATGCCGCCCTCTACAAAGGCCCCTGGAAAATCACCCGCAATCTCGCGCCCTGGGGCGATGGCAACTGGCGCCTGTTCAATCTCGAAACAGACCCAGGCGAAACGCAGGATCTGAGCGCTGCCCACCCGGATATCTTCGACGCGCTCCAGGCCGATTACGCTGCCTATGCCGAGCGCGTCGGCGTGCTCGACGTCCCAGCGGGCTACAACTCCGTCTTGCAGGTCGAGAAAAACATGACGGCCGCCGCGTTAAAGCGCGTCCTGCCACAGATCATCGCATTCAGCATTGGCGGCCTCCTGCTCCTCGGCGGCGCAGTTTGGTTCGTCTACAACATTCTCCGTAACCGGAAGAAGAAGGCCATCAACCATGCTGCGTAAAATACTCCTCGGTCTCGTCCTTGTCATCCTCGCGCTCGCCGCGGCCGCCTTCTTCAATCGCAAGGAAATCATCCTCTACCTCGTCACTCATGGCGACAGTGCCACAATCGCGCCCAACCGCCCCGTGGAGTGGATGCAGGGGCCGGAGACGGCAGACCTCGCACAATCTGACCGCCCGCCAAACATTATATTCATACTGACCGATGATATGGGCATCAACGACATCTCCACCTTTGGCGGCGGCATGGCGGGCGGGCGCCTGCAAACCCCCAACATTGACCGCCTCGCCGCAGAGGGCGCCCTCTTCAGCACCGCCTATTCCGGCACCGCCACCTGCGCCCCCTCGCGCGCCATGCTGATGACGGGCCGCTACCCAATACGCACCGGCTTTGAATACACGCCCACCCCGCCCGGCATGTCCCGCATCGTGCCAATGTTCGCCAACGATATGCGCACCGGCCTTCCGCCCACTGAGCGGGTAAAGGAACACGAAAAGCTGATGCCCCCCTTCGCCGAGCAGGGTCTGCCAACCGAAGAAGTGACCATCGCTGAAGTGCTGAAAGAGCGCGGCTATCACACCGTCCATATCGGCAAATGGCACCTTGGAAACACCAGCCCCTTCAAGCCCAATGATCAGGGTTTCGATGAAAGCCTCGACATGGCAAGCGGCCTCTTCCTGCCCCCACACGATCCGCGCGGCGTCGAAGCCCGGCTCGATTTTGACCCCATCGACAAATTCCTCTGGGCACGCATGGATTTCGCCGCCAGTTATAATGGCAGTGACTGGTTCGAGCCGGCCGGTTATCTCACCGACTACTGGACAGACGAGTCCCTGAAAGTCATCGACGCCAACAGGAACCGGCCTTTCTTTCTCTATCTCGCCCATTGGGGCGTCCACACCCCGCTCCAGGCCACAAAGGAAGACTATGAAGCCGTGGGCGATATCGAGCCGCACAGAGCCCGCGTCTATGCCGCAATGATGCGCGCGGTCGATCGCAGTGTCGGACGCATCATGGAAAAACTGGAAGAAGAAGGCCTCGCTGACAACACCATCATCGTCTTCTCCAGCGATAATGGCGGGGCCGGATATATCGGCATTCCCGAGGTCAACGCGCCCTATCGAGGCTGGAAGATCACCCTGTTTGAAGGCGGCATCCGTGTACCCCTCTTCGTCAAATGGCCCGGCGTGATCGCGCCCGGCACTGTGGTGGACGAGCCCGTCGCGCATATTGACGTGATGCCAACCCTCGCCGCCGCCGCAGGCGCGCCGCTTCCCGAGGGCGTGGAGATCGACGGCCGGAACCTCCTCCCGCTCGCAACCGGCACCGGCGATTTTGCCCGCCCCGGCGACGCGCTCTTCTGGTCGAGCGGCTATTACAAGGTCGTCCGCGCGGGCGGCTGGAAGTTGCAGGTTAATGCTCGTCAGGGGAAAAGCTGGCTGTTCAATCTGAACACAGACCCGACCGAACAGACAAACCTCGCCGCTTCAGAGCCTGAGAAAATCGCCGAACTCCAGGCCCTCATCGACGCCCATTGGAAAGACGCCCGCGAGCCGCTCTATCCGTACACCATCGAAAGCCCGGTCAAGATCGACACCACCCTGGCCGAACCCTATGTCGAGGGCGAAGAATACATCTTCTGGCCAAACTGAAACCGGCCTATTCGGCCTCCAGATCCTTCACGATCCGAAAGCCGATATGGTTTGATGAAAAATCCAGCTCCTGCGGATGGCGGGCTGCTGGCCGGTAGCGCCGGCAGAAATTATCCGCGCACAGATAGCTGCCGCCCTTGATCGTATTGTTGCCCGGCGCAAACGGCGTATCGGTCCATTCCCAGACATTGCCGATCATGTCGGAAAGCCCAAGCGTGTCAGCGGGAAAACACCCTACAGGCGCCGCGCCGGAAAAGCCGTCATCCCCTGTATTGGCAACTGGAAAAATGCCCTGCCAGGTATTCGCGCGCGGCATGCCGTCCTCTTCAAACGCGCCGGAGGTATCCCGCTCAGGGTCTGGCAATCCCAGGCGCGCGGCATGCTCCCATTCTTCCTCGCTCGGCAGGCGCCCGCCCGCCCAGGCGGCGTAGGCCATCGCATCGGCCAGCGACACATGCACCACCGGCCAGCTGCCCTTGCCCTCAATCGAAGTGCCCGCACCCTCAGGGGCTCTCCAGTTCGCCTCGCGCATCAGATGCCAGCGCGCGCCTTTGAACACTGCTGACCCCGCCCCCGGCCGATCCTCGATTACGCCGCGCTCGGCATCGCTGACATAGCCCGTCGCCGCAACAAAAACCGCAAACTGATCATTGGTGACTTCATGTGCCTGAATACCAAACCCATCGACATGCACGGTCATTTCGGGCCGCTCTTCGGGATAGATCGCGTCGCGGCCTTTCTGCAAAACGCCGCCGGGAACTTCTACAAAGGCGCCGATCTGATCCCCGCTCAAGCCACAACCGCCCGGCGGCGCTTCACCCGAAGGAGATGCCCCGCACGCCGCGATCAGGCACAGTGACAGAAGGGCAAATCCTCCGCGCATACCTTCTCAGCTCAGACAGACGCCAGCAGCGCTTCAACGAGCTTGCGCATCGTCGCCTGCGCATCCTCGACCGACAATTCCCGGTCCTGACGCAGACGGCGCCATGTTTCAAAGCCGAGCACCGCATCAAACGCCGCTTCAAGCACGACATCCGAGCGCACCTCCTCCGGCAGTACAGAATCAAGGATCGCGCGCTCCATCGCCACGAACTCCTGATGCCCCTGCATCAGGAAAGCCGACCGGAACCGGCGAATACTGCCGCAGACCCGGAAAGGCATGATCCGCTCAAACACTTCCGAGCGGCGCTCAACCAGCTCCAGAACCGTGTCGCGCCAGTGGGTGGCATTGAACGGCGAGTCCACGATCGGCATGACTTCGGCTTTTACGCGCCGGTTCATTTCCAGATACAGCCCGTCCATTTCCTCGAAGTGGCGGAACACCGTACGTAGGCTGACATTTGCGACCTCGGCGATCCGCGCCGCGCCCGGGTCAAGCTCGCCGCCGCGGACAAGTTCAAACATCGCTTCGATGATCTGTTCACGGCTGCGCTCCGAACGGCGCTTGCGGCCGTCTTCGGTTTCAGGTGTCACGTCGGCATTATCCGCAGTATTTTCGAGAACGTCCGGCATTCCATATCCTTGCAAGGCCAATTTTCTGGCTCTTTAATAGCGGTTAAGTCCGCCCCTGCCTATGGCTGGATGCCAAGTTGTGACAGGAAGGCCTCTTTCATAGCAGCTGGCAGCACAGTTTCGATGTTCAACTGGCCTTTCAGGCCCGCAGTGCGGTGCACCGCCGCCGCCTGCCATTCCGGGGACATCGACATCCGCACCATATCGCCGCGCCGTGGATACATCCCGATGGCCACCTCGTCCCACAACTCCTCAGCCTTGCCGAGCGAGAGAAAGGTCACATCTCCGGCAAAGATCGCTTTGCCGCCAAACTTCGGCAGGATCTCCATCACCGTGCGGCCATAGATCATATAGGCTTCGCGACCCGTCATGTCCGTCGCGCGGCCATCTGCGTATTCGGCTTTGTCCTTGAACTTCAGGAGGTTGACCATGAAGATCGGCCCGTCAGGACCAGGCTGCATCAGCTCCTGAACCTGCTGGGCATCTGTCGGGAAAACTTCGTTGGTAACCTGCATCATTTCCTCCCTGAGCGGATCACTCCGCCTGTTTTGCCAATGCATCTTCGATAATCCACATCCGGTCCTGCCCCCAGGTCGCCACATCGCCTACCCGGAAACTCGGCACGCCCCAGATGCCAAGGTCCATCATCTCCGCGCGGTTGGCCTCGGCCTCCGCACGCCAGTGATCGCCCCCGATCAGCGCCCGCGCCTTGCCCCAGTCGAGCCCCGCACGCTCAACGATCATCTTCAGCCCCGCATCGCTGCCCGCATCAATTCCCTCGGCCCAAACGCCCTTCAGGAAGGACTGGCAGAATTCAAACCCCAAGCCCTCCTCCATCGCCATCGGCAGGATGGCATAGCCCCGCTCCACCGGCGCGCCGACCGGGTCAGCGATTCGGCCGAAAGGAATGCCCATCCGTCGCGCCTCCCGGGCCACATCGGTCGTGATGTAATATCCCTTCATCCGCGGCACAGGCAGCCCGCGCATCACCATCGGCAACACGAAGCGCAGCTTCAGCTCCGCGCCATAAGCCTGCGCCAGCGCCCGAACGCGCTCCACCACAATGTAGGTATAGGGACTACGAAAGGAGAGATAGAAATGCACCTCCTTGGCCGTGCCCGCTGGCGCCCGTGCATCCGCCTGCGGACTATCCGGCTGGACAAACAGAAAGTCCTCAGGCGCGCCTGCCTTCTGCGCGCCAAGGCTCCGCAGCCGCCGCTCCAGATAATGCACCCGGTCAACGCCCCAATACCATTCGCCTTCATAGTGCAGCATGCCGCCAAGATAATGGCCAAGCTTCTCTCGCCGCGCCGCGCCCTCCACCAACGCCGCCTCTGCCGATGCCTCGCCCGGCGGCAGCGCGCCGCCCGTCCACAAAGCCTCGCTGATCGCCAGCGCCTTCGCCGCAAAATCCGGCGCGTCCAGAATGGCCGCGAACGCGCTTTCCGCCAGCGCAATACGCGCCGCAGAAGGCTGCACGCCCGGATCAGCAAAGCTCAGCCCAGCCTTCGCCGCAAGACGCGCGCCATCCTCCCGCGCATAATCCTCCAGCTTCCGGCGCTCCGGCGCGGCCCAGTCGGCCGGCGGCGGCGCAAGGCGCGGCTTGATCTCCACATCATACCGCGCCGTCAACGCCGGCAGCACCTGCAAGACAAGATGCGAATACGGGTCGCCGGCCACATGGAAATACTCAATCTGGTGCATCCGTCCCTCCTTTTGCCGGCGCCGTTCTGCGCTCGCGCTGCGGCGCACCTGACGGCGCTCCCCTGTCACATATTGCATCACCTGAGAGGCAATCAGAGTTTTCAGAGACACCAGACACCCTCCCAAGCGTCGCGGCGCCCTGCATGCCGCCTGGAATTTGCTAAGGGGTCAGGGCTAACCTATGCAGGAAACGGTATATATTGGCACGCATTGTGTCAATTGCAGCGCCCCGGCCCTGATGTTTGCGAAAACCTTAAGAATTCAGCCCCGAAAATTCACCATTCGAACGAATATTTTCTCCGTCACTCCCGCCTCTGGCTCCGAACTTGCACCAGCGCAGGCTTATCCCTGCCGGATCTCCTTCCGGCTCAGTTCAGAATGCTGGAAAGGACACGCCGTGCGCACGCTTACGGTCCCTCACCTCAGCCCGGCCTCGCTCCGGCAATCAAGTACGGCTTACGGTCTGCGTCCGCTGCGGCATACGCTCGATCGGATCGCCATCCTGAACAATTCCGGCCACGCTCCTGGTGACCGGGCGCATCTTACAGCGCTGCTGGCAGACCAATGGCGCGCTAACGGCATCGAAGTCATCGAATTGTCGGGCACACGCACTTTTGTAGAGGCCGACCTTCTGTTCCTGAATCTCAGCCGCCCGGTAATTCCAGAAGAGTACCGGCGATTTGCCGCCCAATACCCGGTCACGTTCAATGCCAGTGCAGGTGATCTGCGCAAACATCACTATGCCGATGGCCTCCTGATGGCCGGCGCGCCCTATAAAGGGCCTGTCATCGTTCGGGCAGACCAGGGATATACCAGTCCGGTTCCGCGCGCGGCTTCCCCTTTCGCCTTTATACGCAGGTTCGGCGTCCACCCCCGGGCCACTCCGTTGAAAGATGCCCCCGGCAGCGTCCTTGAAAACTACCGCATTTACCCGTCCATAAACGACGTGCCTGCCGACCGTTTTGGGCCGGACTATATCGTGCAGAAATTCCTGCCTGAGGAAAATGCCGGCCGCTATGTTCTGCGCCAATATTACTTTCTGGGAGACGAACATTTCCTCAGCCTGCAAACATCTGGCGCCGCCATCATCCGCGCCGCGTCACCGCTCAGCCTCGAAGAGTGGGGCCCGCCTGAGGAACTTCTCAGCCTGCGCAAGCGCCTTGGCCTCGACTATGGGCGCATTGATTTTGTCGAGGTTGGAGGCAAGCCTTTCGTCATCAGCGTCAGCCGCTCCCCGGCCCTGCCAGAAAGCAAGGAGGCCGGATATGTGCCCCCGGCTTATCTCCGCCTGGCAGAAGCGCTCGCTGAGGCTCTGGTCAATGTCTACAGCACCAGTGAAAAATCGGTGTTCTGAGCGCCTGCTTCAGCTGAGCACTACCTGCTGAACATGTGCCGCTTTCCAGCGAGCCCTGTCCGATTTGTGTTGCAGGACGAGCAGCGCCCTGCCTCCCCTTGCCAGCCAGTCTGACAGGCTTGCAGCCAGACGCGCACTCAACACATCATCCAGCCCGGCAAACGGCTCGTCCAGCAGCAGCAGCCCCGACCCGCGCAGGATGACACGCGCCACCCCGCTCCGCTGACGGGGCCCCCCCCCCCCCCCCCGAAAGCCCACTCCCGCCCCGGCCAAGGGCGCGGGCGCGGGCCAAATGCGTCATGGAACGCCCCCGGAAAACCGTGCGTCACTTCCAGTCTTTGTTGCGCGAGGTCTTCCCAATACCGGGATTGAGTGAGTTGGTCGGGTCGAGCTTGCGATAGAAGTCTGCCAGTCCGGGCTTTGCCTTGTGGAGATGGCCAACATTGTATTCCCCCGGGCATTCAGCCCCCCGGGCCGCATAATGCGCCAGCATGCCTCGCCGGAAGGCAGCCTCGTCAGCGCCCTTCTTCAGGATGAAATCCTGATGGAACACATGGCAGAAGAAATGACCGTATACGAGCGTTTGGTCGACCATCGCCTTGAGGTGATCAGGCAGCACATACCACCACGCTTTGTCATTCCGCCTCAGCGCAACATCCAGCTCCACCAGGCTGCCATCCGCCTCGCCCTTCAGCGCGCTATAACGGTTTGTCACGCAGGCTGCCGTAAAGCGGTGGAGGAACGCTTTCTTGCCCTCTTCGGGCGAGCATTCATGACACACGCCCTTCAGCGGCGGCATCACATCGGAAAGCAGCGCCCTGACAGCCGCCACCTGCTCGCCATCCACTTTCAGGAAAAGGTGATGGGCATATCGTTCGCCCCGCTCCAGCAGGCCTTCAGGAAGGTGCGGCGGCGCCAGCTGACCCAATCTCTGAAGCAGGCGGTCAGTCAAATGCACCTGGCCCAGCCCAATCCTCTCCGCGATCCCGTCAGCCGCCCTCTTGAAGCTAAGAAGAGAAACCAGCCGGGAGGCCCCGAACATCCACACGGCAAGGAATGTATCCTTCCCATACCGCGCAGCCATCTGGAACATGTCCCGGTGCATATATTCCGCTGCAATCGGCACCAGCCCTGTGTTCGCCAGCATCCGGCGGCGAATATCTGTAAGCACTCCGGGATCATCCGTAGCCAAATGGAAAACATGGGTTGTGGCCGGCCTCGGAAACGTGTCCAGCCTAACCGCAAAGACGATCAGCCGCCCGGCACTGCCCGACACACCCTTGAGGTATCGCGGATCTGCATTGAACCGGGCCGGAGCATGCGCGTCCAAATCGCAGACCTGCTCGACATAGCCATGCGCCGAACAGGCGCGTACATGCATGTCATTCAGTACACGAAAGAATTCGCCACGCTCCAGACTTTCCAGTTGCTCCTCAGGGTCGCGCCCCAGATCTATGCCGAGTTCATTGATCAGCCGAAGCTCGCCGGTTTCATCGACCTGCGCATAGAGCGCCGCTTCGGTATAAGCCGGCCCCCGCCGCACCAGAACGCCGCCGGAACTGTTGCACACCCCGCCGACGACCGAAGCGCTCAGCCAGGTTGAGCCCATCTCCGAATGAGGTTCGCGTTGCAGGGATCGCAATTCCCTTTCCAGTTCATGCAAGGTTGTTCCGGGAAGACACAATACCTGCGCCCCGGCGTTCAGCATGTGAACGCCCTTCAGCCGCATCGTGTTTATAATCACGACACCGCGATCATAAACGCCATCGGGCGTCGACCCGCCGGTCACGCCTGTATTGGCCGCTTGCAGGATAATGATCCGTCCGGCCCGGACACACGCCCGCGCCACACGCCACAGATCAACCAGCGATCCCGGACGGACAACCGCAACAGCGCTGCCCTCTCCTGACCGGAACCCGCGAACGAAGCGCCGCATGTCCCGCCTGCGCGCGATCACCTGACCGGCGCCCACAATTGCTTTTAGCTCTCGAATCAAGGCGGCGTCAGAAAACATAGCGTTTATTATCATCAATAATTTGATGACGATCCATTTCACCGGGAAACCCGAAACCGAAAGACGGCCTTTCGGTAGAATTCCCCAGAAAAACAGCAAGCGCCCGCTATCTGCGAGCGCCTGCTGCCTCATCCCGTATCTGTTGTATCTGCTACAGGATCAGAAGCGGACGTTCAGGCTGATCCAGAAGCTTCGGGCCTTGTCCTTGATGTTGTAATCGTCCTGCGTGCTCAGCGCCCAGCTGCCGTCCCCATTGTCGATGAACTCGTACTGATAGCTGGTGAAGTCCTCGTCGAGCAGGTTGTTCACTCGCCCGCTCAGCGTGACAAAGTCATTCACCCGGTACTGCGCGCCCAGGTTAAAGAGCTCATAGTCCTTGTAGTAGAGATGATCGCCGGTCGTGGCACTGACACCGCGAAAGCGCCGGGAGCGGGCCTCGACCGAGAGCTGCGTGCTGAAGCGGTCCGTGATGGACCAGTCCAGCGTCGCATTGGCCATATGCTTGGCCGTATCACCCAGAGGCTGGCCCGCCTGCGCGCCGCTTTTCTGCTCACTATCCGTATACGTATAGTTTGCGCGGAAGCTGAGATTGTCGAGGATCGCATAACGCCCGGCAAGTTCGGCGCCTTCGATTACCACCTCATCAATGTTCACGGTCTTGCTGCTGTTGGAATACCCAAGGTCTGCATACTCTCCGGTGCTCGAGCAGCTGAGCGTAAGGCCCGCGCCGCAAGGCTGGGAGGCTAGTTTGTCCTCGAATTCATTGCGGAACACCGTCGCATTGAAGTTGTGCCCATCCGAATGCTGCCAGTAGATGGCAATTTCCGTGCTGGTGCTCGTCTCAGGTTTAAGATCCGGATTGCCAAAGAACGGCGTGGTCCCCTGCCCGCCAAAGCCCACAACCCCGTCATAAAGCTGCGTTGTTTTTGGGGTCTTGAAGCCCGTGCTGAGGCCGCCTTTCAGAGTCAGGCTCGGCGAAATCGTGTAAACCGCATAAAGGCGTGGGCTGATGTGGTCGCCAAACACATCATGATTGTCATAACGCACCCCGCCCGTCAGCGAGAAAGGCTCAACCGGCGTCCAGGTATCCTCGGCAAACACCGAGAACATATTGTGTTCCTGCGCTTCCCCCGCCGTGCCGTCTTCCATGCCGAATACGCCATCGGTCAACTCGCCCTGAATGACCTGCCCGCCGACAACAACCCTGTGCTGACCTGCATAGTCGAACGGCATGTCCAGTTTGGCGTCGAGGGTATATTGAGCGCTTTCCAGCGTCCGCTTGGGTCGCGGCAGGAAGGTCGCTTCGGCAATGTCGCGGCGCTCGGCCACGCTCAGGCCAGCATAGTCGCCAGTCCCGTCCACCATCGTCAGGAGCAACTCCCGCTCAGCCACAGTGAACGGCAGGGTGCGGCCGTTATTGTTCGTCGCCACATAGGCCAGCGATACGAAGCTGTTGCCAAAGTCCCATTCGCCATCATGGGTCAGCGACCAGCTGTCCCGCGTGAATTCCTGTGTCGGGCTGTAGCCAACTCGGGGGTTTGCGCGGCGAGACCAGGTGCCCCCATTGGCGGCGCAGGCAGCAGCATTGCTGCCCGTCGCACCGAGGCAGACATTGCCGGCGGTGAAGATGCTGTTGATGTTGTCGACCGTGCCGACGGGATATTCTTCGACGCCCGCATCATTGATCTTGATCGCGTTGTCATAGTCCTGCTTGGACCCATCGAAGTCGAATGTGAGGGTCTGGTTGGCCGCCAGCACCCAGGCCAGGCTGAAACCATAGGTGACATTGGTGTTATCGACGGTCTTGCCGCCACCGCCAAAGCCCAGCGACCGGTTCTGCACAACACCCGAAGGATCTGTCACCGATGCATAGACCGGATTGGACGCATCCCGCTCATACCAGCTGCCCCGGGCACTCAGATTGAGTTTGCCCGGAACGATGGGCCCCGACACAGACAGGTCGACAGTCGTGTCGTCGCCGAAGCTGTCATTTTCCTGAAAGCTGCGGCTGACCGTGCCCGAACCGCCCCAGCGATCCGATACCTTCTTCGTGATGATGTTGATCACCCCGCCAAGAGCATCAGAGCCGTAAAGCGTAGATGCCGGACCACGGATGACTTCGATCCGTTCGATCGTGTCCAGCGGGGGGATGTGGTTGAACTGGTTGCCGCCGAAATTGTTGGGGTAGATGTCGCCATGGTTGTTCTGGCGTTTGCCGTTGATCAGGACGAGGGTGTAGTCCGAGCCCATTCCGCGCATGCTGATCGTGCGCTGCCCTGTTTTATCTGAAGTTTCCCCGACATCCACCCCTTCCAGATCGCGGACAGCATCAATCAATGTCATGTAGGGGCGCTCTTTCAGCTCCTCGACGGTGACGATGCTGATGCTGGCGGGGGCATCGACGAGCTTCTGCTCGAAGCCGGCGGCGGTGACGACGATTTCGTCGAGGCGCATCTGGCGATCCGGGGTATCAGGTTCGTCGGCGAACGCGGCCTGACCTGACAGGAGAGCGGCGAGCATGGAACCGCTGATGACGGCTTTACGGGCGAGATAGGATTTCATTGGCAGACCCCTGCGATTGAGAACTATTCGCAAGACTCCTACGGCCATCCACCTCGATGATCAATCTTTAATGATAATCATTCTCAATTTATAAATCCTGTTTTTTCAGTGTACTAGTAAATTCGACTGTAAAGAAGGGATAATTATCCACTTTAAAGTGGGATGAGCGCGCGCTGCCAGGAGCTCAGTTTTGCCAGCCGGCAAGCCGGGTGGAAGCCTTGGCAGGCGCGTCGCGGTATTGGAGGAGCACCGCCAGACCAAGACGGTCGGCCAGAGCCAGACCGGCGCCATCCCCCATAGCGAAGATCGCCGTGGCCCAGGCGTCTGCGAGGGCGCAATTTTCATGAACGACAGTGACGCTGGCCAGGTCGCCAAAGCGACATTCCCGGGTCACTGCCGGGACAATGTGGGACAGTTTGAGACAATCGAGGACAATTTGCTGCCGGTAATCGCCAGACGTGGCCACGCCCTGACCAACCAGCGCAATCCGCCACGGCGCCTCCCCCGGTATTGGGCCCGGCGATGGACCCGATGACGGGTTTTCCAGATCGACCCACCAGGGGGATCGGTCAGGCTTCACCCCGCGCGCGGAAAACTCACCGCCGATCTCGACGATGTACTGAGTGATGCCGAAACGCTCCAGCGTGCGCGCCATCTGGTCGACGGCGTAGCCCTTGGCGACGGCGTTGAGGTCGAGCGTAACGCCGCCCGGCTGGTAGAGGCGGGCGGGCGCCGGCAGGAGCTGCTCCCAGATGCCGGGCCCATGCGCCCTGCCCTGCTCACCTGCGCCGATACCCGCCGGACCAAATCCGCGCCGCATGACCTCGCCGCCAAGGCAGGGATCGAAGGCGCCGCCAGAAGCGCGGGCCACGCCCAGCGCCAGCGCCATCACCTCCGCAAACGGATAGTCTATGGCGAGGCTTTCGCCGGGCGCAAGGCGGTTGAACTGCGAGATGAGGGAGGCTGGTTCCCAGGGGCTCATGGAGGCGATGATCTGCGCGAAGCCTGCCTCCAGCGCAGCCCTCACGGTCTCCTCCGGTAAGCCCGGCGCTGTACACCAAGTGGCTGACCAGCTGGTGCCCATCGTAAGGCCCCGAAGACGCATCCCCATGAAAGCTTCCGGCCGCGGCGTGATATCACCGCGGCCGAAATCGTCAGGGATAAGGAGGTGGACCTCGCTCAATGCGGGAGGGCCTCGAAGGTGACCACATAGCTGGAGCGAAGGCCGATTTCCTTGCCGTTCAGCGTGCCCTTGCCTTCCGCCCCGGCGCTGAGCCAGTAGGCGCCAGCTTCATCCGGCGTGAAGGTGAGAATGCCTTCCGCATTGGTGGTGAGCTTCAAGCCGTCCTCGGAATTGCGATAGCGGTCGCTGCCGCGAATGATATCGACTTCGACGCCTTCGGTGGGGGCGCCATCGACGAGCAGCTGGAAGGAGACTTCCTCGCCGGCATAGACATCATTGGGGTGGGTGACGGGCTTGAGTTCGAGGCCGGTGCCTTCGGTGGCGAAGGCGGCCGCATTGGGGGAGCCGAGAGTGACGAAGGTTTCCACACGGCGGACATTGCGGGAAATCTCGACGCCCGGCTTGGCGGCAATGCCGTCCGTATTCAGCTTTGCGGCGTCGCCGCGCCAGCGCTTTCGCTCGCCTGCTTCTTCCCAGCTGGCCATGTAGCCGTCTCCGCCGGAGGAGATGCGGTAGGTGCCTTCCTTCTCCAGCGCGACATCAAAGACCGAGCGGTATTTGCCCGATGCCTTGTTCTGCGCTTCGACGGGCGCGCCATCGGGGCCGGTGACCGTGACCGAGTCGAGGTTCATCGGGTGGTGGTTGGGATAGAAGAGGTTGTTGGAGATGGCGCCATCGACCGTTACCCACTGGCCTTCACCAGAAAGCGTGAAGGAGGATGGCAGCATCCAGGCGCGGTGAGCGCTGGCGGAACCAGCGATGGTCAGCGCGAGGGCGGCGACGGCGCAGGCCTTGAGAAAGGTGGTTTTCATGAGTAACTCCCGTGTTGGTGTCGCCCGGAGGGGCGTTAATTGCCCGCAAGGCGGAGGGTGGCTTTGCCGAGCTCGCGCTCGCCACTGGTGGAGAGGGTTTCGGCCTTGAGCGGCCAGGTGAAAGGCACGCTGACGAGTTCGCGGCCGCCGACTTCACGCGCGGCCTCCACGACAAGCTGGTAGTTTCCCGGCTTCAGGTTGCCAAAGGCGCCTTTGTCTGACGGCAGGACGATTTCATGCGTACCCGGCGCTTTCGTTGGGCCCGACACACCGTCAACCGGCATCGAGAGCTCCCGGCCCGTGCGGCGCCACCAGTGGCGGATATCCTTCAGCCAGGTCTCGCCCTTGCCTTCGCCGGTCTCGCCCTGCTGGTACCAGACGGCGAGATTGGAGACGACCGAATGATCCGGGTTGGCAATCCAGATGGCGACATAGGGGCGGTGATATTCGGCCACGTCGAGACGCGGGATGGCGACCTCGATGGCCACATCATCGGCGACCGCCTGCCCTGTCAGCAGGGAAAGACCAGCGATTGTCAGAACTGCGCGCATACAGAGCACCTCATATGTGAAGGAAGAAGAGAAGAATGATGACGGGGATGGCGAGCCCACCCATCACCAGCGGCCATGTGGAGCCCCGGCGCTGGGAATGGATCTGGAGCAGCCAGAGACCGGTCATGCAGAAGACGATGGTGGCCACAGCAAAGACATCGAGAAAGAGCGACCAGATGGCGCCCGCGCTGCGGCCCTTGTGGAGGTCGTTCAGATAGGAGATCGGGCCGCGGGAAGTGACTTCATAGAGCACGTCGCCGGTTTCCCGGTCGATGCTCATCCAGGCGTCGCCGCCCGGGCGCGGGAGGCTGACATAGACATCAATATCGGTCCATTCGCCCTTCTTGCCGGCCAGATCAACGCCGAGTTCGCGGCGGATTTCGGCGGCCGTCTCAGGCGGGATGATCGAAGCGTCCGCAATCTCCATGTTGGGGGCGATGGCCGCGATGGCGGCTTCAGAGAGCACCATTTCCAGCTCTGTCACCTTCGGCTTGGCAGGGATCTGGTGGGCATGGTTCAGGGTGATGCCGGTCAGCGAGAAAAGCAGCATGCCGATGAGGCAGATGGCGCCCGACATCCAGTGCCAGGTGCGCGCCTGGCGTTTCCAGAAGGCATAGTTTGACCACTTCTCCAGATGGCGGAGCGGCGACTTTGCCCAAGCGCCGGAAGCGCGCGCGGTGGCGAAAAACTGTTTCAATTCGGCAGGCCCAAAAGCGATGTCTTCTGGAAGAGCCAGTGCCTGAGTTTATTCGCAAATGCAAGTCATTCTCACTACCTTTGGAATGAAAGTGCATTCTGTCCCCATAGGGCGCAAATCCTTGAAGATAATTGGATTTAAGTACGTCAGTATGGTCTGCGGAC
>JBKBIZ010000369.1:0-515 GCA_046293975.1 Hyphomonas sp. | reverse complement strand
AGCGACACCGGACGGGACGCCCAGCCGCGCCATGAACAGCGCCACGACCCGGCGGCCCGCAGCGCCGCCACCCTCCCCACCCACCCCAGCTGGCGCTTTCAGGACCGCTTCGAACTGTGGGCCGACTGGCTCGAACGCGACTCCGGCGGCCACTGGAAACCCCACCAGAGCGTCCTGCAACGCAGCTTCCGCACCCGCGAGGACACCCTGCTGCACGCCGAACGCTTCATCAGCCGGGGTGACTTTCCCATGAGCGGCGGCAGCGCCACGCCCGTCACGCTGCTGCGCAACCGCCGCGACGCGCTCCTGGCCGCCTTCCGCGAGGCCGAAGGCGACGGCGTCACCCTGATCCGCGAGGTGATCTTCCCGGTCGGCGAGTATGCCCTGAGCCTGAAAGTCACCCGCGAACGCCTCGCCGACCCCATCCGCGCCACCTTCGGCAACGCCGCCAACCCCCTGCGCAGCCTCGCCGGGCAACCCGTGAAACTCACGGTCCTGATCGAACACCCCTACGA
>JBKBIZ010000368.1:0-516 GCA_046293975.1 Hyphomonas sp. | reverse complement strand
CGGATTCGACGCGCCGCACGCGGGAACTCGCGGCGGACGGGCTGCTGTTCGTGGGGACGGGCGTGTCGGGTGGTGAGGAGGGCGCGCTGACCGGGCCGAGCATCATGCCGGGCGGGAACCCGGCGGCGTGGGAGGCGGTCAGGCCGATCTTCCAGAGCATCGCGGCGAAGGTCGCTGACGGCGCGCCCTGCTGCGACTGGGTGGGGCCGGAGGGCGCGGGGCATTTCGTGAAGATGGTGCATAACGGCATCGAGTACGCCGACATGCAGATGATCGCCGAGGCCTATCAGCTCCTGCGGGACGGCGCGGGCCTGAGTGCGCCGGAGGCGGGCGCGGTGTTCGCCCGCTGGAACGAGGGCGAGCTGAACAGTTACCTGATCGAGATCACGGCCGACATTCTGGCCAAGACGGACGACCTGACCGGGCAGCCGCTGGTGGACATGATCCTGGACGCCGCCGGGCAGAAGGGGACGGGCAAGTGGACGTCGGTGGCGGCGCTGGATGCCGGCAGTCCGG
>JBKBIZ010000367.1:0-516 GCA_046293975.1 Hyphomonas sp. | reverse complement strand
CAGGAATACGTTTATCAGCCGCGCGTGGGCACGGCCGAGCGAGGCCAGGCGCCGCAGGGCGACGAGGTCGCCAACTCCGAAGCCGCCATCCTGGGATCGGGCGCTGTGCGTCAGAAGGTGGTCGAGGCCCTGGGCCCCGCCGCCATCCTGGGCGAGGCGCCCAAGGGCGGACCGCAGAAGGCCGAAGCCGCCGCGCGGCGCGTGATCGGAACCAGCCTGGACATCGCCACCGCGCCGGGCAGCGCCGTGATCCGCCTCAGCTACAAGGCGGGCGATCCCGAGCAGGCGGCGCGGGTGCTGAACACCATCATCGAACAGTATCTGGTCTATCGCCGCGAGGTGTTTCAGGACAAGACGCCGGCCATCGCCAGCCAGCGCGTCGCCTTCGAGGACGAGTTGGGCAATGCGGACCGGGCCTATGAGACCTTCCTGTCGTCCAACGACATCGGTGATTTTGCGGCGGCCAAGGCGACGCTGGCGGCGACCTATCAGACGATCTTCACCGACCGGATGTCG
>JBKBIZ010000366.1:0-517 GCA_046293975.1 Hyphomonas sp. | reverse complement strand
TCGGCCGGGCCGGCGGGCGTGGGAGGCGCCTCGGGGGCCTTGGCGGCCTCGTCCTTGCGTCCGCAAGCCGCCACGCCGGTCAAAGCCAGCGCCGCCGCGCCGCTCAGCAGGAACCGACGCGACAATCCGCCCGCGCTCGCAAGACAATCAGCCATTCAACACTCCCGCAGACATCGGGACCCGCGTCCGACACACCTTGGCGGATTGGGCTTAATGGGGTTCGCGGGCCCGGTCAAAACGCGAACCCCTATTCCGGCTATTCCGGCTTGCGGAACCGCAGGGTCATCCGGTCGCTCTCGCCGATGGCGTCGAAGGCGGCGCGTTCCTCGGGCGTCAGGGTGCGGCCCGACGGATCGTTGCGCGCCGCCGACTGGCGGATGGGCGGCAGGGTCCAGACGCCGAACGGATGGTCGTGATCGTCCTTGGGATTGGCGTTCAGTTCGCTGCGCGCCTCCAGCACGAAGCCGGCGTTTCGCGCCTCATGGATCACATAGCTTTCGGGCACATAGCCGGTCGA
>JBKBIZ010000365.1:0-517 GCA_046293975.1 Hyphomonas sp. | reverse complement strand
TCATTCAATATCAGACGAGCTTCGGTAATGCGCCCGGCGCGATCGAAACAGTCGCGCTTATGCGCGAAGGCTCGACCTGGAAGGTGATCGGCTACTTCATTCGCTGACGGAGCCGGGCGTGGCCTCCACCGCCTCAAACCAGCGGCGCGGTCGGCTGGATCAGGGCGGCCTTGCGGCGGACGTGTTCGCGCCAGGCGGTGTAGAGGCCGCTGGAGGCGATGAGGGCGGCGCCGGCCAGGGTGTTCAGGGTCGGGGTCGTGGACATCAGCCACCAGCCGAAGACGATGGCGCCGACGATCTGGAGATAGTCGAAGGGCGCGACCACGGCGACCGGCGCCTTTTGCAGCGAGGCGGTCATGAACAGCTGGGCCAGGCCGCCGGTCAGGCCCGAGGCGATCAGCAGGGCGAAGGTCAGGGGCGAATGCATCTGGCCGACGAAGGGCAGCAGGATCGCCCCGACGATCGACGAGCCGACGAAGAACCAGAAGACGATGGCGGCGACATGTTCGGTGTCGCG
>JBKBIZ010000364.1:0-518 GCA_046293975.1 Hyphomonas sp. | reverse complement strand
CAGTCCGACGAAACCGACGATACCGGCCACCGCGACCCCGCTCCCCACCGTCAGCCCGACACCCGCGATGAGCCAGAACTGCAGCCGCCGCGGCTCCATCCCCAGGCTGCGCGCCGCCGCATCGCCCAGCACCAGCGCATCGAGCCCGCGCGCCGCCATCGCGAGGCAGGCGATTCCGGCGAGCGTCAGCGGCGCGGCGAGCAGGACGTCGTTCCACGACCGGTCGGTCAACGCGCCCATCAGCCAGGTGACGATCTCGCTCATCGCGAAGGCATTGGGCGCAAGGCTTATCGCAAGACTGGTCAGCGCACCTGCGAGGCTGGCGATCATCATGCCTGCCAGCGTGAACAGCGCGATGCCGCCGGTCCGCCCCGCAATGGCGGCCAGCAATGCCATCGCTCCCGCCGCACCTGCCAGCGCGAACAGCGGCAACAGGTAAGGCGACGCGGCATAGCCGAACCACAGGCTCGCCACCGCGCCTAGCGCGGCGCCGGGTGCGATGCCGAACAGACCCGGAT
>JBKBIZ010000363.1:0-518 GCA_046293975.1 Hyphomonas sp. | reverse complement strand
CGCCGTTCCCGGCGCCTTCACCCCGACCTGCTCGGCGCGCCACCTGCCGGGCTTCAAGGATCATCTGGCCGACATCAAGGGCAAGGGCGTCGATACGGTCGCCTGCATCTCGGTCAACGACGCCTTCGTCATGAAGGCCTGGGCCGACAGCCAGGACATCGACGACGAGTCCATCCTGATGCTGGCCGACGGCAACGGCGAACTGACCCGCGAACTGGGTCTGGTGCTGGACGGTTCGGGCTTCGGCCTGGGCGAGCGCTCGCAGCGCTATTCGATGCTGGTCAAGGATGGCACGGTCACCCAGCTGAACATCGAACAGGGCGGCGAGTTCAAAGTGTCCTCGGCCGAGCACCTGCTGGCGCAGCTTTGATGTTTGTCGGGCCGCTCTATCGCTTCGCTACTTGAGCGCGGCCCGACTTTTATGACCACCGATGTGTTCAGCCCCGAGAAGCGCAGCGCCGTGATGCGTCGCGTGAAGGGCAGGGACACGTCGCCGGAACTGGCCGTGCGCAGTATCC
>JBKBIZ010000362.1:0-518 GCA_046293975.1 Hyphomonas sp. | reverse complement strand
AATGGAAAGCGACAAGCTCCAGTGGGCCGGCACGCTGGACGTCGCGGTGACCGTGACCAACACCGGATCGCGCGCGGCCGAGGAACTGGTCCAGCTCTATATCCACGACCGGGTCGCCAGCCTTACCCAGCCGGGGCGGCTGCTGAAGGACTTCAAGCGGGTGTCGCTGCGTCCGGGCCAGAGCGAGAAGGTGACCTTCACCCTGAACCCGCGCCAGCTGGGCTTCATCGGCGAGGACAACACCTATCGGATCGAGCCGGGCCTGTTCGATCTGTGGCTGGCCCCCCATGCCCAGGGCGGTTCGGCGGCCCAGTTCCGTCTGGTCGGACCGGCTTAAGATGCGGATGGTCGTTGACCCGGCGCACGGCAGGGCTTAACGACCCCGCCGTTTGTCTTCCGCCTCCATATGGGCGGGATTCGTGTGTAGGAGCGCGCCCATGACGACCAAGCTACTTCCGGGCGCCACTGGCGTCCTCGCGCTCGCCGACGGCACGATCCTGCAGGGGATCGGCGTCGGC
>JBKBIZ010000361.1:0-520 GCA_046293975.1 Hyphomonas sp. | reverse complement strand
GGCGATTACGGCCTCCATCGCCTTCCTAGCCATTCTTCTGGATCGGCAGGCGGTGACTATGCACGGGCTGGCGGTGGCGGCGTTCGCCGTGCTGGCGATCCAGCCGGAGGCCATCGTCACGCCAGGCTTCCAGATGTCGTTTGCGGCGACGGCGGCGCTGGTGGCCTTGGTCGAGGCCTGGCCAAAGCGGGTGCGCGAGATTTCCGCGCCCTGGCCCATTGTGGCGGTGCAGAGGTTTGGCGGGTGGCTGGCGGCGGCGGTGGCGGCCAGCGTCGTGGCGGGACTGGCGACCGGGCCGTTCGCCATGCAGCATTTCAACCGGACGGCCATGTACGGCCTGCTGGCCAATCTGGGCACGGCGCCGCTGGCGGATTTCATCCTGATGCCGGCCTTGGCCCTGGGGGCGGCGCTGGAGCCTCTGGGATTGGGCGGGCCTTTCCTGGCGGTGGCGGGGTGGGGCGTCGATCTGATGCTGGCGATAGGGGCTTGGACGGCGGGGCTGCCGGGCGCTGTGCAGACG
>JBKBIZ010000360.1:0-520 GCA_046293975.1 Hyphomonas sp. | reverse complement strand
CCATATAGCCGACCGTGACGGGGTGATAGCCGGACGCCGTGCCGGGCTCCCACATCGGCGCCTGAGCCGCCAGTCGCGCCAGGACGGACGCCGCCTCGAACCAGACCGATGGATCCACCGCCTCGGAAAAGCCCGGCAGGCCCGCCTGGTGGCTCATCAACTGGCCCACGGTGATCCCGGCCTTGCCCGCCGCCCCGAACGCCGGCCACAGGCTGGCGACCGTCTGCTCATAATCCAGCTGACCCGCCTCGACCGCCGTGGCGATGCTGGCGAAGCCGGTCAGGACGACGATGTTCATGTCGGCGTCAAAGGCGTGGAGGGTCGAGACGCACCCAAGACCGGAAGCCCCGCCTAGCTTAAGATCGACCACGGCGAATCCCGGCCGATGGATCTTCAGCACCTCGGCCATCTGATCCGGGCCGTCCGCGCTAACCACCATATAGCCTCGCCGTTCGAAGGACTTGCGCAGGGTGCGCGAGAAGGATTCATCATCTTCGACGATCAGCAGGACCGGGGGTTC
>JBKBIZ010000035.1:0-28470 GCA_046293975.1 Hyphomonas sp. | reverse complement strand
CTGAAACACGCCTCTGATTACGGGCTGAGCATTTCTTCCTACGACAAGGATTTCGGGGCTGTCATTGGCCGCTCGCGCAGCGTGGCCGACGGCATGAGCAAGGGCGTACAGTTCCTGATGAAGAAAAACAAGATCGACGTGATCGAGGGAACGGCCCGGCTTGAGAAAGGCGCGCCCGCGCCCAAGGTCATCGTCAAGGGCAAGGATGGCAAGGATACGCCGTATACGGCCAAACATGTCATGTTGGCGACCGGTGCCCGCGCCCGCGATATTCCGCAGGCGGGCCTTGTGGCCGATGGCAAGCTCGTCTGGACCTACCGCGAAGCGATGACACCGGATGTGATGCCAAAACGCCTTCTCGTCATCGGCTCGGGCGCCATCGGTATCGAGTTTGCGAGCTTCTATAATGAACTCGGCAGCGAAGTGACCGTCGCCGAAGTGATGGAACGCATCCTCCCGGTAGAAGACGCCGAAATCTCCAGCCTCGCCGAGAAGGATTTCAAAAAGCAGGGCATGAACATCCTCACCGGCGCCAAGGTCGAGAATGTGAAGCCGGGCAAGAACACCGTCACGGCCGACATCACCACGAAGGACGGCAATAAGGAAACGAAGGAATTCGACCGTGTCATCCTCGCCGTCGGCATTGTCGGCAATGTGGAAAATCTCGGCCTCGAAACGCTCGGCGTGAAGGTCGAGAAAACCCATGTCGTGGTCGATGGCTTTGGGCGTACAGGCGTGCCCGGCCTCTATGCGATTGGCGATCTCACCGGCCCGCCCTGGCTCGCCCACAAGGCCAGCCATGAGGGCGTCCTATGCGTCGAAGGCATCCATGGCAAAAACCATGCTGAGCCGTTTGACACTTCGAATATTCCGGGGTGCACCTATTCCCATCCGCAGATCGCCAGCGTTGGCCTCACTGAAGCCGCCGCGAAGGCGAAGGGTTATGACATCAAGGTCGGCCGCTTCCCCTTCATCGGCAATGGCAAGGCGATTGCTCTGGGGGCGGAGAATGGCCTCGTAAAGACGATCTTTGACAAGAAGACCGGCGAGCTGCTGGGCGCCCACATGATCGGCGCGGAAGTCACCGAGCTGATCCAGGGTTATGTCATCGCCCGCCAGGGCGAGCTGACGGAAGCTGATCTGATCCACACGGTCTTCCCGCACCCCACGCTGTCGGAAACGATGCATGAGGCGGTGCTGGATGCTGAAGGCCGGGTGTTGCACGTTTAAGGAAGTGCTGCCCTGTAAGCTTATGCTGAGCGACGGCGAAGCATGAGCTTGTTAGGGTCTGTTGCGCCTCGAGAAAGCGGGGCGCAGTTGCAGATTTATCCGGTTTCGCCAGTTTTGGGCTATGTCTCTGATGTGGCAGGCAACGCTTGCGCTGGCGTTCAGGGGGATATATGCGAACGCGCTCTGAGGCTTTGCCCTCAACAGGATTACACCGGCAGACTAAAAACCCCTGTTTTCAGGCTGCTTTGCTGCATACACTGGCTGACAGAGGAAACTGACATGGCCGTTAAACCGACACCTGCAAAGAAAGTTGCTGCGCGTAAGGCACCTGTGAAGAAGGCGCCCGTCAAGAAAGTGGCTGCTCCCAAAGCAGCTGCCCCGAAAGCCGCTGCGGCAAAAGCCCCGGCCAAGAAGGCTGTGCCGGATGTGCTGACGCTGAAGCATCTGGCAGTGGAACTGTCGGAAGCCCACGAAATGCCCAAGAAGCAGGCCGAAGCTGTGGTCAGCGATCTTATCGACCGCATGGGCGGCCACCTGAAAAAAGGCAAGAAACTGCGTATTTCCGGCCTCGGCATTCTGCAGGTCCGCAAGACTGCAGCCCGCATGGGCCGCAACCCGGCCACCGGCGAATCGATCAAGATCAAGGCTTCCAAGAAAGTCGCGTTCCGTCCGTCCAAGGATCTCAAGGACCGCGTGCTCTAAGCACACGGGCTTTAGCCTGACATGAAATGCCCGCCTTGCAGGATATGCAGGGCGGGCTTTTTTGTGTTTGGGGGGTTGTGTTTGCGCCCTTCGGGCGGCCCTCACCTCCCACGCCCTTTGGGCGCGGCCTGCTCCGGACGTTTGCAGTGCAAACGCTGATCCTCCGCAGCCTCTCCCGAAGGGAGAGGGGTAAGAAACGTAGCACCCCTTAACCCCTCTCCCGCGAAGTGGAAGGTGAGGGGCTTGCGGCGGTGAGACAGATCAGGACAATCCGGGACAGATCGGGACACATAACGACACAGCGCGGGACACCTCCCGCCAGTTTGCGCCGCGATTATCCGATCTCGGAGAGGCCTGACTTGGCAAACTTGATCATGGCGGCCGTGAGGCGGGCAAGGTCGTCTTCGCTGATGCCGTAGGCGGGGGAGAGGTAGATTGTGCGGCCGAGGGGGCGGATGAAGGTGCCTTGCTCGATGAACCATTTGCGGGCGGCTTCGATGGGGAAGGCTTCGGCCATCTCGACGGCGGCGACGGCGCCGAGGATGCGGACATCGGCAACGGTGTCCAACTCCCTGGCCGGAGCGAGGGCGCTGGTGAGGCTCGCCTCGAGTTTCTTGACGCGCTTGAGGAGGGTGCCATCGGCAAAGAGGTCAAGGCCCGCATTGGCGACGGCGCAGGCGAGGGCATGGCCGGTATAGGTGGGGCCGTGCATCAGGGCGTGGTCTGGGTTTTCCGAATGGAAGGCGGCGTAGACTTTGGCCGAGGCGATTGTGGCGGCCAGCGGAGTGATGCCACCGGTGATCGCTTTGCCCAGGCACATGATGTCGGGCGTGACGCCGGCGCGGCCCGCAGCGAACATTTCGCCGGTGCGGCCAAAGCCGGTGAAGATTTCATCAAAGACAAGGAGGACGCCGGCCTGGTCGCAGAGGCGGCGCAGCGTCTTGAGCACCTGGGGGCTGTGCATGCGCATGCCGCCGGCGCCCTGGATCAGCGGCTCGATCATCACGGCAGCGATTTTCTTATCCGTGGACAGAAGGGTTTCCAGCGCGCGGATCTGGTCGCGCGTTTCGGGCAGGGCGACGACATATTGCTCGGCCAGCGCGCCGTGGAACATGTGGTGCATGCCTTCATCGGGATCGCAGACTGACATGGTGGCCAGCGTGTCGCCATGATAGCCGCCGAGGAAGGAGACGAATTTGGTGCGCGAGACGCCGGCGGTGTTGCGGAAATACTGGATGGCGATCTTCATCGCGACTTCGACGGCGACCGAGCCGGACTCGGTGAAGAAGACGCGGGAGAGGTCTCCCGGCGTGATCTCCGCCAGGCGGGCGGCGAGGCGGTAGGCCGGTTCATGGGCGAGGCCGCCGAGCATGATGTGGGGCATAGTTGCCAGCTGGGCGCGGGCTGCGTCGAGCAGTTCGGGCCGGTTATAGCCGTGGATGCTGGTCCACCAGCTGCCGACGCCATCGACCAGTTCGCGCCCGTCCGCCAGATAGAGGCGGGAGCCTTCGGTGCGGGAAATGGCAACCGGGGCGGGCAGAGTGTGCATCTGGGCGTAGGGCAGCCAGATATGCTCCAGGCCTGCTGTGAACCAGTCTTTCGGGTCTGCCATCTTCAGCGCTCCTAAAGGGTCCGTTGCTGCGGGTATTCAACGCTTGGCATGGCCCGCGTGCATCCCCTAGGACAGGCGCGGCGCAACGGCCAGAGGATTGTAAGCCAGATGACATCTTTTGAACGGCTGAAAGCCTTTGCCGAGGGCAAGCTTGCCCAGCTGGAAGCGACCGGGCAGCGCCGCAGCCTTGTGGAGACCGCGCGGGACACGGGCGGACGGGCGGCACGGGCCGGGCGGGCGGTGATTTCCTTCTGTGACAATGATTATCTTTCCCTCTCCCATGATGCCCGTGTGACGAGCGCGGCGGCAGATGCGGCTCGCCTATATGGGGCGGGAAGCGGCGGATCGCGGCTGATTACGGGGAATCACCCGCTGAACAGCGCGCTGGAGGACCGGCTGGCCAAGATCAAGGGAACCGAGGGGGCGCGCGTGTTCGGATCGGGCTTTCTGGCCAATCTGGGGACGATTCCGGCGCTGGTGGGGAAAGGGGACACCATCGTGATGGATGAGCTTGCCCATGCGTGCATGCATGGCGGGGCGAAGCTTTCGGCGGCGCAGGTGCGCCTTTTCCGGCATAATGATGTGGCCGATGCGGCCCGGCTTGTGGACGGGGCGCCGGGGCAGGTGTTGCTGCTGACCGAGACGGTGTTTTCGATGGATGGGGATGTGGCGCCGCTGGCTGAGCTTGGGGCGCTGGCGGAAGGCGCCGGGGCCTGGCTGATGACCGATGACGCGCATGGGCTGGGCATTGTCGACCAGGAGAACCCGGCGCAGATCCAGATGGGCACGCTGTCCAAGGCGGTGGGCGGGTATGGCGGCTATGTGTGCGGGCCGGCGCCGCTGATGGACCTGCTGACGAGCCGGGCGCGGAGTTTTGTGTATACGACCGGATTGCCGCCGCCTGTGCTGGCGGCCGCGATTGCGGCGCTGGATGTGATGGAGGCTGAGCCGGAACGCGGGGCGACGGCGTGGCGGCATGCGGCGGTGTTTTGTGAGCTGATGGGGTTGCCGGCGCCGGGGAGCGTGATCGTGCCGATTGTTATCGGGCCTGAGGCCGAAGCGATGCGGATTTCTGCCGCGCTGCTGGAGCGGGGGTATCTGGTGACGGCGATCCGGCCGCCGACGGTGCCGTCGGGGACGGCGCGCCTACGGGTGACGTTTGCGGCGGGGCATGTGGAAGCCGACGTGCGGGCGTTCGCCGGGGCGCTGAAAGAGATAATGGAGCCGGCATGCGCAGCTACTTTGTAACGGCCACAGGCACGGATATCGGCAAGACGTACGTCAGTACGCAGCTGATTTCAGCATGGCGGGCGCAGGGTTTTGTCACCCAGGCGACAAAACCGGTGATGAGCGGCTTTGCTGAAGACGCGCTTGAACACTCCGACGCCGGACGGTTACTCACCGCGCTGGGGCGCGATGTGACGCCTGCGTCAGTTTCGGAGATTTGCCTGCACAGGCTGGCTCCGCCTCTGGCACCGAATGTGGCGATGCGGCTGGCGGGCGTCAAACAGGATTACGCCGAGATACTCCGGTTCGTTGAAGCGCGGCTGAAGCGCGATGCTGATTGCCACCTTGTCGAAGGGGCAGGGGGCGTGATGTCCCCGCTTACCGATGAAAAGTTGCAGATCGACCTGATGGCGGATCTGCAATTGCCAATCATTCTTATAACGGCGCCCTATCTCGGCTCCATAAGTCATACGTTGACATCGCTCGATGCGCTGAAAACGCGAGGGCTTTCCGTATCGGCAATCGCAATTTCACAACCCTCCGTACACGGTTCCGACCTGACTTCTTTCTCTGACGAGCTTAATCGATTCAGGGATTTACCGGTATTTGAGGTTCCTTACGGGAATGACGCAGCGGCGCTGGGCTCGGCGCTATGTCTGCGAAATTTGTGATAAATCGTTCTCTCCAAGTTTGTATTTCCGTCCATTTTGCGTATGGTACTACGTAGAATCCCTGAGTGATCGACTCTGGCCTCGGGGGCATCTGAGCGCGAGCTCAGAAAGCATCTGGGGGGAGATCAGATGGCTGACGAAATGTCTGGCAGGTATGAAAGGCGGTCTCAAAAGGACCGCAGCGAGAGCATGCAGCGGCGTGTTCTGGATGCGACATTGCGATGTATCGGCGAGCGCGGGTATGTCGGGATTTCTCTACAGGATATTGCGGAGATGGCGGGCGTTTCGCGCGGTGCCATCACCCACCATTATTCAAGCAAGATCGAATTGGTGGCGGCGGCCATCCAGCATTTTGTCCAATGGCGCTTTGACAGGGTGCATGCCGCGTTTGATGGCAAGGGCGACATCGAGTTGCGCGAGCGACTCGATATACTTTGGGGGAGTTTCAGAATATCTTCCCGATCACGTTCGAGCTGATCGTTGCGATCAGGTCTGACAAGGAACTGCTGGCGCTCTATCGGCGCAACACGAAAAACCGGATTGAAGAAATCACGACCGGCTATGATGACTTCTTTCCGGAGCTGTCCACACTGGGCCTGCGGGGCGTGGTCATATCCGTGATGGCCGCCTTCTATCGCGGCGCCTACATCGAATCGGTATCGCGGGATCCGGCCTATATTGAGGAAATGAAAACCGTCTTCCAGGATATGCTGTTGACCTATCTGGAGGCCGACAAGAAGGCAGCCTAGTCAAACGGATTGTCGCCATAGACTGTGCGGCCGGTGCGTTTCTCGACGTCGCCGTCAACGCGCCCGCAGATTTTGAGCGCGGTGAGGGCGTACATCAGCGTACATTTGAAGAAGTCTTCCGGCGTGGGACGCCAGCGGACGGGGCCGAAGGTGATGGCGGGGACGCGGTGCATGTTGAACACGTTATGGTCGCGCCACATGCTGGAATAGACCGGCTTGGCGATTTCGGCGGGGTGGCCCAGGACTGACTGGACGGCCACATCCACACCGGCAACCAGCGGGGCGACTTCGGTGTCATCGGCTTCATAGCCGTGACTGACACTGACCGGCTCTACCTCAAACTCGATGCCGGGCAGGGACCGCATGACGGCTTCCAACTCGTGCAGAACCTGGGCGGCTTTCTGTTTGGGGGTGAGGTCGCAGCTTACATAAATGGCGGCGACTTCGGTGCCGCCGCTATGGGGGAAGCCGGCCTGGACGCAGCTGATCGTTGCCTTGGGCAGGGAGGAGCCGCCTTTGGCGTGATAGGCGTTGGCGGCTTCATAATCGAGCGACCAGGCGTGGAGGGCTTCGATGACGGGGCCGAGCTTGTAGATCGAGCTGGGATGGTCGGCGGTGGCCCTGGGCGCTTTCAGCAGGGGGCGGAAGATCGACTGGCCGTAGAGGCGTATACGGAAGGTGGCGCCGCCGCAGCCGAGCCAGGTGACGCCGAAATCCGTGCCTTCGGCGGCGATGGCAAAATCGGGCGCGACGCCGCCATGATGGAACATGTAATGGGCGCCGATTTCCTTGCCCATATTCTCGACGCCGCCATGTTCCTCCATCGGCTCGGGGCCGCATTCGCCGGGGCAGGCGGTGAGATACATGCGGCCAGCGAGTTCGTAGCCGGCTTTCTTGAGCGCCTTGGCGGCCATCAGCATACAGCTCATCGGGCCGCGATCATTGGCGACGGCGTAGCCATAGAATTTGCCGTCTTCGAGCCAGCATTCGGTCCATTCGCGGTTTTTTACGCTTTCAGGACGGCGGGTCTTGCCGCGGATGACGAGGTCGGCAGGCTCGCTTTCGGTGTCGAGGTGGGCGGTGAAGAGGAGGTTCTTGCCGGGGCCGTTGCCGCCATAGGTGCCGATGACATTCTGACGGTGGGGGACGGCGCCGACGCTGAGCGGGCGGAAGCCTTCGCGCTCCATCCAAGCATGGACGAAGGCGGAGGCTTCTGCCTCGCCGGTGGACGGGCTGTAGATGTTTGCCAGATCGAGGATGAGCGTTTTCAGCTCTTCGATGTCGATGGCATCGGCGATGGCCTTTACATCTTCCGGTGCAATCCCGGCGCCAAGCGCCGCGTCCAACAGTCCGTCAGCCATAGGGTTTTCCCTCTCCCTTATTCCGTTATCTGATTATGCGGGTTCGTGATTTTCTGCGGGGAAGCGTTGGCGCAGTTTGGGCAGGATGCCGCCGAACATTTCCAGGCCCGTCTTGTAATCCGGGAAGATCAGCATGACGCCATCAAGATCGCAGGCTTCAATATACGCTTCGATCTTCTCGCGGCAGGTCTCCGGTGAGCCGACGACCGTATGGTTCTGGCTGGCGCCCATCTTTCGCGCGGCGGCGGCAAGGCTGTCGGGGGCGAGGCCCCAGCTTTTCATCTGGGCCATGATGGCGCCCAGATCCTTGCCGTCTTCAAAGCGTTGCAGCATGGCTTCGGCCTTTGCGTCGCTGTCGTCATGGATGACGGTGCACATCGAGCAGACGCGGATCGTCTTGCCTTTTTCCGCGGCGATTTCGCGGGCGCGGCGGCTGAAGCCCCGGCGTTCCTCTATGCTGCGGCCGCCGATGAAGCAGGCATCGGCATGGGAGGTGGAGAAGTCAAAGCCGCGATCAGACTGGCCGGCGGCGATCAGGTCCGGGCGTGGCCTTGAGAGGGGTTTGGGATCGGACTGGCAGTCGTCCATGTCGAAGAAGCGGCCCTTGAAAGTGACGCTGGGCTCTGACCAGAGACGCTTGATGATGGTGATCCATTCTTCCGTGAGCTGATAACGGTCGCCATGAGTGAGGCTGTCATCCCAGGCGCCCATCTGGGAGAACTCTTCCCGGTAGGCGCCCGCGACAATGTTCAGCCCGGCGCGGCCATTGGAGATGTGATCGAGCGTGGTGACCATCTTGGCCACGACGCCGGGATTGGAAAGCAGGGCGTGCATGGTCGCCCAGACCTTCACATTTTTGGTGACCTCGGCGAGGCCGGCCATCATCGTCATGGATTCCATCGACGTGGCCCAGTGGTTTGTGTCGCCGCCAAAGCCGCGGAACTTGGACATCGACATGATGAAGTCGAGGCCGATCCGGTCTGCGATGATCGCCGCTTCCCGGTTGGTCTGGTAGAGGCCGTCGAGCGGGGGCGTGTTCTTCGAGATGATCCAGCCGCCATTGGCGATGGGCAGGAAGACACCGAACAGTTTGTGATTGGGCAACATGGTCTTAGGGCTCCACGTATTGGACTTAAGCGGTTCTTTCGGCGATGGCCGATGTCTCGAGGGCGGGGCTGGCCGCAGGGTCTTGCGTCTCAGGTGTTGCCTGGGGTTTGGGAGCGCGCATCATCACCACGGCTACCCAGACAATGGCCGCGACAACCGACAGGATCAGGAACATCAGGATAAAGTTACCCGTCAGATCCCGGATCACGCCGCCAATCGTCGGGCCGAGGGCCGAGGCCGCGCCGACAAGGCACATCGAGGAGAAGAGTTCGAGATTATGGCGCTGGCCGAAATAGTTCATCATCAGGACGGTGCAGGAGAGGGCGGTGAGGCCAAAGCCGATACCTGTGCCGATGGCGTAGATGAGGAGGATGGAGTGGGAGTCTGAAGTGGCGAGCACGGCGCAGCCGATGGAGGTGGCCGCCAGCGAGACGATCATTAGATAGCGCGGGTCGATCCGCTCTCCCAGGAAGCCGCCGCCGATGCGCGTGAGCACGGCAATGAAAGCCTCCAGGCTGAGCATGCCAGCGGCGACTTCATTGGAAACGCCGCGCTCGACAAGATGCCCGACCGAGAGGCTGGTGACGGTGACGAGAGCCATGAGATTGGCGAAATAGGCTGCCACCAGGATCATGTATTGCGGCGTGCGCATGGCCTCTTTGACGGCCCAGTCGACCGGCGTGATGTAGACGCGGGAGGGCTTTGCGGCGGCGGCTGTCTCGCAGGCTGTGCCGGAAGCAGGCGCCGGTTCAGCCGGTTTCGGGGCAGCAGGTTCCTCAAGCTCTCGCTCCGCAGGCTGAGCAAAGCGTTTGTCGAGACCGATGATGAGGCCGCCCGCGACGCCGGCCGCCAGAAGGAGAAGCGATTGATAGATCCAGTAATCGCGCCAGACCTGGCCTTCGACCGAGAGGACGGCCATGACCATCCACGGCCCCAATACGTTGCCGAAGCCCCCTATCGTGAAATAGAGGCCGAGCGCGGTGGACCTGTTTTTGAAATGGCGGCTGATGACGAAGGTGGACGGGATGGTGCCCAGCATCTGATAGGCGACACCGCAGATGGCCGCTGCAATGAAATACTGGAGCAGGCTGTTGACCGAACTCATCGTATAGAGGCCGATCGCCATCAGCAGGCCGCCACAGATCAGCGCGACACGCACGCCAAGCTTGCGGATGATCAGCGTGGGCAAAAGAGACGAGCCACCACAGGCGGCGCCCAGGATTGTGAAGCCGAGGCCTGCCTGTGACCAGCTCCACTCAAGGTCTGAGACCATGTGTGGCAGGACGATGCCGAGGGAGGAGAAGGTGGCCGCGCTGATCAGCAGGTCGAGCGAACTCAGCGTTGCCAGATGCCCCCCGGCAAGGGGAGACACGGAGCGGACGGATTTGAAGATTCCGGAATTCAGCATCTGACTCTCTTTTGCTCTCAGTCCGTTTTAGCGGGGGCGGCGTTGCAGATCGCGGGCCAGGAACTCAAAATCTGACATTTCAGGCAAAATGTCAGAAACTGGGTCAGCTTTGCCGTTGGCTGCCTATCAATTGACCATTGGGCGGGCATTGCGGATTTCCTCTTTCAGGCGGCATCCGGGCGAGCGCCCGGGCTGCGGATGAAAAGGAAGATGGCGGCCCCCGTCAGCCCAGCGGCGATCAGCCCGGAGAGCGCAAGCGGCAGGCGGTATCCCATGAGATCCAGCACCGCGCCGGTGGCCAGGGCGCCGAGCGCAGGCGCGCCGCGCATCAGCGCCCCCCAGAGGCTGAGCACGCGGCCGGAAACGGACTCCTCTGTCTCCAGAACCATGACGAGCTGCGATGTGGCGGCGCTGATGCACATGAAGAAACCCAGGATCGTTGCCGCAAGTGTGGCCGAAACGATGCCCGGTGTCGCGGAGAAGCCGATGAGCGAGAGGCAGGCGGCGAGCGATGACCAGAAAAACATCATGGCTGGCCGCGTGGGCGCGTTCAGCGTGACGATGATGGCGCCAATGACGGCGCCGGCGCCGACGCCCATGATGAGGTAGGAATAATCCTGCACATTGCCGCCGAACAGCCGGTCAGCGAAGGCGGGCATCAGCTCGTAAACCGGGCGGACGAGAAAGGCGGTGGCGGCAAAGACCAGGAGGACCGGCGTGACGACGCTGTGGCTGGAGGCCGCCTTCATGCCGATCCAGAGCTGGCGGAGGAACGGCTCGCGGCTGGCAGCGGCGCCGATGGTGTGGAGCTTTCGCAGGGTGAGCACGGTGGCGATCATGACGAGGGCAACGGCGGCATTGATCCAGAAGATCGAGGCGGGGCCGGGCCAGATTACCAGTGGGCCAGCCAGCGCCGGGCCGAGGAAGCGGGTGACGTTGACCGAGATGGCAGTCATCGACATGCCCGTTGGCAGGCAGTCGCGCGGGGTGGCGTCACGCAGCAGCAGGGTGCGGGCTGATTCCTGCAAAGCCGCCGCGATGCCTCCGCCGGCGGTGAGCACCATCAGGAGAAGCGGCGTGGAGAGACCGAGGAAGACGACGATGCCGGTGGCAACCGATATGATGAGCGCTGCGGACTGGCAGATGAGGACGATCTGCTTGCGGCTCATCCGGTCAGCCAGGACGCCGCCAAGCGGACCGAAGAAGAGACCGGGCAGGAGTTCCGCGCTGACGAGGAGGCCAAGCCAAGTGGTGGAGCGCGTAAGTTCCCACATGATCCAGCCGAGCGCGATACGCTGCATCCACTGGCTCGCCATGACGGCTGTGGAGGCGAGGAAGAGGTTGCGGTAGGCCACGTCCGCCATGACGCGGACAAGCGCGGCTGTGCCTGTCATGTGCGGCGCGCCGGCTTTGTCGGGCGGGATCATGAACGCCCTTCAGGGACGATTTCGCGGGCGGGGAGACACCAGATGTTGCCGCGATGGTAAGCGAGTGGCGTGGCGGCGTTGTCCGAGCCGAGCCGGAGCACGCGGCCGACGACGATTTCATGATCGCCGCCGTCATATATCGCGTGTACGGAGCAGTCGAACCATGCGACCGAGCCGGTGAGCACAGGCGCGCCGGTGGATTCGCTCGTGTAAGCCACATCGCGGAAGCGGTCATCGGCATTCTTGGAGGAGAAGCGGCGCACGACATCCATATGGGTTTCGGAGAGGATGTTGACGGCGAAGAAACCGGCGCTGCGGATCGCTTCCAGCGAGCGGCTGGAGCGGTCAAGGCAGACGAGCAGCAGGGGCGGCTCTTGTGAGACGGCGGAGAAGGCGTTGACGGCCGTGCCGGCGATCTTGCCGTCTGACAGCGTGGTCACGACGGTGACGCCGGTGAGGAAGCCGCCCATCGCTTCGCGCCAGAGGGCGGCATCGATTGGTTGGGTCATGTCTGCTTCCTTCCGTCAGCTGAAGGGATTGTCGCCATAAACGGGCTTGGTGCGTGCTGCCTCGGCCGCATTGCCGGCCTTGCCGCATAGGGCGAGGGCGGTGAGGGCATAGATGAGGGCGCTTTTGGCAAGATCATCCGGGGTCGGACGCCAGCGTTTGAAGCCGGTGGTGATGGCGGGAACGCGGTTCATGTTGAACACGTTGTGATCCCGCCACATGCTGGAATAGACGGGCGCGGCGCGCTCGACCGGCTTGCCCAGTGTCAGGCGTGTGGCGGCATCCACCGCGCTGACCAGGGGGGCGACCTTGCCGGAATCTGCCTCGAAGCCGTGGCGGACGACGACGGGCTCGACGTCAAACTCGCCGATCTTTGCCGCGCGCAGGTATTGTTCGAGGCTGCGATGGACGGCGCCGATTTCCTGATTGGGAGCGAGGCCGACCTCCAGATAGAGCGCGCAGACTTCCGTGCCCGCGCCAAAGGCATGGGGCACGCCGCCGCGCACGGCAGACAGCTGGGCTTTGGGGAAGGCTGAGCCGCCTTCGGTTTCGTAGCGGCTTTCGGCTTCGAATTTCAGGCTCCAGTCGAGGATCGGCTGGATGGCCGCGCCCATGCGGTAGATGGGGTTGGGATGTTGGGCGGCCTTCTTGGGGGAGGTGAGGAGGGGCGTGAAGATCGCCTCGCCATAGAGACGTATACGGAAGACTGCATAGCCGCAGCCGACCCAGGTGAGCCCGTAATCGCAGCCTTCGGCGGCGATGGCATAGTCGGGCGAGACGCCGCCATGATGGAAGACGTAATGGGTGCCGATGTCCTTGCCCATGAAGTCGATACCGCGGGCTTCTTCGATGGGTTCAGGGCCGATCTCGCCGGGAGAAGCGGTGAGGTAAAGGCGGCCGGCAAGATCGAAACCGCATTGCTTCAGCGCTTTGGCAGCGAAGAGGAAGCAGGTCATGGGGCCGCGATCATTGGCGATGGGAAAGCCATGAAAAGCGCCGTCTTCGAGCCAGCATTCGTTCCATTCGCGCACTTCGAGCGTTTCCGGGCGGAATTTGTAGGCGTCCTCGTCCGGGTTCCAGGTCGGGCTCTCGGTGTCGAGATGGGCGGTGTAGAGGAGGCTTTTGCCATCGCCCTTGCCGCCATAGGTGGCGATGATGTTGGGTCGCTCGGGCGTGGCACCGACCTTGCGCGGGCGGAAGCCTTCCTTCGCCAGCCACTGATAGACATACTCCGCCGCCTGAGCTTCTCCGCGCGCCGGGCTGGGGATGTTGCCCAGCTCAAGCGCAACTTTTGTCATCTCTTCCTTGTCGATGGCGGCGGCGAGCGCAGCGGCATCTTCTTCCGTGACGATATAGTTCGCCTCGGGGAGATTCTTGAACACGTTACTCATTGGGACACTTTCTTGTTTTTATTCGGCCCAGGCAGCGCAGATATCGTCTGTTGAAACCAGTGTGGCGCAGTTCAGTGCCAGGGATTGCAGCGCGCTTTCATGTATGCCGGGATCATACGCCGCGCAGGCATCGGTCGGCACATAGACAAAATAATCGAGATGGAAGGCGTCGCGGACTGTGCAATCTACGCAGCATTCGGTGGTGAGACCGCAGACGATCAGCGTGTCGATGCCGCGGGCGCGCAAAGCTGCGTTGAGGCTGGTGCCGAAGAAGCCGCTATAGCGCAGTTTCCAGATGACGGTTTCATCGCCCTGGGGCATAGGCCCGAAAAATTCCGAACCGCGCTCCCCGGCGCGGCAGAGGGCCCCGCCACTGTCAACGCCATTCTTGCGGCGGCGCCATTCGCCCCAGACCGGGGAATCGGTGGCCGCCGTGGTGGCGAGGCCGACAAAGATGACGGGTGTTCCGGCGGCGCGGGCTGCGTTCACCAGGCGCTCAGCGCCGGCAACGGCAGGCGCGGCAATCCCCATGTCCACACCAGCCTGGCCAAGAACCCCTTCGGGGGAAGCAAAATCGACCTGGATATCGACCACGATGACCGCTGTACGTTCGGGGGCGATCCAGCCGGCTAGACTGTCAGGATAGGCAGGTTTCGGTTTCACAGGCATTCCTCATTGTAATCACTCCGTTCAGTCTCCTCTGCCAAGGACCGGTCCTGCAAGCCCAGCGGGAGGGCGTGGGGGCAACAGGACCGGTCCCCGGCGGGAGCTTACATTCGCCCTCAGAACTTCTTCTTGAAGGTAACGCGGTATTCCGTGCCACGGCCCGGCAGAACGGCCATGTCAGAATATGTGTCTGTCACCGGTTGGAAGTAGAGCTTGTCGAAAAGGTTATCGACGTTGAAGGCGATCTCATAGTCGTTGACGGTGTAGAAGGCTGAGATGTTCACCGTCTCATAGGCTGGCAGGACGACCGGGTTGGCGAGCTTGCCGGCTGTTTCCGAGACACTGGTGATGCCGGCCGTCACGCCGAACTGGCCCCACTCATATGGATCGGACACGTAAGAGCCGAAGAGGCTGGCCACGGTTTGTGGAACAAGGCGGAACTCATAATCGCCTGGTTGGCCAACAGGGGAGGTTGCCAGGTTATAGACCGCATAGGCCGCGCCATAACCATCGATGGGGTTCAGGCCCGTTGCCCATACCGGGATATAGCCGAAGCTTGCATCCGGCCCCTTGATGGTCGTTTTCTGGGTGTTGCCGGCGAAGGTGAAGGAGAGGTTGTCGGTGACGAGCCAGCGGGCTTCCAGTTCGACACCTTTTGCTTCGGTGGCGACGACGTTGTCGAACATCGAGAGGCGCGTGCGGGACTGTTGGTAGCCCGAAAGGCTTCCGACGAGCGTGCCGCCCAGGAGTTCAAACTTCAGGCCAGCTTCTTTCAGCTCTGAGTCTGAGATCCATTGATTGCTGCTCACGAGACCTGGCGAAATATCGCCAGCCTGGCCGATTTCGAGAGCCGCCGTTTCGGCATAGGTCATGTAAGGGAACAAGCCGAACGGGGCGTTGAGGCTGAGGCTGACGCTGTAGCTCAGTTCTTCCTGACCGGCATCGAACTCGATATTGGCCGGGCAGTAGCAGAGGCTGCCGGTGTCGATGGTGTTCACATCGTACCAGTCATAGCGGCCACCCACCAGCAGGTTCACATATTCGCCAAAGCTGATGTCGGAGAGACCGAAGATGCTCTTGTTGGTCCAGCTTGAGTCGACGGTCATGTCCCAGCCGATGCCGGTGGTTCCGGTTTCTACAGAGAACGGATCATCTATGATGTCGTTCGGTGTGGCACCAAAAATGATGTCGCGCCGGTCCAGCGAGATATAGCCGGAGTTGTAGGTTTCCTTCTTGATCGCATCCTGGCGGCGGTATCCGACGCCGACCTTGTTGGTCGAGCGGATGAAGGAGTCCTCAGTGCCTGCCTTGAAGTCATAGCTGACGCGCCCTTCGGCGGCCCATGAGTCATAGTCGGCAGGGAAACCGTAGCTGACGAAGCGCTGGTTTTCCATATCATCATAGAACAGCTCGACATTCAGCTTGCTCTCGCCAATTTCCTGAGCGGCCTTGAAATAGAGCGTGTTGGTTGTCGACTCGGAGAAATCGGCATCAGAGATGAAGATCGTGCGTGGGCTGATTTTTGCCGTACCGACGCCCTCTGTGAGCTGGAAGCGCGGATCGACGGACGGGGTGAAGCCGAAATAGCCAACGACAAAGCTGCCTCCGGCTTCGTCGGGCGTGATGCGTCCGTTGCCGTCAGTGTCCACGATAACCGTGTTGCGGCCCGTGATGTAGTTCTGGTTGTCGATAAGATCCTGGGTAACCCGGTTCCAGCCGGGGGACTGCACATAGCCGTCGGAGGCGAAATACTGGCCACTCATCGTGATGGTCAGCGTATCGGTGACATCGTATTCGCCCGAAAGCTGGATCATCAGGTGTTCGGGCGAGACGCCTCTGTAGAATGAGTCGGAGTCTTCATATTCGACATAGCCATAGACGCCGCCCCGGTCGCCAATTGGCACGCCTACCTGGCCGCTGGTGTTGAACTTTCCGTACGAGCCGACGGTGACTTCGGCCTGCCCGCTGATTTCATCATTGCCATTTGCGCGGCCGGTCTTCGGGATGACGTTAATAAGGCCGCCGACTTTGCCGGGACCAAAAGCCGGTGTTGGCGGACCACGGACGATATCGACCTGGGAAGCCGCGCCGAGAAGTGTCGGGTAGGTGCCCCGGTTTTCGACGCGCTTGAAGCCGTTGAAGTAGCTTTCGGCCAGCGTGCCACGTGCGTTAACGGCGCCTTTGACGCCGTAATAGCTGCCGGTGAAGGTGCCCGGCGCAATGGCGATCAGATCGTCAACTTCCTCGATGCCATAACGTTCGAGCGTCAATTCGCTGACAAGGGTCGCGGAGCGCGGTGTTTCCAGAAGGGATTTGCCCATTCCGAAGACGCTTTCGCTGGAAGACTTTTCCAGAAGGCCGATGCGGTCGCTGACGATGACCACGGTGTCCAGGACGGCGGTCTCATCTGTAGCTTCCTCCGTAGCCGGAGTTGGTCCATCTTCTGCCCATGCGCTGTTGGCAAGAGCAATGGCGGTCAGAACGCTGGTCAGATAGTACAGTGCTCGCATGTCTTGGACCCCTCATAGGCTGCGGCGTGTTGCGTGTAGGTCCAGTTCAGTGAGGGCGGAGCCGAAAAACAGCATGTTCAGATATTTGAACTAACATTTCAGGTGACATGTTTAAAAAATCGGCAGGTCTCGCATATCTTCGCCCATCAATCGTGCGGTGCAGCATTCTTTGGGCGGGCCATCCGGGGCAAGACAACGGGTTTGCGGCGCTCACATGTGCCGCAGGAAGTCTACCCGGATACCTGCGTATGAAAGGAGGGTGATCTGCAAACGGCAGAAAGAAATTCATTTCGCTGGATGCCTGTCAAATAGAAGAATGCCTCAAACCTGTGCGGTTGAGGCATTCTGGCGCCTGTTTTGTGGAGGGAGTCAGTCCGGGTTTTTGTCGCCCATCACCACCAGCATCGCTTTCATCGCGGCAGGCCCGTCACCCTTGGCGATGGCCTTGGCGGCTATGCGATGGTTGGAAATGTCTTCCAGACGGTCTTCATCGGGCCGTGTCGTCATGGAGTAATACCAGTACCGCGCCGCCTTGTTGTGGAGGTTGATGACGATGCGGGCGAGGCTGAGATTGTGGCTGGCGATGGCGACGGCGCGGTGGAATTTCTGATCCATTGCGATGATGGCGCGGAAATCCCGGCGCTTGGCGGCCGCCTCGGCGCCGTCGAAAGCGGTCAGGATGTCGTCAAGCTCGGTCCGGGTGGCGTGCTGCGCCGCAAGGAAGGCAGCCTGAGGCTCAAGCAGGCAGCGGACCTCATAGGATTGCTGCACTTCCTGCACATCAATCGACGCAACGATCGTGCCCGACCGGGGGCGGCGCAGCACCATGCCTTCCAGCGAGAGCCGGGCGAGCGCGTCGCGGACACCGGCGACGCCGAGATTGTACTGCTTGGCCAGGCCGAGCTCATCCAGCCGCGCGCTGGGCGGAAGAATTCCCAGGATGATATCGAGCAGGATCTGCTCATAGGCCTTCGATTTCTGGAGATCTGGCGCCCAGTCTTCTGTGTGCCGGACGTCGCTGAATCCCTGTTGGTGAAAAGGTACCATGTCTTCCCTGGGCTTGATCTTGCCTTGTATGCCCATGTTGTTCTCTCCCTCGGACCTGTGCATTTTTTATGTTTGCAGGCTCTGTTATCGTATTGGTTGTGGCAAGCCCATCCTCAAATGGATCAATTAGAGGCATGCCAAGTCTGTATCATATGCACGTCTGATGCGCAGACGGGTTACAAGATGGCAACTTGGTGCACAGGAAGCAGAAGTCAAACATATCACCTAACATATCAGTGTTGCCTCCGCATCGGGGAGCTTGCAGGTTGCCGGGCAAATGGTCACCTGCCGGAGCGCCTGTATGATGCGAGAACAACCAAAAAGCCTATTTGATACAGGGATTAGCCGGCGTGAAGCGTTGCTGGGGCTGGGGGGCGGAGGCTTCACGCTGCTGGGCGGGTGTACGTCGACTGGCCGGCCTGCGGATGTGGATGCGACGTTCACCTCCGGGGTGGCGAGCGGCGACCCGACGCAGACATCCGTGGTGATTTGGACCCGGGCTTACAGCCCTGAAAATACGTCAGTTCCTGTCGTGTTCGAGGTGGCCGAGGACGCCTCTTTCCAGAGGATAGTGCGACGGGGAACGGCGCTGGCGAGCGCGGCGCGGGACTATACGGTGAAGGCCGATATCGAATCGCTGGAGCCCGGCAAGCGCTACCATTACCGGTTCAAAGCGGGCCAAACCACGTCACCAGCCGGACAAACCAGGACACTTCAGGACAAATCAGGACAGAAAGTGCGCCTTGTGGTCGCCTCCTGCGCCAACTTTGGCTCGGGCTTCTACAACGCTTACCGGGTGATCGCCGAGACCCCGGATCTCGACGCGGTGATCCATCTTGGCGACTACATCTATGAGTATGGACCCGATGGATATGATGGGGAGACCGGCAAGCGGATCGGGCGGATCGCCGAGCCGGCCCATGACACGGTGACGCTGGCGGACTACCGCGCGCGCTTAGCCTGCTACCGGCGCGACGCCGACCTTCAGGCCGCCCATGCCGCCGCGCCGTTCATCACGATCTGGGACGATCACGAGACGGCCAACAATAGCTGGATGGGCGGGGCGGCCAATCACAAGGAAGACATACAAGGCAGCTGGGAAGCGCGGCGGGACGCGGCGTTGCAGGCCTATTTCGAGTGGATGCCGATGCGCGACCCCAGACCGGGCGCAGCGGCCAAGACGCTGACGCGGACATATGAGTTTGGGGAGATCGCCTCGCTGATCCTGATCGAGTCGCGGCTGACGGGGCGGGGCGAGGCGCTGAGCCTCAGCGGGGTGACTGATCCTGAGGCGTTCGAGGCCGGGCCACTGGCCGACCCCGCCCGCACGATGCTGGGGGCGCCGCAGGAGGCCTGGCTGGCCGGGGAACTGAAGCGGTCGGCTGCTTCGGGGACGGCCTGGCAGGTGCTGGGGAACCAGACGGTGATGTCGCCGATGCGCACGCCCGATTATACGGCCATCTTGCCGGAGGACATGATGGCGGCGATCGAAGCGAAGGGCGGGTATTCGGCGCGCTGGATCGAGCGCTCAAAGCTGGGCCTGCCGGTGAACCTCGATTCCTGGGACGGGTATCCGGCGGCGCGGGAGCGGCTGCTGACATCGGCGCTGGAGGCAGAAGCAAATCTCGTTGTGCTGTCGGGCGACAGCCACATGTTCTGGGCAAACGATCTCTACCGGGACAGCGACGGGGCGTTTGCGGGCGTTGAATTTGCCACGGGCAGCCTCACTTCGCCGGGCGGTTATGAGAACCTCACCAGCGATCCGCGCATCTTCGAGATCGCCGCCAAGGCCATTCCGGAAAAGAACAGGGGCGTTCGCTTTGCCAATGTGAAGGATAAAGGATTTCTGCTGCTGACGCTGACGCGGGAAACGGCGCAGGCGGACTATGTGCGTGTGAGCACGATCCTCACGCAGGAGTTTGAAGCGAGCACTTTCCTGACGGCGCAGTCCCGGCGCAGTGAGACCGGGCGGGCAGCGGAAATGGAATTGTTGGTAAGCGGATAAAAAAAGGCCGCAACCCGGGTGGGGTTGCGGCCATTCCAGGAAGCGCGTGCCTAGAAGCGATACGAGAGCGAAGCTCCGTAGGTGCGCGGTTTGCCTGCATAGCGCAGGACAACGTTTGCGTTCGTAGTGACCTGCGTGATGTAATATTCGTCAGTCAGGTTCTGACCCCAGAGCGAGAATTCCCAGGTATCATTCAGCGTATAGAGGCCGATGGAGCCGTTGAGCGTGCCATAGGCATCAATGTCATAGAGCGGATCATCGGGATTGCCCGCCGTTGAGTCGCTCTGCCAGCGGCCACTCAGAGACCCGCGGACGCCAAGTGTCTCGTTCATCGGGCGGTCGTAGAGGACGGCAAGGGTCGCGCTCGTTTCCGGGCTGTAGAGGAAGGGGTCACCCGCGCGGCTGGTCGGGAGGCCGAAACTGTCAGAGGTATCGAACTCCTTGATTTCCGTTTTCAGCAGCGTCAGGCCGCCCATCGCGGTAAAGTTCTCATTGATCAGCCAGGTGACTTCCGTTTCAAAGCCATACGCTTCCGATTTCGGCACGTTCTGAAGACGCGAGAGGGCGCGATAGATCGGGTCCGGGAAGAAGGAGGCGACCTGTTTGTCTTCATAATCATAGTAGAAGACCGAGGCGTTTGTCTGGAGGCGCTGGTTGAACAGTTGAGCCTTGATACCGGCCTCGTAAGCCAGCAGGCTTTCCTGCGTTGCCGGGGCGTTCTGCTCGGACTTCGAGGCAGCATTCACCGGTGTGGAAGCTGACTTGTAGCCCTGCGTAACCGACGCAAAGAGGAGCATGTTGTCAGTGGGTGTCCAGTTGCCGGCGATCCGCCAGCTGACATTATCTTCCTTGGTATTGGAAGAGACCGGACCAAAGGTGTTGGAGGCGATGTCGTAGGTGTTGCAGCCGTTTTCCTGTAGGGCGGCCGGCGGCGCGGAAAGGCCGTAGATCGCCATGAAGAAGATCCGGTTGAACACGTTGACGTTGGGCTGCATCGAGCCGTTCACGTCTGCCGAGCAACCGACATATTTCTGCTCGTCTTCGGTGTAGCGGATACCGGTGGTCAGCGAGAATTCCGGGCTGAGTTCCCAATCCACATTGGCGAAGATGCTTTTGGTGGTTGTTTCAAATTCTCCGCTGTCGCGATAAGTCTGGAACGAGTTGAGCAGTTCTGCGGCCGTATAGGGCTGCCCGGATTCCGGATCGATGTTGACCAGCGGAACCAGCGGCAGAACCGCCGGCGGCAGGCCGAGCGCGGCAGGGTTTACGGTCAGCAGGTATGCTGCCGTTGAGATGAAGTTGGAGTTGGCATTGTCCCGCAGCATCGTGCGGTTGGTGTCGGTGGTTTCGTCCTTGCCGTAATAGGCGCCGACGAGCCAGTTTGCCCGGCCGGTTTCGCCTTCAAGACGCAGTTCCTGGCTGAACGACGTGATCTCGCCGTCAATATCCTGGTTGAGGATCTGGTAGGGTGCGCCCGAGAAATCGAGAATGGCTTCGCGCTCAAGCTTGTTATAGCCCGTGAGGGAGACAAGGGTCAGATCATTGTCGAATGTATAATTGATGCCCGCACGGAGCGCATGGAAGCTGGAGTCTTCCTTATTGTCGTCCGTCATGCCGGGGACGCCGCCAATCGTCTGGGAGCGGACGTAATAAGGAACCCAGTCTGCCTGCTCTGCACTGGTTGGCTTGTTGTTCTGGATATAGTCGAACAGTCCCGGGGCGAGGAAGCCTGCGGCCGAGGCAGGACCGTTTGTGCCCGGAACGATAAAGGTCGGGTCGGTGCCCGGTGTCAGGCCGATGCCCTGCCCGGCAATCGTGTCGGATTTATTGATCCAGCCATTATAGCTGAGGTTCACGTCCAGCTTGTCGGAAGGCTGAAGCGCCAGAGCGGCGCGGAAGCCGAGTTTCTCGACAGTGCCGCGGTCTTCGTCCGGGCGGCTGATCGAGCGCTGCCAGCCTTCATCGCTGTTCTCGCTGCGGATGGCAAAGCGGGCTTGCACGGTCTCGGAGATCGGCAGGTTGACCATGCCTTCGATGTTCCAGGTATCGTAATTGCCGACTTCGCCTTTCACGCGGGCCTGGAACTCGTCGACCGGCTTGTTGGTGACGACGTTGATGAGGCCGGCGGTGGTGTTGCGGCCGAAGAGGGTGCCTTGCGGGCCTTTGAGTACTTCGACGCGCGAAACGTCAAAGACCGGGCCGGAATTCATGAACGGATAGGGGTAGGCGACCTCGTCGACATAGGTGCCGACGGTGGAGGTGGCCGAAAGGTTGATCGTGTTGAAGCCGATGCCGCGCAGCGTGTAGGTGGGCACGCCCTGATAGGACTGGGACACGTTAAAGCCGGGGACGACCGAGCTGAGGTCTTCGACCGAGTTGATCTGGAGCTGATTGAGCGTGTCTTCACCGAAGGCCTGGATTGCCATTGGAACATCCTGGGCGGATTCTTCACGGCGGGTGGCGGTGACGGTGATGGAGCCGAGTTTCAGGTCGGATTCAGCAGGCTGGGTGGCGGCTGGGGCCGCTTCCGGGGCGGGCGACTCCTGCGCGAGCGCGGGCGCGGCCAGGGTGATAGCCAGCGCTGAAGCGCCGCAAAATACAATACGACTAAAGGCTTTTTGACGTTTCATGGATTCCTCCTCAACGTCTGCTCTGGGAGGGCGGCAGACTTAGTAGTGTCACGGTGTCAGCATGCGGGGGCGGCGCACAAGCTATCGAAACTGATAGTGTGGCTGGGAACTCACACTCGCCTCAGGCGGGCGCCCCCCTGTTTCGGGGATGGACCGGGATGAGGGGATGGGCTGCTGACATCGCACTACAGTTTACTTCCGGCGCGGGGCAGCTTCAGATGGGCAGGCGTGGAATGGGGATGCGTTCGGGCATGAGGGGGCAGGATATCAATACGCCGCTGGTGCGTTTTGCCGTGCCGGCTTTGCTGGTGCTGGCCGTGACGGCGGGGATGGCGGTCTGGGCGTTGCAGCCGGCCACAGGGTGGGCCGGGGAGGTGAGCGCATGGCGCGCGCCCTTTGCGGTGCATCCGGGGGTGTGGGTGTCGCTGCTGGTGGGGTTTGGGGCATGCCTGGTTTCGGCCTGGGTGTGGGCGCTGAAGCCAGCTGACCCGGCGGCGATCCTCTTTGCGGTGAGCGGGCTGACGACGCTGATGTTTTCAGCCTCTTCGACCGTGTGGCTGTTTGCGATGGTGCTGCCGGACGGGGCGTATCTGACGGCGGCGATCATCAACTGCGTCGGGGCATCGGGCTTTGGCATCGTGATGATGTGCCTGTTCCTGATCTATCCGGTGAGGCTGCCCTATTGGCGCTGGCTGATGGCGGCGACGGTGCTGGGTTTTGGCAGCGTGACGCTGTGGGTGATGTTTGGTCCGTCGCCGGATTTCATGCTGGTGCATCCGATTACCTTCTGGGAGATGGTGGGCATCTTCGCGCTGGTGGCATGGCAGATATTTGCGACGCGGGACGATCCGGCGCAACGCTCGATTGCCTTATGGCTGGGCGCGGCGGTGGTGCTGGGGGCGGGCGGGTTTATCTCGACGGTGGCGTTTCCCCATACGTTCGGGTTTGAGCCGCTGCTCAACGAGAACATAGCCTTCGGGTTTTTCCTGCTGATCTATGCGGCGCTGACGGTGGGCCTGATGCGTTTCCGGGTGTTCGGGCTGGGCGGCTGGGCATTCCAGCTGATGTTCCACGTTCTGGCGGCGCTGGGCGTGCTGGCGCTGGATCTGGCGCTGATCGGGCTGCTCTCATTTGAGCCGGGGGCGGCGTTTTCGGTAGCGCTTGTGCTGGCGGCGGCGGTGTATCTGCCGCTGCGCAGCCTTGCCTGGCGGAAGCTTTCAGGACAGGCGCGGCCAGATGAAGCCGAGCTATTCCGCGCGGTGATCGATATTGCATTGCGGCCCAGCGGGGGCGAGCGGGCCGAGCGCTGGTGCAAGCTGATGCGAGACGTGTTCGGGCCACTGGAGATCAGGGCGGTGGAGACGGATGAGGCGCGCGTGCGCGTGGAGGACGAGGGCACGCTGATGCTGCTGCCGGGCGTGGCAGACTCGCCGCCGCTCAGCCTGCGCTATCGCAATGGCGGGCGGGGGCTTTATTCGCCCAAGGATGTGGCGCTGGCCACGCAGATCGTGAAACTGATGCGGTATGCGGAGGAAAACCGGAGCGCCTATGACCGGGGCGTTTCAGAGGAACGCGCGCGGATTGCGCGGGACATTCACGACAATATCGGTGCGCAGCTGCTGCGCGCGCTGCACTCGCGCGAGACCGGCCGGAAAGACGCGATGATCCGTGAGACGCTGACCGACATTCGCGACGTGATCAACAATGCACAGGGCGCTGAGGCGCCGATGGAAGACGTGCTGGCAGACCTGCGGGCAGAGACGGCAGACCGGCTGGAGCCGCATGGCATCATGCTAAGCTGGAACCTCTCTGCGGCGCCGGGCGCGCTGCTCTCGCGGCAGAAGGTGCATGCCCTGCGCGCGCTGATCCGTGAGGCGGTGAGCAATACGATCAAGCATGCGGAGGCAAAGGCCGTGGATGTGACGATCCGTCTGGATGCAGACTGGTTGTCGCTTAAGGTGACCGATGACGGGAAGGGCATGCCGGCGCAGATGGCCTCGCTGGGCAACGGGCTCGGAAACATGAAGCTGCGCGTAGAAAGTTTCGGGGGTGATATTTCCCTTGAGGGCGGGAATGGCACCTGCCTTGCTGCGCGTATCCCCGTGTTCGAGATTGCGGCGGAATAAGACGGGTCAGGTCCGGTCGGTCGTCAGGCCCATGCGGGTGGCATGCCAGGAGGCTTCGGCGCGGGAGGAAATGCCGAGCTTGCGGTAGATGCCTTTGATGTAGCTGGCGACGGTGTTTTCGCTGAGGTCCAGCGCGCGGGCGACTTCGCCATTGCGCATGCCCCGGCCGATGAGGGCGAGTACGTCGCGCTCGCGGGCGGTGAGATCCTCGTCCGGGGCGACGGGGCCGGTGAGGCGGAAATGGTCCATGATGCGCCGCGCGATGGAAGGCGAAAGGGCGGGCACACCGTCCGCAATCTGACGGAGCTGGCGGGCGAGAGTGTCCTGGGGCTGGTCCTTCAGGAGGTATCCATTGGCGCCGGCCGAGAGCGCGCCGACGATCCAGGCATCGTCGCCCATCACGGTGGTGATGACGCAGATCGTGTCCGGGTTTTCCTGTTTCACCTTGCGCAACACATCAAGACCTGAGCCATCGGGCAGGCCAAGGTCGAGCATTGCCAGATCGAACCTTGCGCTGGTTGCCGCTGTGATGCCGCCGCGCACGCTGCCTTCTTCATGAATCGAGCAGCCGGGAAAGGCTTCGCGTGCGATCTCGCAAAGCCATGCGCGGGTTTCGGCAATGTCTTCCAGGATCAGGAGGCTTTTCACGAGGTTCGTCCTTTCCCTCTTCCAGCACGTTGTGTGTCTGCAACCGTGAAGTGCTTTGGAGATACAGCTACCATAAACGGTAAGTGCAGGGTTGCCGACCCACCGGAACAGGGGGAGGACGGCGCCGATGGCGCTCCCTAAGGATATAGACGGCCCAACGACCCTGGGGGGACGCACGTGGCCTGCTTTTACTCTAATCTCTGATGACACTCATTCTGCGGAACTGATGGTACCCCCTGGACCTTCAGTTCCGCAGATTTTTCCTGTGGCCGGGCGTGGGCATTGGCCATCCAGCTCAGGCGGCGGCGTGCGAAGCAGCCGGGCGGCTGATTTCGCTTGCTTGCCTTTGCGGCATCTAGGGCCGTTTACGTATTCACGCGCCTTCCTCCCAGGGCAAAATTTGCAAGCAAGTTTGATGGCCCCGCGACAAGCGGACGGGGCCCAGGGAGGAATTTATGGCGGATACCGCAGCGGTCAAAGAGCGCAAACCCAAGGCGAAGACGGAACATTTCGATGTGCTGATTGTCGGCGCGGGGATTTCCGGGGTCGGGGCGGCCTATCATCTGAAGACGCAGACGCCGAAGAAGAAATTCGCGGTGCTGGAAGCCTATGAGACGTTCGGCGGCACTTGGCATATGCACCGCTATCCGGGCGTGCGGTCGGATTCTGATCTTTATACGTTCGGCTACCGGTTCAAACCCTGGGTCGGCCCGCCGATTGCGAGCCGGGAAGAGATCCTGAAATACATGGCCGAAGTGATCGAGGAGAACGATCTCGCCCGGCATATTCGCTATCGCCACAAGATCCGCTCGGCGAGCTGGTCGACCGCGAAGAAGAAGTGGACGGTAAAGGCAGAGAACCTTGAGACAGGGGATGTTCTGACCTTCACGGCGAACTTCCTATGGATGTGTCAGGGCTATTACAACCATGCGCAGGGCTACACGCCGGAATGGGAGGGGATGGCAGGCTATAAAGGCCAGATCGTTCACCCGCAGACCTGGCCGGAAGATCTCGACCTGTCGGGCAAGAAGGTGATCTGTATCGGCTCGGGCGCGACGGCGGCGACGGTGGTGCCGGCGATTGCAGGACAATGTGAGCATGTGACGCTGCTACAGCGCTCACCGACCTATTTCATCCCGGCACGGAATGAAAACGTGCTAGCCGATGAGCTGCGCGCCCTGGAGGTGGACGAGGCGTGGATTCACGAAATCGTGCGGCGTAAGTATAATCACGAGCAGGCCGAGTTTACCCGGCGCTCCTTTGAGGAGTCCGACGCTGTGCGTCAGGAGCTTCTGGACGGGGTGAAGGCGTGTCTGCCGGAAGATTTCGACATGAGCCATTTTACGCCGAGCTATCGCCCCTGGCGCCAGCGGATTGCCTTTGTTCCGGAGGCGGACCTGTTTGAAGGAATCAAGGCGGGCAAGGCGAGCGTCGTGACCGATCATATCGACCGGTTCACCGAGAAGGGTATCCTGCTGAAATCCGGCAAGGAGCTGGAAGCCGATGTGATCGTCACCGCGACGGGGTTCAATCTTTCCGTTCTGGGCGACATCCCGTTCGAGGTGGACGGCAAGCCAGTCAACTGGTCTGATACGGTGACCTATCGCGGGATGATGTTTACCGGCGTGCCAAACCTTGCCTGGGTGTTCGGGTATTTCCGCGCGAGCTGGACGCTGCGGGTGGATATGATGGGCGATCTCATCTGCCGCCTCCTGAAGCATATGGACGAAAAGAAGGTGAAGCAGGTGGAGGTGGCCCTGCGAGCGCAGGACCATAATATGGAAATCCTGCCCTGGATTGATGAGGATAATTTCAATCCCGGATACCTTGCCCGCTCGATGCACCTGATGCCCAAGCGCGGCACGGCGCGCGACTGGCAGCACACGCAGGACTATTGGCGCGAGAAGGACGAGTTCCCCAAGATCGACCTCGATGGGGAAGAATTCCGCTACAGTTAAGGTGGCCACAGCGCCTGCTCTTGCCGGGGAACGACAACCCCGGCATGAGTGGCGCTAATGACCGATACAAGCGCCCCTTCCCAGAACGAGATGGACGGCCTCGACCCCGTTCTGCTCAAGGATCTCCTCGACGCTGTCGATGAGCGCGATACGCGCTGGCTGTCGCGCACGCTCAAGCGGATGCATCCGGCGGATGCGGCCGATGCGCTAGAGACGCTGCCCTATGACATTTTCGAAGATGCCGTGGAGCTGCTGGGCGAGGATCTCCCGTCCGAAATCCTGATCGAACTGCGCGACGCTTACCGCGAAGGCGCGGTGGAAATGCTGACCGATGAGGCGGTGGCGCAGGCGCTCGACGAGCTGGATTCGGATGACGCGACGACCATTCTGGAAGACCTTGAGGACGACCGCCGCGAGCGTATCCTTGAGGATCTCGCCCCGGTGGACCGGGCGGAGCTGGAACGCAGCCTTGCCTATGAAGAGGATTCGGCCGGCCGTCTGATGCAGACGGAATTCGTGGCTGTGCCCGAATTCTGGAATGTCGGCGAGACCATCGACCATGCGCGCGGGCGGGGAGAGGAGCTGCCCGAGACCTTTTACGAGATCTATGTGGTGGACCCGGCGCACAGGCTGCTCGGCATTGTCCAGCTCTCGGCGCTGCTGCGCGAGCCGCGCGAGACGCCGATGGAAGACATCATGGAAGACGCCATGACGACCCTGACGCCCGATCTTGACCAGGAAGAGGTAGCGTTCCGGTTCCAGAAATACTCCCTCGCCTCTGCGCCGGTGACCGACACGGCCGGGCGGCTGGTGGGGATGATTACGGTCGACGATATGGTCGATGTTATCCAGGAAGAGCATTCAGAAGACCTGCTCGCGCTCTCCAACGTGTCGTCGGCGGACGCCTCTGACACGGTATTCGAGACGGTGAAGGCGCGGGTGCCGTGGCTGGGGGTGAACCTGGTAACAGCGTTCATCGCTTCGGGGATTATTGCGGTGTTCGAGGGCGCCATCGAGCAGATCGTGGCGCTGGCGATCCTGATGCCGGTTGTGGCGGCGCTCGGCGGGAATGCCGGCAGCCAGGGCCTGGCCGTGGCCGTGCGCGCGATTGCGACGCGCGAGCTTGACGGGGACGCCGCGCGGCGGGCGGTTCTGCGTGAAACGCTGGCGGGGCTCATCAACGGGCTGATTATCGGCGTGGGCGTGGGGATTGCGGCGCTGATCTGGTTCCAGGATATCAAGCTGTCGGTGGTGATTGCCATTGCGATGCTGGGCACATTCATCTGGGCGGGGATGTCAGGCATTCTCGTGCCGCTGACGCTGAAACGCCTGGGCGCAGACCCGGCGGTGGCCTCGTCTGTCTTCGTGCTGACGCTGACCGATGTGATGGCTTTCTTCAGCTTCCTGGGCCTTGCGAGCCTCGTCCTCCTATAAATTGGCCATATTCTCACCGATTCTCACCTTTCAGGCGAAAAGGCGCGCCTTTTG
>JBKBIZ010000359.1:0-521 GCA_046293975.1 Hyphomonas sp. | reverse complement strand
ACTTCGCCCGGGCCATGCAGCCCAATACCAAGGTTGTCTTCATCGAGACGCCGACCAATCCAACCTTGGAGCTGGTCGATATCAAGGCCGTGGCTGATATCGCCCATGCCCATGGCGCCGTGCTGATCGTCGACAACGTCTTCGCGACCGCACTCTGGCAGAAGCCGCTGCTGCTGGGCGCCGACCTCGTCACCTATTCGGCCACCAAGCATATCGACGGGCAGGGCAGGGTGCTGGGCGGCATCGTCCTGGGCAGCAAGGCCCTGATCGAGGGCGACGTCCACACCTTCCTGCGCCAGACCGGCGCAACGCTCAGCGCTTTCAACGCCTGGGTGATGGTCAAGGGGCTCGAAACGCTGCCGCTGCGCGTACGCCAGATGACGGACAGCGCCGCGAAGGTGGCCGACGCCCTGGCCGGTCATCCCAAGGTGGAGAAGGTGATCTATCCGCATCACCCGAGCCATCCGCAATATGACCTGGCCAAGGCACAAATGGCCCGCGGTTCGACCCTGCTGGCGTTT
>JBKBIZ010000358.1:0-521 GCA_046293975.1 Hyphomonas sp. | reverse complement strand
GATCTCGACCATGTCGCCGTCGCCCAGGGCGGCGAGGTTCCATTCGGGCACGGGGGTTCCGGCGACGGAGACCTGGCCCTTGATCGCATAGAAGAAGACATTGCGGCCCGGGGCGACCGGGGCCTCGAACCGGGCGCCGGCGGGCAGGCGGACGACGGCCAGGTGAATGTCGATCAGGGACTGGATCGGCGCCGTGACCCCCAGCCATTCGCCGGAGACCGGCTCGACCGTCACGCCGCCCTCGGTGGTGAAGGTCGGGATGTCGGACTTCTGAAGCCCCACATAGTCCGGCTTGGTCATCTTCAGCCGCGACGGCAGGTTCACCCACAGCTGCAGGATCTCCATCGGCCCGCCGTCGCGCTTGAAGGCGGCGGGCGACAGTTCGGCGTGGATCAGGCCCGAGCCGGCGGTCATCCACTGGATGCCGCCCGCCTTGATGATGCTCTCGCCGCCGCCGGAATCGTTGTGGGCCAGTTCGCCGTCGAGGATGAAGGTGACGGTCTCGAACCCCCTGTGCGGAT
>JBKBIZ010000357.1:0-521 GCA_046293975.1 Hyphomonas sp. | reverse complement strand
CGTGCTGTATCTGATCGGATCGGAGATTGATTTCGAGACGACCAAGCTGGCGTCGAAATTCGTGTTCCGGAACCCGAACCAGACCGATGCCTGCGGCTGCGGCGAGAGCGTCACCATCACCCCGGTAAAGGCCGACTGACATGATCCGCCTTGAAGGGGTGACCCGTCGCTATCGCAGCGCGGCGGGAGAGCGCGTGGCGCTGGACAGTGCGGACCTTGAGATTGCGAAGGGCGAAATCTTCGGCGTGGTCGGGCGTTCCGGCGCCGGCAAGTCGACCCTGATCCGCACCATCAACCGGCTGGAGACGCCGGACGCGGGCAAGGTGTTCGTGGACGGGCAGGAGATCACCGCCCTGAACCCGGCCGCCCTGCGCGGCGCGCGCCGCCGGATCGGCATGATCTTCCAGCATTTCAACCTGCTGAACGCCAAGACTATCGCCGAGAACGTCGCCTTCCCGCTGCGTCTGGAAGGCCGGCCCGAGGCCGAGATCAGGGCGCGAACGGCGGAGCTTCTGGAGCGG
>JBKBIZ010000356.1:0-523 GCA_046293975.1 Hyphomonas sp. | reverse complement strand
ACATGGTCCAGCCGAGGGTGCCGTGCCCGGTGTTCAGATAGAGGCCTGGAATCTTCGTCGCGCCGATGACGGGCGTGCCGTCCGGCGTCATCGGACGCAGGCCGGACCAGTAGCTGGCGCCCGCCAGATCGCCGCCGCCGGGGAACAGGCTGCCGACCGAATGGGCCAGGGTCTCGCGGCGCAGGGCGGGCAGGGTGTTGTTGTAGCCCGACAGTTCCGCCATGCCGCCCACCCGGATGCGGTCGCCCAGGCGGGTGATCGCCACCTTGTAGCTTTCGTCCATGACGGTGGAGACCGGCGCTCGGTCGGCATCCAGAATTCGCGCCGTGATCGAATAGCCCTTCACCGGATAGACCGGCAGCCTGATCCCAAGCGGCGCCAGCAGCTTCGGCGCATGGGGGCCGAGCGCCACCACGAAGGCATCCGCCGTCACCGGCCCGGCGCTGGTCTCGACTGAGACGATCCGGCCCCCGGAGGCCGTCAGCCGCGTGATTTCCACCCCATAGCGGAACGTGACCCCCCG
>JBKBIZ010000355.1:0-524 GCA_046293975.1 Hyphomonas sp. | reverse complement strand
CACCGTCTATTACGACGGCGGCCGCAACAACTTCCAGAAGCAGAAGACGACCTCGCAGTCGCTGCAGGTCGCCTATGACTTCGGCCCCGCCACCCTGACCGGCATCGTCGGCTCGTACCAGGGCTGGTCTCAGGGTGACGGCGACATCGACGGCGGCGTGGCTTCGGCCCCGGCGACGGCCTCTTACAAGACGCCGTTCAACTCCGAGACCGGCACCCTCTCCAGCGACCTGCTGCAGAACACCTATGAGCTGCGTCTGGCCTCGAACGGCGACGGACGCATCGGCTGGCAAGTCGGCGCCTTCTACTGGGATGAGCGGATCAATCTGGTTTCGGGCACGTTCAACGGCATCGGCGGCCTTCAGCCGACGCGGGTGACCGACATCGTGCAGAAGTCGGACTCGTGGTCGGTGTTCGGTCAGGGCAGCTACAAGCTGACCGACGCTCTGAAGGTGACGGCGGGCGTGCGCTACACCGACGACAACCGCGACTACAACGGGCGCATCGTGTTGGGCACGGGCGCCG
>JBKBIZ010000354.1:0-524 GCA_046293975.1 Hyphomonas sp. | reverse complement strand
GCGGGCGCAGTCACGCTCAGGCCGTCGCGTTCCACGCGGTGAACGCCCATCGCGGCGGCGTCCAGCAGCACGTCCACCAGATGATCCGGCAGCAGGTTCACCTCGTCGATGTACAGCACGCCCCCGTGCGCCTGCGCGATCAGGCCCGGTTTCAGGCGCGCCTCGCCCCGCAGGGCCGCGTCGAGGTCCAGCGTGCCCACCACGCGCTCCTCGCCCGCCCCGAGCGGCAGGTTCACGAACGGGGCCGCACCGTCCGCGTGTGCTGGAAGCCCCTCCGCGTGCGCTGGAAGCAGGGCCGCCAGCGCCCGCGCGGACGTGCTTTTCGCCGCGCCCCGGTCGCCCCGGATCAGCAGGCCGCCCAGCGCGGGCGACACGGCCAGCAGGCTCAGCGCCAGCGTCAGGTCCGGCTGGTGCGCCACCGCCGACAGCGGGAACAGCGGCGCGGCGTCCGGAAGGGGTCCGGAGGGGGTCACGCAGCCCTCTTGAAACGGTTCAGGGGGGCGGCAGGACCGGGGCGTGGGCGT
>JBKBIZ010000353.1:0-527 GCA_046293975.1 Hyphomonas sp. | reverse complement strand
AGCTATCGTCACGCCTGGAATAGTCCTTTGAAATTCGCCCGTCGTCTCGTCGTCCTGCCAATCCTGGCGTTGGGTCTATCCGGCCTCGGGGCCTGCGCCTCCATGCCTGGCCTATCGGGCGTACAGCTGAACCGGGATCAAGCGTCCCAGGGCGGAAAGACTTTCGGCGATGGCGTGGGCCAGGCGGCGACGGCTCCACTGGACGATCTCAACCTGCGGCGACAGGAGGTGCCCGAGATCCTGATCACGGCGCGCCGCGCCCCCTATGCGACGGCGGGTCTGCAGCGTTGCTCGGCCGTCATCGCCCAGATCGACGCCTTGGACGAGGCCCTCGGCCCCGATGTCGATCAGCCGTCGCCGGCGACCGGCACGGGCGACCAGGCCGCCAACGCCGCGCTCGACATGGTTCGCGACACCGCCACGGATTTCATCCCGCTGAGGAGCTGGGTGCGTCGCCTGTCCGGCGCGGCGGCCCATGATCGGGAGGTTCAGGCGGCGATCCGCGCCGGCCTGGTGCGCCGCGGCTT
>JBKBIZ010000352.1:0-527 GCA_046293975.1 Hyphomonas sp. | reverse complement strand
CGTCCATTTCCTCCGAGGCGACGCCGGCGACGGCGGGGCAAGCCAGCAGTGCGTCGGTCAGCATGTCATTGGTCATGACGTCGAGCTTCTTCTGCTCCTCGTCCTGGACATTGATCTGGCCCGAGGCGCCCAGGGCGCCGGCCAGGGCGCCGCCGGCGACGACCTTGCTGATGTCCGCACAGGTGGCGGCGACGACGGTCAGGACCGTCTTCAGACCCTCGGGCGCGTCCAAAGCGGCGATATGGGCGTCGAGGCGGGTGCGGTCGGCGGTCATGCGGTCTGTCCGAAGCGGCGGGAAGCGTCGCACCGTTCTTGGCGGGCCTACGGCGTAAGGGCAAGGGCGACGCGTCAACCGGCGAGGCCAACGCTGATAATGACGCCGCCACACCGCCTGCAAAGGCCGACGACGCTTGACTTGGAGCGGGAGTCGGTGGCTTAGGTCGGATGCTCTCGCGGGAGAGTTCGGAGTCTGGAAACAGGCCTCGACGCCGAAGGCGCAACCGCCCCGGAAACGCTCAGGCAAACGG
>JBKBIZ010000351.1:0-527 GCA_046293975.1 Hyphomonas sp. | reverse complement strand
ACGTCCGGTCGGCTGAACATCTACGCCGGCGGCCAGATGCTGGTCGGCTCGACCGTCAGCACCCTGACCTTCACCGCCTCGGGCGCGGTCACGGCCGATTCCGTCTATCCGGCCACCCTGTCGGGCGTCAGCGTCAATGGGCGCGACGTGACCTCCAGCCTGAGCGGCGGGGAGCTGGGCGCCCTGATCGCCCTGCGCGACGAGCCTTCCTGCGCCCTGACCCACGCCAGCACGGCCGATAACGCCGACCATCTGTCCGCCGGCTTCGTCGAGGCCTTGCGCGCCCTCTACGGCGGCACCCGCCGCGCCGCCCAGGAGCTGGACGGCCAGATCGTCGAGCTCGACGGCGCCCTGTTCACCGCCGAGATGATGCAGCGGGCGCGGATGCAGCCCGTCGACCAAGCGCTTCCTTATCCCCTCGGGGGAGAAGGTGGCCCGAAGGGCCGGATGAGGGGGCTTCCCGCCTCAGGCTCATCGTCCGACGGTCAGCCCGCCGACACAGCCCCCTCATCCGAGCGGCTCCGCCG
>JBKBIZ010000350.1:0-527 GCA_046293975.1 Hyphomonas sp. | reverse complement strand
ATTTTCATGCGGCTCTCCCAGACCCGGAAAGCCGGGCCGGGCGACCCTACCAATGATTGCCCGCCGTGCACCTTACAGAGCTGTAATCTTCAGCGCCCGAAACACTTCGACGCCGATCTCGCCGTCCGGCGTCAGCCAGGCGCGCTTCATGCCCTGGCTGTTGAAGGGGCAGGCGATGTTGCCGGCGGCGTCCAGGGCGATCATTCCGCCGTCGCCGCCCATCACACCGATCTCGTCGATGACAGCCTGGGTGGCGGCGGCCAGGGTCTGTCCGGCGGCGACGCGCCAGGCGACCTGGGCGGCGGCCGCGACGCGGATGAAATATTCGCCCTGGCCGGTGCAGGAGGCGGCGGCGCGGGCGTCGGCCCAGGTTCCGGCGGCGGGGATGGGGGTGTCGCCGACGCGGCCTGGCATCTTGCCGAAGACCCCGGCGGTCGAGGTGGCGGCGGCGAGACGGCCCTGGCTGTCCAGCACACAGGCGCCGACCGTGCCGTGGCTGAGGGTTCCGGGCGGATGATTGTCCTCGC
>JBKBIZ010000034.1:0-28774 GCA_046293975.1 Hyphomonas sp. | reverse complement strand
GCGGGCGCGTGCCTGCGCCTCTGCCAGCACCGGTGTTTGCCGGGATGGATCTGGTGGTGATCGACGCGCCTGCGCTGCCGGGGGAGGCCGGGACGGGGCCGCTGGTGGCGGCGTATGCGAGCCAGTGGCCGGGGGAGGTGGCGGTGCTGGCGGGGCCGGCGGCGGATGGCCTCAGCGAGCGGGCGCGGCTGACGCGGCCGGCGGTGATCGGGCGGCTGGTGATGGCAGTAGGGGCCGGGCCGGTGGGGCGCTGGGACCGGGCGAACGCGATTGAGGTGGAGGCGCCGGGCGGTGAGTTTGCCTCGGCGAGCGCGGCGGCGGTGCTGGCGGGGGGCAATGCGGCGCTGCTGGAGACGGCGGCGGGGTGGGAACTGGTGCAGTTTCGGGAGGCGGAGCTGGTGGGGGCTGAGCGGTGGCGGCTTTCGGGGCTGCTGCGGGGGCAGGGCGGTCGGCCGAGCGGGGCGGCGGAGGCCGGAGCGCGGCTGGTGCTGCTGGACGGCGCGGTGGTGCGAGCGCGGGTTTCGGGGCTGGAGACCGGGCTGGCGCTGCTGTGGCGGGCGGCGGGGATTGGTGAGGCGAGCGAGGCGGTGTTCGGGGACCGGGCGGGGCTGGGCTGGCGGCCGGTGAGGCTGGCGGCGCCGGACGGGGGCGTGCGCTGGGCGCGGCGAGGGGCGGACGTGCCCGATCAGTGGGATCTGCCTGATCCTGCCCGCGCGGTGAGCTATGCCGTGGAGGCCGATTTCGGGGCGGGGTTTGGCGGGCGCGTGGTAACGGCGCTCTCGGAGGCAGCGTGGCCGGCGGGCGCCCTTGCCTTGCGCATTGCCGAGATCGGGACAGACGGACGCATCGGGGAATGGCTTTCAATCCCGGCCGGTTCGCCTTACCTGTAAAGCCAACAGTTCTCGGCGATCCCGGAAGGAGCCCCAGCTTGGCGCTCGACCCCTATACCGTCCTCGGCGTGCCCCGCACGGCCAGTGAGGCGGACATCAAGAAAGCCTACCGCGCCAAAGCCAAGGCGCTGCACCCTGACCTGCACCCCAATGACGAGAAGAAATCCGACGAGTTCAAACGGGTCTCGGCGGCGTTCGAGATCATCGGCGACGCGGAGAAACGGGCGAAGTTTGACCGGGGCGAGATTGACGGGGATGGCAATCCGCGCGGGTTTCCGGGCGGCGGAGGCGGCCCGGGTGAGGGCTACCGGTGGGATACGCGGGGCGGCGGGGCGGCGCAGGGCGATCCATTCGAGGACATCCTCTCGGGCATGTTCGGCGGCGGGCGGCGGCGCAATCCCGGCCCCATGAAAGGGCGCGATGTGCGCTACCGGGTGGAGATCAGCTTTGAGGATGCCGTCACCGGCGCGCGGCGGCGGATGACGATGGCCGATGGCAGCGCGCTGGACGTCAATATTCCGGCCGGCATCACCAGCGGGCAGGTGCTGCGCCTGAAAAGCCAGGGGCAGCCCTCGCCGACCGAAGGCCCGCCGGGCGACGCGCTGCTGGAAGTGGAAGTGGCCGAAAGCCCGGTTTGGACGCGGGAGGACAAGAACCTTCGCATGAGCGTGCCGATTGACCTCAAAAAAGCGGTTCTGGGCGGCAATGTGGATGTGAAGACGCCTTCGGGCACGGTGTCGCTGAAGGTGCCGCCGGGCTCGAATACGGGCGCGCAACTGCGCCTCAAGGGCAAGGGCGTGCAGACGGCGCCGCCGGGGGATCTTTATGTACGGCTGGAGATCGTGTTGGCGGACCCGAAGGACGAGGGGCTGAAGCGCTGGGCGGAGGGGCGCTGAGGCGCGCTCGACTCAGGGCTGCGCGAGTGCTTACATGTTCGTGGCTTCAGGGGGCCAATATCATGACAGCGACTTTTGCGGCGCAGCGAGCGCCAGATGCCCTTTGTCTGCTACAGGAGGCAAGGCATTCGGGGAAACCGGTGAAACACCTAACGGGGCATTCACTTCGCGTTCAGAGCTTGGCCCGCATACGGAGCCACATGAAACGCATTCTGGTTCTCCTCGCCTTGACGGCCCTGACCACTGCCCCCATCGCGCTTGCGCAGCAGGGCGGCAATCCTTGGGCGAACCAGTACTCGCCCGGTCAGGCGCGGGAAGCTGTGCGCGAGGGGAAGACTGTTCCGCTGAGCCGGGTGTTCCAGCAGCTGAAGCGCGAATATGGCGGCTATCAGCTCGGCGCGGAGCTTTATTCCCGCGATGACGGATCTACATTCTATGAGATCGACTGGATGACGGAAGACGGCCGCAAAGCGAAATTCACCGTGGACGCGCAGAGCGGCTCGGTGATCAACCGGCGCGGCGGCTGAGACGTTTGAAGGACTTGTTGGAGAATACCCATGCGTATCCTGGTTGTTGAAGATGATGCAGACCTCCGCCGGCAGCTGGCCGATGTGCTCTCCCAATCGGGCTACGCCGTAGACCTTGCCGCCGATGGCGAGGACGGCCAGTTTCTGGGCGAGACCGAGCCTTATGACGCGGTGGTGCTCGACCTTGGCCTGCCCAAGATCGACGGGGTGAGCGTGCTGAAAAGCTGGCGCAAGGAGGGCAAGACCTTCCCGGTGCTGATCCTCACCGCGCGCGATCAGTGGAGCGAGAAGGTGTCTGGCTTTGATGCCGGGGCCGATGATTACCTCACCAAGCCGTTCATCACCGAGGAGCTGTTGGCACGCCTGCGCGCGCTGCTGCGCCGGGCGGCGGGGCATTCGGCGGCGACCATCGAGTGCGGCAAGCTGATGGTGGATACCCGCGCGGCCCGCGCGACGGTGAATGGCGAGCCGATCAAGCTGACGGCGCATGAATACCGCGTGCTGTCCTATCTGATGCATCATCAGGGCCGGGTGGTGCCGCGGACCGAGCTGGTCGAGCATATCTATGATCAGGATTTCGACCGCGATTCCAACACGATCGAGGTGTTCATCGGGCGCCTGCGCCGCAAGATTGGTCAGGACCGTATCCTGACCGAACGGGGCCTCGGCTATCGCCTGATTGTGCCAGAGGACGAAGCGCGCGTTGCAGGCTGACGCCGAACGCGGCTAGACCTCCTCCATGAGCGAGGCCACACACCCCAAACGCAGCCTGCCCAAACGCAGCCTGATTGACCGCTGGTCCAGTGTCTCGCTGGCCCGGCGCGTCATGATTGCGGCCGCGATCTGGGGGGTTGTGGTGCTGATCGGGGGCGCGCTGGCGCTCTCGGCGCTTTACCGGGCGCAGACCCTGTCACTGATCGAGGAAGACCTCAGCCAGACGCTGGTGACGCTTTCGCGGGAGCTGACGCGGGAGGATGCCTTCCTGGCCGACGGGCGGGTGACGGATACCAATCGTAATTTCTTCTCCAATGATGCGCGTTTCCAGACGCAGTATTCCGGGCATTACTGGGCCGTGGTCGGCCTGACGCCGGAGATGGAGATTGCCGGGGATTTCCGCTCGCGCAGCCTGTGGGATGAGGCCGTGCCGGTGGCGCCGGAGCTGATCCAGCGCGCGGTGGCTCTGCCTGGAGTTGCGCAGTATGCAAACTATCCGGGCCCGGTGGATCAGGTTACGCGCGTGGCGGCGATGGCGATCATCGTCGAGAACCGGGAAACGCCGCTCTTGCTTGTGGCCGCTGCGGACCGCACGCCCAACGATGAAGCGGCCACGGGCTTTCGCAACATGTTGCTGGGGACGATGATCGCGCTGTTTGGTGGCGTGTTTGCGGCGATGATCATTGCGGTGCGCTATTCGCTGAACCCGCTGCGAAAGCTGGAGGCTGATGTTGCCAAGGTGCGCGGGGGCGAGACGCTGAAGCTTGCGGGGGACTACCCCGCCGAGGTTCGTCCGCTGACGGAAGAGCTGAATAAGTTGATCGAGCATAACCGCGAAGTGGTGGAGCGGGCGCGGATGCATGTGGGCAACCTTGCCCATGCGCTGAAGACGCCGCTGGCGGTGCTGCACAATGAGGCCAAGGGTGGGTCGCAGCTCGATGATGTCGTGCGCCGGCAGGCAGCGGCCATGCAGGTCAATGTGGAGCATTATCTGAAACGCGCGCGCATGGCGGCGCGGGCCGAGGCGATTGGCGCGCGGACCGATGTGCGCCCTGTGCTGGACGGGCTCGCGCGGATGCTCAACCGTCTGTTTGATGCGCGTGGGATCGAGGTGACGATTGCGGGCGCGCCGAGCGCGACGTTCCGGGGCGAGCAGCAGGATTTCGAGGAGATGGCCGGAAACCTCATGGAGAACGCCTGCAAATGGGCGGCCAGTGAAGTGTTGGTCACCGTGAGCGATAGTCCCCAGGAGCTGGTCATCACAGTGGAGGATGACGGGCCGGGCCTGACGCCCGAGCAGCGCGCCGGGGCGATGAAGCGCGGGGTGCGGCTAGATGAAACAACCCCGGGGACTGGGCTGGGGCTTTCGATTGTCACAGAATTGGCAGAGCTGCATAAGGGCAGCTTCGAACTTGGCGATGCTGCGCTTGGCGGCCTCAAGGCAACTTTGAGATTTCCCCGGCCATGAAATATCTGAACCTGATCATTCTCGGCATCTGTCTTGCTCTTGGCGTGGGCGGGTATCTCGTGATCGGCAAGCCGGGCATGGCGGACCAGCCGATGGATCAGCGCCAGGCGGCGCTGGCGGAGAAAGTGCGGCTCGACCCGCAATCGCTGACCGAGGGCGAGATGCTTTCCCGGCTCGAACAGGCGGTGATCGACAAGCCCGATGACCCGCAACCGCATTACTTCATCGGCGAGATGCTGCGCACGCAGGGGCGGGCGGAAGACGCGGTGCGGGCGTATCAGTCGGCGCTGCGGCGGAACGAGGATTTTGTGCCGGCGCTGGTGGGGCTCGCCGATGTGCTGACGCAGCTGGCCGAGGGCGGCATCGGGCCGGACGCAACTCGGCTTTATGCGCGGGCTTATCAGCTGGATGAGACACAGGTGAGCGCGGGCATGCGCGCGGCCATGGGCGCGGCGCAGGCAGGCGACCAAGAGAAGGCCGAGCAGGCGATGCGCTACATCTATGCGCGCCTGCCGGAGGGCGATCCGCGGCGCGAACGGTTCCGCCCGATGATCGAGGCGATTGGGCAGGAAGCGCCGGGGGCGGAATAGGCGCCCCATCTGCCGCACTCCCCAAGGGGGGCGGGGCAGCCTATAACTTCCCCCATGCGCGCACGGACACGACGGCTCTATACTTTCGGCATTGCGGCCGCCCTCATTCTGGCGGCGGCTGCGCTGGCGTTTTTTGCGCTGCGCGAGAATGCCAACCTCTTCTACACGCCGGAAGTTCTTGCAGAAAAAGGCCTGCCTCCCGAGGGGCGGGAGGTGAAGGTGGGCGGCTGGGTGGAGCCCGGATCGTTGACCTATGCTGATGGCGGCGCGACGATGCGCTTCATCGTCATCGACAACAGCCCGAGCACGATCGCTGTGAGCTTCAATGGCGTGGCGCCCGACCTGTTCCGTGAGGGGCAGGGCGTTGTGGCGACGGGCAAGTTCACGCCCGAGGGCGAGTTCACCGCGCGCCAGCTGCTGGCCAAGCATGACGAGAATTACCAGCCGCGCGAGCTGAAACCGCTTGAGGCGGGGGGATGATCGAACTCGGCCATTTTGCGGCCTTCCTCGCGCTGGGACTGTCGCTGGCGCAGGCGGTGTTCGGGCTGAAGGGTGAGCGGCGCCTGGCCGGGCTTGCCGCGATTGCCGGCTTTGGCGTGATGTCGCTGGCGTTCCTGATCCTGGTGTTTGCCTTCATGCGCTCGGATTTTTCCGTGGCGCTGGTGGCCAACAATTCCCACACGCTGAAGCCGATGGTCTACAAGATCGCCGGCGCGTGGGGAAACCATGAGGGCTCGATGGCGCTCTGGTGTCTCGTGACGATCGGCTTTGGCGCGATTGCAGCGGCGACGATGCGGACAGGGCGGGAGACCTTCGAGGCGCGCGCGCTGGGCGTGCAAGGGATGCTGGCGGTGGGGTCTCTGGCTTACCTCCTGTTTGCGTCCTCGCCTTTCCTGCGGCTTGATCCAGCGCCGTTTCAGGGCGCGGGGCTGAACCCGCTGCTGCAAGACCCTGCGCTCGCGCTGCACCCGCCGATGCTTTACCTGGGCTATGTCGGCTATTCCTTTGTCTTTGCACTGGCGGCCGCTGGCCTGATGGAGGGGCGGATTGACCGGGTATGGGCGAAAGAGGCGCGCATCTGGTCTTTGGCGGCGTTCGCGCCGCTGACGCTCGGCATCGCGCTCGGCTCTTACTGGGCCTATTACGAGCTCGGCTGGGGCGGCTGGTGGTTCTGGGACCCTGTGGAGAATGCGTCGCTGATGCCCTGGCTGATCGGGGCGGCGCTGCTGCATTCGGTCATCGTGACCGAGAAGCGCGAGAGCTTTGCGGCCTGGACGGCGCTGCTGGCGGTGCTGGCATTCCTGTTCTCGATCCTGGGCGCGTTCCTTGTGCGCTCGGGCGTGCTGACCTCGGTGCATGCCTTTGCGGTGGACCCTGAGCGCGGGACGCTGCTGCTGCTGGGGCTGCTGGGCTATGGCGGCTTTGCGCTGGGGCTGTTTGCGCTGCGGGCGCCGTCCCTGCTGGGCGGGAAACCGTGGACGCTGCTCAGCCGCGAAGGCGCGCTGATGGCGAATAATGTGGTGCTGATCGTGGCGACGCTGACAGTGTTGCTGGGCACGCTGTTCCCGTTGATCGCAGAGGCGTTTGGCCGGACGATCTCCGTGGGCGAGCCCTATTTCAACCTCACCTTTGTGCCGATCCTGGCGTTGGCGCGGATCATTCTGCCGGTGGTGCAGGGCTGGGCGTGGGGCAAGGCGGATCTCAAATCCTGGACGCGCTGGGCGATTGGCGGGGCCGCGCTGACGGGGGTGTTCATGCTGCTGGGCGTGGGGCCGCTGAATATTCCTCTGGGCGCTGCGTTTGGCCTGGCGCTTGGCGTCTGGCTGGTGTTCGGCGCGGTCTGGGAGATGAAGCGGCGGGCGATCCATCTGCGGCGGGTGTTCAAGATGCCCGCGCGGGTCTGGGCGATGACGCTGGCGCATGCCGGGCTTGGGCTGTTCGTGATCGGCGCGGTGCTGGAAACGAGCGGCCGGTATGAGGCGACCCTCGCCCTGCCCGTCGGCGGAACCGGCACGGTGGCGGGCTGGGAAATCACGTTGAATGATGTGCGCGCGATCGAAGGGCCCAACTGGTATGCCGACAAGGCGGAACTGACGGCGCGCAAGGGCGGCAGCACGGCGTTATTGTTGCCGATGAAGCGCTTCTATCCGGCGGCGGCAATGCCCACGACGGAAACAGCGATCCACAAGACCGGCGGGGGCGATCTCTATGTGGCCCTTGGCGAGCAGCGGGAAATCGACGGCGAGGCGCGCTGGGTGTTCCGCGTTTATTACAATCCGATGGTGGATGTTCTCTATCTGGGAACGATCCTGATCGGGCTTGGCGGGTTTCTGGCCATGTGGCCGGCGCGGCGGCGCCTCAAGCCCGCGGCAGGCGAAGCGTCGCTTTAAGGCCGGGCTGTTCGGGCGGACCATTGCCTGTACCGAGGATTAGCTCGCCGCCGTGAAGTTCTGCCACCGATTCCACAAGCGCGAGGCCAAGGCCTGAGCCCGGCAGTGTGCGCGCCGAATCGAGGCGGTGGAAACGCTGGGTGACCTTGTCGCGTTCTTCGGCGGGAATGCCGGGACCGGAGTCGGTGATTGTCAGGTCGATCATCATGCCTTCGGGCGTGCGGCTGGCGGTGAAGCTGATCGCGCCGCCTGCGGGGGTGTATTTCACGGCATTGTCGAGAAGGTTTGCCAGCGCCTGGCCGATCAGATTCTTGTCGCCCAGGATGACGAGGTTGCGGGCAATCTGGCTCTTGAAGGCGAGGCTGGCTTCTTCGCAGGCGGGATCGAACAGTTCGGCAAGCTCCTCGGCTAGTGCGCTGAGGTCCATCCGGGCGAGCGTGCCTTCGGAGCCGGCGTCGAGGCGGGCAAGCCGCAGGATGGCGTTGAACGTCTCAAGCACGCGGTCGACTTCCGAGAGCGTCGTGCCGAGGGTCTCGTTGGCGGCTTCTTCGGAGAGGGGCTCGCTGAGCGCCAGTTCCAGGCGGTTGCGAAGACGGGTAAGCGGGGAGCGCAGGTCGTGGGCGATGGCGTTGCCGGTGTGGCGGGAGGATTCCACCAGCTTCTGGATCTGGTCGAGCATGGCGTTGAGGCGCTGGGCGAGGCGGTCGAATTCGTCGCCCGTGCCGCGCACCGGCATGCGGCGGCCAAGCTCGCCGCCCATGACAGCTTCGGTGGTCTTGGCGAGTTCATCCGCGCGCTTGGCGGCGCCGCGCGAGATCAGCAGGCCGCCCGCAAGCGACAGGATCAGCGCGATGGGCATGGCGACATAAACCGCGTTGCGGATACGGCCGACGATGACGGTCTGCTGGGCGGTATCGAAGGCGACCATCAGCGCGCCGCCATTGTCGCGCAGGCGCACAATACGGCCGGCAGCGGGGCGCAGCGTGTTGGTGCCGTCTGCCTGGGGCAGCTCGAAATCGAAATATACGGTCTTCATGCCGGCGACGGGTGGCTCGGCGGGCAAGCGGGGGAAGTGGCCGGCAATCTTCCGTCCGGACGAGTCTTCCAAATAGTAGAAGAATTGCGAGCCCGAGAGCGTCATCCGCTCGAAAACGGATTGGCTGAGACGCTCCATGCCGCCTGTATAGTAGGCGTTGGCGAGCTGTTCGAACTCCACCGTGATGCGGTTTTCGGACTCCGCGCGGATATAGTAAACCGTTGAATAGTATAGATAAACAAGCAGTGCGCCAGAGAAGGCGCCGATCATCGCTGAATAGAGAATCGTCAGCTTGAAGGTGGTGGTGCGCGCAAAGGCGGGCATCGCCTTCTTGATCTGCGCCATGAAAGGCAGGCTGGACCAGGCTTTGCCGATGCCGCGCCAGCCAGCGCGTATGCCTTTGCCCAGAATCCGCAGCGGTTTCAGTAGCTGCGTCCTGTCAGGCACCCTGGGGGCCAGCCATGCGGGGAGTTGGAGCGGCGTCTTCATGGGGCGCTAGGTGCCAGCGCCGCTCCAAAAGGTCTAGCCCTGGCTCTGCAGGCGGTATCCGGCGCCGCGAACGGTCTGGAGCAGCGGTTCGGCGAACTCCTTGTCGATCTTGGCCCGCAGGCGTGAGATGTGGACGTCGATGACGTTGGTCTGGGGATCGAAATTATAGTCCCACACCTTCTCCAGCAGCATCGTGCGGGTCACGACCTGGCCGGCATGACGCATCAGATATTCCAGCAGGCGGAACTCGCGCGGCTGGAGGTCGATCTTCTTGCCGGCGCGGGTGACCTTGCGGGTCAGGAGGTTCATTTCGAGGTCGCCGGCCTTCAGGACCGTGACCGGGGGTTCGGCGCCGGTCTGGCGGCGGCCGAGGGCTTCGACCCGGGCGGCGAGTTCTGCCTGGGCAAAGGGCTTGCCCAGATAGTCCTCAGCGCCGGCGCGAAGGCCCTGCACCTTGTTCTGAACATCATCCAGCGCTGACAGGAAGAGGGCGGGTGTGGTGCCACCGGCTGCGCGGAATTCCTGCAGCAGGGTCAGCCCGTCCTTTTCCGGAAGCATCCGGTCAACGACGAGCACATCGAACTCGGACGCCCGCGCCTTCGCAAGGCCCAAAGCGCCATCGCTGGCACGATCGACTTTGTGCCCGGCGTCTGTGAGCACCTTCTCGATATAGCCCGCCATATCATTGTCATCCTCGATGACGAGGACTTTCAGCGATGTCGTGGATTCTGTTTCGACCATGCTGGTCTCCATCAACGTCATTGTTGGCTCCTTCAGCCTGCCGGCAAATCTACAGTTTGGTAAGTCGTGGCCTGGCCGACGCGCACAGCCAGAAGAATTTTGGACCGTTTTGCCGCGCGGGCCTCTTTCACGGCAGTTTCGAAAGCCTGGACGCTCGGTAGCGGTTGGCCGTTGGCTTCCAGGATGACGTAGCCGGGTTCAAAGCGTGCCTTGGCAAAAACGCTGTCAGGCGTCACTTCGGTAATAGTCAGGCCGGTTTCGCCGGGGCGGAGCCCAAGACGCTGGCGGATTTCATCCGTCATCGGCATAAGGCGGACCCCGAGGTCATTCAGCTGAGTGCCAGACGACTGGTCGCCGGGGCCTTTACCTGGTGAAGACGAGCTGCCGGGCGCTGCATACGGATCTTCCGGACGCTCGCCAACCATCACGTTGATCGTCTGGCGCTTGCCCTCTCGGAGGATGTCGAACTTGTTGGAACTGTTTGCTTTCAGGCGACCGACGATACGGGTGGTGGAGGTCGCATCGGTGACCGTCTGGCCATTGACAGAGAGGATGATGTCGTTGCGAAGCAGGCCTGCTTTTTCAGCCGGGCTGCCCACAGTGACGTCTGCGATCAATGAGCCTTTGGTGTCTGGAATGCCGAGGGCCTCAGCAAATTCAGAGGTCAGGTCACCGATCTGCACGCCGAGCCAACCGCGCGAGACGCGTCCGTCCTTGATCAGCGTGTCGGTGACTTCCTTGGCGAGTTCGGCGGGGATGGCAAAGCCGATTCCGACCGAGCCGCCAGTAGGCGACAGGATCTGCGAGTTCACGCCGATGACATTGCCTTTGAGGTCAAAGGTCGGGCCGCCGGAGTTGCCGCGGTTGATCGGGGCGTCGATCTGGATGAAATCCGTATACGGGCTTGCTGCGCCAAGCTCGCGGCCATTGGCCGAGAGGATGCCGGCCGTTGCCGTGCCGCCAAGGCCGAAGGGATTGCCCAGAGCTACAACCCAGTCGCCCTTGCGGACACTCTGTGACGAGCCGAACTGGACGTGCGGGTATTTGCCCTTTTCCTTCACGCGAACAACGGCGAGGTCAGTCTGGCGATCGGTGCCGACGAGTTCTGCTTCCAGTTCCCGGCCGTCCGAAGTGACGATCTGAATCTGGGTGGCACGGTCGATCACGTGATGGTTGGTCACGACGAGGCCGTCTTCGGAGATGAAGAAGCCTGAGCCCAGAGAGCGCGATTCGCGCTGGCGGGGCGCTTCCTGCGGGCTTGGACGTTGTTGGAAGAATTCTTCCATGCCTGGAGCGCCGCGAAACCGTTCGAGGAATTCCTCCATGCCTGGAACAGTGCCAACATCCTGGGTGGCAATCACATTGACGCTGACGACCGCGGGTTCGACCTTTTCAATCAGGTCCGCGAAGCTCAGCGGCGCGCCGGGAGGCGCCTCGATCGCGATAGGCTGGGCCCCTGCCTCGGGCGCGAAAAGTTTCGGTACCGAGACGGCGCCCCCCATGATTGCAGCTCCGAAGGCAGCCGCAACGAGTGCCTGAGCCGAAATCCCGATTTTGCGCATCTATGTCTCCAGATCGCTGATTTTACGCCAGTATGGTGCAGGCCCAAGACATAAACATGCCACGGCCAGAGTAGTCATTAAAAGACAGTTAGGTGCAATCACGGCAGCTTGAAGGCTGGGGGCAGGAATAATTGCCCGCAACAGACACCTGTTTCAGGCGTCTTCGGCTTCAACTTCGCCGGTTTTACGCTTCGCGTTCTTGGCCAGAACGACCCCGAGTCCCACCCCTGCGCTCAGCAGGATGAAGGGCAGGGTCCATAAAAGCCAGCTGGCCGGATCGCGCGCTGGGGGCCGGAACAGCACAAATTCACCATACCGGCTGACAAACCAGTCGCGGATTTCTGTGTCCGTGGCGCCCTCAGCCACCATTTCGCGGATACGGGTGCGCATGTCTTCGGCAATCGGGGCGGAGGACTGGGAGACCGGCTCATTCTCGCAGGCCACGCAACGCACTTCCCGCATCAGGGCCTGCGCGCGCAACTCCTCAGCGGGATCGTCCAGCGGGGCGCCGGCGGCAAAGACTATCAGGAGGGCGGCGAGGAGGGCTTTCATCACCCACTGACCCTAGCAGAGCCCGGCGCTGAGAGGAAAGGCGCAGCGATGTCTCAGTCTGGCGCGGCAGTGGCTTCAGATGACGCCATCCCGGCGCATGATGGCCGCTTCGGATTCGCGGGACATGTAGGCCAGGATTTCGGGCTTGCCGGAGACTTTCACGACATAGGTGACCGGGAAGGCCGAGGTGACATGGCCTGCCTTGCCCCGGGTGAAGACCATCTTCCAGTGCGCCGAAACGAGATAGTGCGAGGGGGCGACCTCTTCGATTGAGGCGAGCTCAACGTCGAGCCCCTCAAGGCCGAGGTCTCCGTGCATCACGGCGTGACGTTCCACCAGCGCCTTGCGATAGGCCGCGTCCACTTTCCAGGCGGCGAAGGCGCCGGGCGAGGATTCGATATAGGTTGGGGCGTAGGCGGCTGCGACCGTCTCGGTATCTCCCTCAAGGGAAGCCTTCGCATACTGCTGAAAGAAACGCCGCAGCGAACCTTCGCGAGTTTCGGCCATCGTGGCTCTCCTGATTTCGGGGGCGCCATAGCAGGAGTTTACTACGGAAGTGCGTCGGGGATGTGATACCTCCAAGACGCATGACCCGGGGAAAGGTTGCGAACCGATTTGTCGTTGCGCAGTGGCTCGGCTAAGTCTTTGGGTATGCTCGATATACGCCCGATTGCCCCGACCCCTGAAGCTGCTCTTGCCGCCGCTGGCGATCATGCGCCCTATCTGCGCAGGCTGGCGGATCGGGGGGCGGGCCTCGATTTCGGCGCGGCGTTGAAAGCGGCGACCACGCTGGCGCTGGATATGCCGGTCGAGGACGTGATGGTGGCCCTGCGAAGGGCGAAGGCATCGGCCCACCTGTCGCTCGCCGCTACCGATCTTTCGGGACAGATGGAGGTGATGGAGATCACCCGCCGCCTGACGGAGTTCGCCGGGGGGAGCCTTGAGACGGCGCTTCAGGCGGCGCTGGCGGAGCGGGGCCTCAAGGCCGAGGGCATCTTCGTCATCGCGCTGGGCAAGATGGGCGCGTTCGAGCTTAACTACTCCAGCGATATCGACGTGTGCGCCTTCTATGAGCGCAGCCGGTTTGATGGCGGCGAGCGCGATCCGGGCGACGCGGCGCAGCGGGTGATCCGCCAGATGGTGCGCATCATGGATGAGACGACCGCGAACGGTTACGTTTTCCGGACCGATCTGCGTCTACGGCCGGACCCCGCCTCAACGCCTGTCGCGGTCTCGACCGAGATGGCGGACCTTTATTATGAAAGCCAGGGCCAGAACTGGGAGCGAATGGTCTGGATCAAGGGCCGCCCAACGGCCGGCGATCTTCCGGCGGCGGCGCGTTTCCAGGCCCGGCTGGAGCCCTATGTCTGGCGGCGCAATATGGATTACTGGGCCATCGGCGACATCCAGGCCATCAAGCGGATGATCAACACCAAGGTGGGGGATGATGGGTTTGCGTCTGTCTCGCCCGATGTGAAGCTCTCGCCGGGCGGTATCCGCGAGATCGAGTTCTTCGTGCAGACCCAGCAGCTGATCCTGGGCGGGCGGGAACCGGCGCTGCGGGACAATACAACGCTCGGGGCGATGGAGGCGCTGCGCATTGCGGGGGTAGTGTCGGACAAGACGGCTTCTGAGCTGGCTACCGCCTATAAGGCGCTGCGCAATGTCGAGCATCGCATCCAGATGCGCCAGGACGAGCAGACCCATAGCGTGCCGGCCGATCCGGCCGAACGCGAGGCGGTGGCCTGGCTCTGCGGCTATGGCAATCTGGGCGAGTTTGACCGCGACCTGCTGGAAACGCGCCGGGTCGTTCAGTCGGCCTATGACGCGCTGTTTGCGCAGGAAGGCCGCGCGGCGGAAAGCCATGGGCTGGGCAATCTGGTATTTACCGGCGTTGATGATGATCCGGGTACGGTGAAGACGCTCAGCGATCTTGGCTTTTCCGATCCCTCTTCCGCCATAGATACGATCCGCAACTGGCACCGGGGCCGCGTGATGGCCACCCGTACGCCGCGGGGCCGGGAAATCCTCACCTCCATCCTGCCGGGCATCCTGAAATCCATGAGCGCGACGGGAGAGCCAGACGAGGCGTTCCGCTGGTTCTCGCGCTTTTTCGAGGGGCTGTCGTCGGGCGTGCAGACGCTGTCGATGTTGCTGGCGCGGCCAGACCTCCTGGATGATCTGGTGTCGACACTGGCGCTGGCGCCGAGGCTAGCGCAGATCCTTGCCCGGCGGCCGGACCTTCTCGAAGCGCTCGTCTCGAACGCCATTCCGCGTGCGCCGGAACTTTCTCCCTCGGTCAGCTTTGATGCGGCGATGGATGCCTGGCGGCGGTATCACCGGGAACAGAGCTTCCTGATCGGGCACCGGCTGCTGCACGGCCTGTTGCCAACCGATCAGGCGGCGGAAGCCTGGACCAGCCTTGCCGATGAAACCATCCGGCAGATGGCGGGCGCTGCCGGCGCGGAGACCACGCGGCGCAATGGCGGCGTGCCTGGCCGCTGGGCCGTGTTTGCGATGGGCAAGCTGGGCGGGGGCGAACTGACGGCCGGATCGGACCTCGACATCATCCTCATCTATGCTTCGCAGGCGGACGATGCACAGACCTGGTTCACGCGGCTGACCCAGCGGTTGATCACCGCGCTGACGGCGCCGACCGCCGAAGGCGCGCTCTATGAGGTCGACATGCGCCTGCGCCCTTCGGGACGGGCGGGGCCGGTTGCGGTCAGCCTGTCTGCGTTCAGGCACTATCAGAATGAAGAGGCGTGGACCTGGGAACATATGGCGCTGACGCGGATGCGCTTTGTATGCGGAGATAAAACGCTGGGCGATGAGGTGCTCGCCATTGCCGCCGATGCGATCAGCGCCCGTGCCCGCAGCGAACGGCGCAAGGCGATCCCCGGCGACGTTTCGGACATGCGCGCCACGCTCTACCGCGAGAAGCCCGATAAGGGATTGTGGGATCTGAAAACCGCTGAAGGCGGCCTGATCGACATCGAGTTCATGGCGCAGAAGGAAATGCTGCTCCGTGGCCGTACAGACCTGATCCGTCCGGCCACGGCGCTTGCCCTGTCGGGGCTGGCCGAAGCCGATGAAAGCCAGGCGCCCGAGGAGGCAGAAGACTGGTACTTCCTGCGCGCGGCGCTGCATCTCCTCTCTTCGATGCAGCAGATCCAGCGCCTCGCTCTGGGTGATACGGATGCGGAGAATGCGGCCATCCCTGAAGGTCTGAAGAACCGCTTCTGCCGTGCGGCCGCGGAGGAGGATGGATTTGAGGTGCTGGAGGAGCGCCTGAGGGATGTAAAAAAGCGCGTACATTCAATGGCACGCGAAAAACTTCAGCTAAAAACGACGGAAAGCTGACGGCCCCCCGTTCTATTGTCGCTGGGATATGAAACTGGAGACTTAGAGATGAAACGTTCGACACTCGCGTTTGCAAGCATGGCCGTGATTGCGCTCGCCATGCCGCTCGCTGCTCAGGCCGGTCCAGGCAAAGGACATCGCGGCCATGGCGCCAATCTGATGCAGATGGACACCAATGCTGACGGCAATATCACCCGCGCTGAGGCAGAAGCCTCACTTGCGACCCGCTTTGCCACAATCGACACCAATTCAGACGGTTTCGTCACCCAGGATGAGATGAAAACTCATCATGAGGTAAAGCGCGCCGAGATGAAGGCGAAGTGGGAAGCCAAGAAGGCAGAAGCTGGCACCGAAGGGAAACCTGCGCGTGAAGGCAAGCCGAGGCGTGAAAAAGATCCTGCCAAGGCCGCCGAATGGGAAGCCAAGAAAGCTGAAAAATCCGCCGAACGCTGGGCCGCAATGGACAGTGATGGGGATGGCCGACTGAGCCTTGACGAATTCACCGCCGAGCACATCACATTCTTCGACAAGATGGACGCCGACAATGACGGCACCATCACGCAGGCTGAACTTGATGCGGCTAAATCCAATATGAAGGAGCGTCGCGGCGAATGGCGCGACAAGAACAAAGCCAAAGCTGGCGAATAAGGCCCGAAATGGGAACGGGCCGGAGCATCCCTGAGGCAGTCAAATCACCCCCCCTGCGATTGTCTCTCGGTGTTTCGGCCCGGACTCAGCTAAACATCCCCCCGTGGCGTTTACATCGGACCTTGACCAGATCACACGCGCCGCAGCGGGCGACGCTGCGGCCGTTCGCGGACTCGTCAACCGCTACAGCCCCGGCGTTCTGGCGCTTGCGACCCGCATGCTCAGCGACAAGGCAGAGGCAGAAGACGTGACCCAGGAAACATTCATCCGCGCCTGGAAGGCACTGCCCAGCTGGGAACCGCGTGCGAAATTCTCCACATGGCTTCACCGGGTGGCGCTGAACCTTTGCTATGACCGACTGCGCAAGCGCCGCGAAGTGCTCTCTGATGAAATCCCCGAACGCGCCGACACGGCCCTTGGACCCCAGGACACGCTGGATCAGGCGCAACGGGTGAGAGCGGTCGAGCACGCCATCAGCGCCCTGCCGGAACGCCAGTCTGCCGCTTTGACTCTCTGCGCCCTGCAAGGACACTCACAGACTGAAGCGGCGGAAATCATGGAAGTCAGCGTTGAAGCCCTGGAAAGCCTCCTCGCCCGCGCGCGCCGGACTTTGCGCGGCCAACTGCTCGATGGAAGGAATACCTCATGACCCACACGATGACCGATGATCGCCTGATCGAGCTGATCGAGACCTGGGGCGCTGAGGCTGTTTCCTGGCCGGAAGCTGAGCGCGCTGCGGGCACGGCGCTTCTGCGCGCCCATCCGGAAAGATTTGCCGGCGCGCTGGCGCAGGCCCGCCAACTTGACCTGATGCTCAGCGCCTTGCCGGAGCCGGAGATGCCGCGCGCCCTGACGCAAGCGATTAACGCCTCCGCGCCGCGCCTGAAGAAAACACCACGTACCGGCCTGCCGTGCTGGTATGGCCTCAAGACAACCTGGGCACCGGCCCGCGGCTTTGCCGCGGCTGCGCTCGGCCTCTTCATGGGGTTGACGGTGGCACCTGTCGCCAGCGCGGAAGATGACATGACCGTTGAAGTTCAGGAGCTTGTCGTTTCGGCGCTGGGTTTTGATACGGCGTCGTATGCCCTGGAGGAACTGGAATGAGCAGATTGCCCACCTGGCTGACCCCGGCCGCGCTCGGCGTGTCGTTGCTCGCAAACCTCGCGCTTGGCGGCTATGTCGCCGGCCAGCACCTGCGCGCTGATCCGCCCCGGCAGGAGCGCAGCGAGGATCGCCCCCGTTTCGAACGCCCGGACGGCATGCCGGAAATCTCCCGCGAGGATCGCCGCGAAGTGCGCGCGCTGATGCGGCAGGGCATTCAATCGGCGCAGGCCGAACTCGCCGCGCGCCGCAAAGCCGAGCGGCGCTTTGCGCTGGTTCTGGCAGCGGACCCCTTTGACGGTGAGGCGGCAGAAGTCGCCCTGCGCGAGCTGCGCGACGCCGACGTGATGCTCCGTGATCGGATCGGCCTGGAAGTGCTCGGCGGCATCAGAGAGCTAAGCCCCGATCAGCGCGCCTGGGTTGCCTGGATGCTCTCCGGCCCCAAAGACAATCACGGCAAGCATCGGAACAAGGACGCGCCCTCGCCGCCGGAAGGCGAGCCGCCCCGCTAGTCCTTTGACTTGTGGGCGAGGCGCGCCGCATTCGCCTCCCAGTTCTGCCCATCGAAGGGAATGACGGTGACCTTCAGGTCCATCCAGTTGTCCAGCGCGCGCCAGGTGACGGCAAAGCCGTCCGGATTTGAGCGCGGCACATAGAAACTCTTGATGCCGCAGGTCTTGCAGAAGAGGTGCCTGGCCGCGCCTGTGTTGAAGGTGTACTCGCTGAGATTGTCCTTGCCCTGAAGAAGGCGAAACCGGCTGGCCGGGACGATGACGTGAATGTTCCCGCTCATCGCGCACATGGTGCAATTACAGTCTTCCACCTCGAAAGCGTCTGGCAGTTGCACCTCAAAGCGCACGGCGCGGCAATGACAGCCCCCGCTATGCCAGCGTTGAGGGACTTCGTTCAGCCGGTCCAGACCGGCGGTTTCCTGTGTGCCCATGGCGCGGCGCGCTCCAGCTGTCCTGCCAGCGACAGCAGCAGGTCTTCGCGGCCATAGCGCGCCCCGAACATCATGCCAAGAGGCAGCCCGCGCGGCGCGGTTTCCGTTGGCCGTGTCCAGTGTAGCGGCACGGTCATGGCCGGGCAGCCGGTCTGGTTGAAGAGGGCGCAATGGGGCGCAAAGCTCGCCACGGCCGCGCCCATCGCGGCGGGATCGGCGGTCAGCGCCATTGTGCCCAGAAGGTCAGGCGCGCGGTGCAGGGTGGGCGAGAGGGTCATGTCGAACTGGCCGGCATCTAGGAACTGCTCATAGACGATCGCCGCCGTGATAAAGGCATTGTTCGCCTTGGCGAGTTCAATCATCGGAACCGTCCGTCCAAGGCGCACCATGGAGGCGGTGACGGGTTCCAGTTCATCATCGTCTACAGGGCGTCCGCGCGCGATGCCGCGCTCCTCGACCAGCGCGGCGATGTTTGCCGAGATCGTGAACAGGCCGGCCTTGGCCAGCGCTTCGCCATCAATCAATGGCGCAGCTTCCACCACGGTGTGGCCGAGATTTTCCAGCAGCTTTGCGGTGTTGGCGAGGCCCTCTGCCGCGTCAGTGTCCGGCTGCGTGCCATTGGGCGCGACGGGCCAGAGCGCGATGCGCAAGGGGCGCGGGTCGCGGTCAAGCTCGGAGAGATAGGGGCGCGCCGGGGCGGGGGCAGCGTAGCGGCTGCCGGTCTCGGGGCCGTGGGTGAGGTCGAGCAGTGCGGCGGTGTCGCGCACCGTGCGGCTGACGGCGCCGACCATGGAAAGCCCATTCCAGCCTTCAGTCCGCGCCGGGCCCATCGGCATGCGCCCGCGCGAAGCCTTGAGGCCAAAGAGGCCGCAGCACGCCGCCGGAATGCGGATAGACCCGCCGCCATCGCTGGCATGGGCGACGGGCAGCACACCCGAGGCCACCGCCGCCGCTGCGCCGCCAGATGAGCCACCGGTGGTGCGCGTGACATCCCACGGATTTCGAGATTGTCCGTAGAGGGTCGATTCAGTTGTCAGTGTCAGGCCAAATTCCGGCGAGGTGGTCGCACCAAAAAACACAAGGCCCGCCTTGCGGAACCGCTCCACCAGTGTGGAATCCCGGCTGGCCACATAGCCCTTGAAGGCGCGGCTGCCTGAGGTGACCGGCGCGCCTTTCACCTCAACGCCGAGATCCTTCACCACAAAGGGCACGCCCGCATAAGGGCCTTCGATGCCGCCGGCTTTCAGCTGATCCCGCGCCAGATCGGGATAAAGCGCCGAGAAGCAGTTGAGCTGGCTCTGCGCCGTCTCAGCGCGGCTGACGGCCGCTTGGAGGAGTTCTTCGGGCGAGGCTTTCTTCTCGCGGATGAGGGCGGCGAGCCCCAGGCCGTCTAATTCCGTGTGGCTGGACATCGCGCATTTCTCCCCGGATCTGTCTGTCTTTCCAGCAAGTTTATTCGAATGCCGGAAAGGCGCAACTCCGCTGAAGGCTGGCGCTAGTCGTCCTCTTCGAGCTTGGCGTCCATTTCTTCGTCCGACCAGCCGAAATGGTGGCCGAGTTCGTGGATGAACACATGGGTCACCAGTTCCTCCACGGTCACGTCGCCGCGCGCGGCCCATTCAAACAGGATGGGCAATCGGTAGAGATAGACCAGTGGTCTGTATTCGGAGGGGCTGGTGACGCTTTCAAGGGTCAGCGGGATGCCCACATAAAGTCCGGTCAGCTCCAGCGCGTCGTCGATCTGCATCTCGTCAAGGGTTTCGTCCTCTGCGTAATCCATGACGATGATGCGCACATCGCCGGCAGCCTTGCGCATGAAGTCTGGCAGGTCCGCGAAGCATTTCTCCGCTGTCAGATACATCTCATCCACGCTAGGCGCGATGCTCGTCAGCGCGCTCATGCGAGCGTTACGGCTGTGCCCGAGACGGCCACCATCATCATCGAGCCGTTCTGGCCGATGACGCTGTAATCGAATTTAACGCCCACGATGGCGTCTGCGCCCAGGCGGGTGGCCTCTTCGATCATCTCAGCCAGCGCGCCATCGCGCGTCTCGCGCAGGGTGCTCTCATAGGCGTTGGACCGCCCACCGACGATATTGGTAAAGCTCGCCAGGATATCCTTGCCGAGATGCGCGCCGATCACGACCTCCCCGCAGACAATGCCTTTATAGGCCGAGATTTCGTGGCCCTGAACGGTATGTGTGGTGGTGAGGATCATGTTCATCTCTCCGTGGAATCTTACTCTGCCGCTGTCCGCGCTGGATCGTCCGTACCCAGCAACAATTCCAGCATGCGGATGGCGCTGTCGGCGATGATCGTGCCCGGAGGGAAGATGGCGGCGGCGCCGGCGGTGCGCAGGGCGTCGAAATCCTGGGGCGGGATCACGCCGCCGACGATGATCCGCGCGTTGGCCGCACCTTCATTGCCGAGGGCGCGTTTGAGTTCGGGCACCAGCGTCAGGTGGCCTGCGGCAAGGGAGGAGGCGGCGACGATATCCACGCCGGCCTCGCGGGCGTCTCGCGCGGCTTCTTCGGGCGTCTGGAAGAGGGGGCCAATCTCGACGTCCCAGCCAAGGTCCATCAGCGCGGAGGCGACGACCTTCTGACCCCGGTCATGTCCGTCCTGGCCCATCTTGGCGATGTAAATCTTCGGTCGGCGGCCGTTGGTTTTCTCAAAGTCAGCCGCGAGCGTCTGGGCGGTCTCGGCTTTTGCATTGCCTTTCACGCCGCCGCCATAGACGCCCTTGATGGAGCGGATGATGGCGCTGTGGCGGCCCTGGCTGCGCTCTACGGCTTCGGAGATTTCGCCCACGGTGGCCTTGGCGCGCGCGGCATCTACGGCGAGGGCGAGGAGGTTTCCCTTCGTGCCAGCTGCTGCCTCGGCAATGGCGTCGAGCTTTGCGGTGACTTCTGCTTCGTTGCGTTCGGATTTGAGCCGCGCGAGCTTTTCAAGCTGCATGCGGCGCACGGCGGCGTTGTCGACCTTCAGTACCGGGACGTCTTCGTCCTCATCCAGAAGGAATTTGTTGACGCCGACCACGGTCTGCGTGCCGCTGTCGATGCGGGCCTGGGTGTTGGCGGCGGCTTCTTCGATGCGCAGCTTGGGGAGGCCCTCCTCGATGGCCTTGGCCATGCCGCCCATCGCTTCGACTTCCTCGATATGTTTCAGCGCCTTGGCGGCAAGGTCATGCGTCAGGCGCTCGACATAATAGGCGCCGCCGAAAAGGTCGATGGACTGGCAGGCGCCCGCTTCCTGTTGCAGCAGGATCTGCGTGTTGCGGGCGATGCGGGCGGAGAAATCCGTTGGCAGAGCAAGGGCTTCGTCGAAGCTGTTGGTGTGCAGGCTCTGGGTCTGGCCGCCTGAGGCCGCGATGGCTTCGAGGCAGGTGCGGATGACGTTGTTGTAGACGTCCTGCGCCGTGAGGCTCCAGCCGGAAGTCTGCGAGTGTGTCCGTAGGTTGAGGGATTTGTCAGACTTCGGATTGAAATTCTCTTTCACGAGCTTTGCCCAGATGAGGCGCGCGGCGCGCATCTTGGCGACTTCCATGAAGGTGTTCATGCCGATCGCCCAGAAGAAGGAGAGGCGCGGCGCGAATTTGTCGACATCCAGGCCGGCGGCGACCCCGGCGCGGATGTATTCGATGCCATCGGCCAGCGTGTAAGCAAGCTCAAGGTCTGCCGTCGCGCCGGCTTCCTGCATGTGATAGCCGGAGATCGAGATGGAATTGTACTTCGGCATGTTTTCGGAGGTGTAGGCGAAGATGTCCGAAATGATCCGCATCGAGGGCTTGGGCGGATAGATATAAGTGTTCCGCACCATGAACTCTTTGAGAATATCGTTCTGGATGGTGCCGGCCAGCTTGTCTGGCGTTACGCCCTGTTCTTCGGCGGCGGCTATGTAGAGCGCGAGGATCGGCAGCACGGCGCCGTTCATCGTCATCGAGACCGACATCTGATCGAGCGGAATGCCTGAGAACAGCGTGCGCATGTCGAGGATGGAATCGATGGCAACGCCGGCCATGCCCACATCGCCCGACACGCGCGGATGGTCGGAATCGTAGCCCCGGTGTGTGGCCAGGTCGAAAGCGACCGAGAGGCCTTTCTGGCCAGCCGCCAGATTGCGGCGGTAGAATGCGTTGGAGTCTTCGGCCGTGGAAAAGCCCGCATACTGACGGACGGTCCAGGGCTGGTTGGTATACATGGTCGGATAGGGGCCCCGGCCAAAGGGCGTGAGGCCGGGATAATCGTCAAGGAAATCAAGCCCGGCGCTATCGGCGGCCGTGAAGGCGGATTTGACCGCGATGCCTTCAGGCGTTTCCCAGGGGTCGCCGAGGGTAGGCGTCGTTGCCTTTGCATTCGGCGTGCCGAGATCGAGTTTCGTGAAATCGGGGAACTTGGTCATTTGGACACTCCCAGCTCGGCATGGGCAAGCTCAAGCGCGTGGAGCACGTCGCAGCCTGCGAAGATGTTGAGGTCGATGCCGGGGGCTTCGGCTTTTCCGGCGAGCCAGACGGCCTGCGCGCCGGCTTTCTTGAGCGCTTCGGCGGCCTGCGCGGCGCCCGCTTCATAGCCCTTGTCGGTGCCGCAGAGGACCGCGAGGCGGCAGCCGGATGCCTTGAAGGCGGCGGCGAGTTCGGCGGCGTCCTTGGGCGGAACAACGGCCTCCTTCGGCATGATGCCGCCTGCGGCCAGCATATTGCGGGCAAAGTCAGCCCGCGGCGTAAATTCGGCGAGGGCGCCGATTGTGGCAATGAAGGCGGCCGGGGCTTTGGGCGCGCGGCTTGCCGCATCGCGCAGGGCCTCGAAAGGCGCGGCGAGGCGGGTCGGCGTGAGCGCTTCGGCGGTCGCATCTGCGCCGTTCGTGAGCAGTGTTTTGACGTAAGCCTTGAGGCCCGCATCGGAGACGCCGTCGCGGGGGCGGGGCAAATCAATGTCGGCCACAGGCGCGCCGATTTCTTCGAGCAGCGGATATTCCGAAACGCCTGTCAGAGGGATCTTGCGGCGGGCGATGTCCTTGGCGCGCGCTTCGCGGACGGTCTTCACGCGGGCCTGGAAGGCCCCGGAGACGAGCGATGCGCCATAGCCGCCTTCGCTTTCGATGGTCTGGAACTCTGCCCAGGCCGCCTTGGCGAGATCATCCGCCAACGTCTCTGTGAACCACGCCCCGCCAGTCGGGTCTGCGACGCGGCCGAGCTGGCTTTCTTCCATGGCGATGATCTGCGTGTTGCGCGCGATGCGGCGGCCAAGGCCTTCGGGGCGGCCAAGGGCTTCATTGAAGGCGCGCGAGGTGACGATGTCTGCCCCGCCGGCAGCGCCCGCAAAGGTCGCGCAGGTGACGCGGAGCATGTTGGTCCACGGATCATATTTGGTCAGCATGCGCGCCGAGGTGACACCTTGCAGGCGCATCGGCGTAGGCGCGAGGCTGAGGGCTTCCAGGCAGCGCGCCCAGAGGCGGCGGGCGGCGCGCAGCTTGGCGATGCCGATGCCATAGTTCGCATCGAGCGCGAGGGCAAAGCTGATCTTGCCGGTGAGCGCGGCGATATCGGCTTTGCCATCCAGGCGGCGCAGCGTGTCGATGGCCGAGGCGATCAACGCGCCGAGTTCCTGGGCTTCCGAGCCGCCCGCTTCATGCACGCTGGCCGCGTCGATGCGGAGGAGGCCTGCCTGCGAGAATTTCGCGCCGAGGGCGGTGGCGACAGCGGCGACGCGATCAAACGCGGCGTCGAGACCGCCCGAAAGCTTGCCCGTGCGCGCGAGAGCGCCGAGCGGGTCCATGTTGAAGTCGATGTTCAGCGCGGGAGCATTCTCCTGCGTCTCGGCCCAGAGGCCGAGGAGGGCAGAGGCTGAAGCGCCAGACGCGTTCAGATGGCTGAGCGCGACGCCGGCATAGTCGGCGCGCACGCCGGCGAGGGCTGTCTGGAAGTCCTCCAGCGTGGTGATCTGGACGCCGTCCTTGCCGGTGCAATCGAGCGCGATTTCCACCGAGGAGACGCCGCGCTCAAGGTCGCGCAGGATTTCGGCATTGGTTTCTTCGGCCGAAGGGTGGGTGAAGAGCTGGCGGATGTCCCAGGGGCGCCATTTGTCGGGGGCGGCAGTCTTTCCGCGCAGATAGGGCGCCTCACCGGGCACGCCGAGGGGGTCGGTGGCGGCGGCAAAGTCGCTCTCGCGATAGAGCGCCTTGATGCCGATGCCGTCGGCGGTCTTGCGGGTGAGCGTGTCGACGCCTTTCCCTTTGAGCGCCTTTTCAACAGCGGTCAGCCAGTCGGCTTCGGTGGCTTCGGGAAATGCGGAACTGAAGGGGAGAATATCATCGGCCATGACGCCGGTGTAGGGCAATCCGGGCCAGCTTGTGAACTGCTTCCTTAAGGGTATGTGACCTTCATTCACGCATGGGCCTTCTGCATCGCAGCATTTCTCTGCTGCCGCGCGGCCATTTGAAGGGAATTCCACAGGACGCCGGGGCGGATGGTCCGATTGTCATGATTGAGGGGTTGACCCTGTCTCTGAGTGATGCGAATGAGAATTAGTCGCAAGACGGAGACCGCGATCATGTTCAAGGCTGTGCCCAACCCCCGCTCCTCCAGTGTTTCCTCCCATTCCGAGGTGCATCCGGCACAGCTTTGCGGCCAACCCGCAAATGACCATGGTCCCGGTCTCTTTCTCGACGGCCTGATCGCCGATGGTGATCCAGGTGACCTGATTTCCCTCCTGCATCGGCAGGCGGCCTGGCGGGGCCTCCTGTCGCATGGCCACCCGACCTCTCAAGGGTAGCCAGGACTTCGCGTAGCTCTGCCCGCGGGTGTCTGCTTTCGTCGCTGACAGCACATCCGCAGCCTTCCGGTGCGTGGGAAGGGGCAGGCTCCGGTGCAGGACGGGAAGCTCCGGTCTCCCTTCTTTTATCTGTATCTGCAGGGCTGCTGAGCTCCGCCTTGGCCACGCCTGACCCGAAAGGGCCGGGGGTGGCTTTTTTTGGTTGAGGCGGCGAGCTTCCGCTTGTCGCTGCGGAAGGCTTGCCGGGCGCTGCGCGGCGATTAGTTTGGCGGACAGACCTCATCCCTCTTGGAGATTCCTTCCCATGGCTGTGCCACCCGTCCTGCAGAACCTGCGTATTCCGGTGATCGCCTCGCCGCTGTTCATCATCTCCAATGCGGAGCTCGTGATTGCCCAGTGCAAGGCGGGCGTTGTTGGCAGCTTCCCCGCGCTCAATGCGCGGCCCGGCCCTGTGCTGCACGAATGGCTGGACAAGATCACCAATGAGCTTGGCGAATACAATGTGAAGAACCCGGACCGCCCGGCCGCGCCCTTTGCGGTCAACCAGATCGTCCACAAGACCAACAACCGCCTCGACCATGACATTGAGGCCTGCGTGAAGTTCAAGGTGCCGGTGATCATCACCTCGCTGGGCGCCCGCCAGGACGTGAATGATGCGATCCATTCTTATGGTGGCATCGTGATGCATGACGTGATCGACACCTGGTTTGCGAAGAAGGCGCTGGAGAAGGGCGCTGATGGCCTGATCGCGGTGGCGGCGGGGGCCGGCGGGCATGCGGGCAAGCTTTCGCCCTTTGCGCTGATCCAGGAGATCCGCGAGTTTTTTGATGGGCCGCTGGCGCTGTCGGGCTCCATCGCGACGGGCGGGGCGGTGGCGGCGTCGCTCGCGATGGGGGCGGACTTTGGCTATATCGGCTCGGCCTTCATTGCGTGCGACGAAGCCAATGCGATGGAAGGCTATAAGGACGCCATCGTCGATTACGGCGCCGAAGACATTGTTTATTCTAACCTTTTCACCGGCGTTCACGGCAACTACCTCAAGCCCTCGATCATTGCCGCCGGCCTTGACCCGGACAATCTGCCCGAGAGTGATCCATCGAAGATGAACTTCGGTTCGGGCGGCAACACCGAGGCCAAGGCCTGGAAAGACATCTGGGGCTGCGGCCAGGGCATTGGCGCGGTGAAGAAACGCGGCCCGGTGACGGACTTCGTCGACCAGCTTGAGCGCGAGTATAATGACGCGCGCGCGGCGCTGGCCAAGGGGCAGGCCTTCATGCGGACGGCGCCGGTTCCGGCCGAGTAAAGCGTCTTTCTGAGTGCAGACAAAAACGCTCCGTCCCGATGAGGCGGGGCGTTTTTTTTGGGACGTGCAAAGACGGACAATGGGCGTCATTTCCGGGACAATCCCCAGACACGTCGCGACACTTCAGGACATGTCGGGACAGTTCAGGACAATTCAGGACAGGTTATCCACAGGCTGACGGGGGCGCGGACGAAAAACCGGGATTGGGGAACAAGCGAGGGCCTTATCCAACACGCATCCTGACGTGCTTGCAGGAAATCCGGTCATCGAATCCGCCGGGGTAGGGCGTGGGGGCAAACTTCGCCTCATGCTTTACTCATCTTACAGACTTGTTTCGCGCGCCGGCTGGCGCTGGCCTCACTTCAGACCCGACGAGCTTGCCTGCCAATGTGGCGGGCGGGGGTGCCGGGGCGCTTACTGGCATGACGCGGACTTCCTCGACACGCTCGAAGCCCTGCGCCAGGAAATGGACCGTCCCCTGAGGATCAATTCGGGCCATCGCTGCGCCATCTGGAACGCGGTGGTTGGCGGCGTGCCAAACTCCCAGCACCGGCGCATCGCGGTGGACATTGCCTTCGGCAAGCATGACCGGCGCGCGATGGTGGACGCGGCAGAGCGGCTCGGCTTCACCGGCATCGGCATTGCCAAATCCTTCCTGCATCTTGACCGGCGGGAGACCCCGGCACGCTGGACCTATCCGGGGGCGGAGGATCTGTCATGAGCGACATTATTGGCCTCGCCGCCAGCGCCGCCGGGGGCGGCGTGTTCGGCCTGGTGGGCACGGTGATCGGCCGCGTGGCCGGGCTGATTGAGCGGCGGCAGGACAACACGCAGGAGCGCGCCCGCTGGGCCCATGACGCGGCAATGCAACAGGCGCGGATGCGGGAGATGACCGTGGCGACGGAGGCGCAGATCAAGCTCGCCGATGCGGCGGGCGCCTGGCGCGGGCTTGCTGCATCGATGGAGGCAGAGGCCAGCATCGGGGAGAGCTATAAATGGGTCAACGCCGTGCGCGCGCTGACACGGCCTCTGCTGACCCTGCTGCTCTGGGTGATCACGGGGCTGGTGTATCTGGGCGCGAGCGCAGAGGCGCGCGTGGGGATTGTGGAGACAGCGACCTTCGCGGCGACGGCGGCAACGCTCTGGTGGTTTGGGGATAGGGGGCAGAAGGGGAGGTAAGGTTCACTTTTTGATTGCAAGCCCGGACTGCTGGCGATTACCTTATTTGAGCGGTTTGGGAGGGGAAGATGACCTATATTATTTGGAAACAGCATGCGGTGGGCCATGGAGGGTTTCATACGGGCAAGCTTTTTGAAGACGGGGAACTTGCTTTCAGTTGGGCATTCGATTGTGGGTCTAAGAGTACTGCGAAATTCGAGAAGTACCTTTCTGTATGGTCTCAACGAAACAGCAAGAGATTGAATTGGCTCTTTGTGTCTCATTTCGATCTTGATCACGTAAGCGGTTTAAATGCTCTCATGTCGTGCACTCAAGTTCAAAATGTGATGGTTCCATATGTTGATAATAAAGAGCTCATTTTAGTATTGCTTCGGGAAATTAATCGGGGCCGACTTGATCAGACAATAATTGAACTAACTGCTGACCCTGCTTTCTTTTTTCTATCGCGCGGAGCGGACCGCATCGTATTTCTTGGGAGCGGTGGAGGGGAGGGGCCTGACGTTTTTGATACAGATAAATTAGACGGAGATGACAGACCTTCTCGTGACGGTGATGTGAAGGTAAAGATAAAACCGACGCCGAGCAGATATAGGGCTTCCTCCCTCATATCCTCCACATTGTCTGAACCAAATGTCGAACTGATTGATTCTGATTCCTGCGATATTGAAGTTTCGCGTTCGGCGGGATTTATGTTGAGTCTTAAGCCCTATCGGATGCCAATTAATGCGAAAGAAGATGCAGATATTGTTTCTGAACTTGAAAAGTTGGTTGGCGTCTCTCCCTCCCAATCACAACAAAGTGGGCTAGGCTCATTATCCTACGCTATTGCTAAGTATGCTTGTGATCCCACAGGACGTGCAAAACTTCGTGAAATATATAAGAGACGAGTTGGTTCGTCTAATCGATCTTCCTTGTCCTTACTAAGCGTGCCAGTGTTGAGTTCGTCCACCAATTTGCATTGGTGTTTCGCGCAAGGCACAAAATGGAGCGAGGGGTGGGAGTTTGCTCCGGGTTGGATAAATACCGGGGATGCTGAGCTACTGAAACGGGCGGACCTAGACGAGTGGACGAAAAGTTATTCCAGTTATCTTGCTCAAGTTAAGTCGCTTGCTCTGCCGCACCACGGATCTGATAAGAATTCAGATCATGAGTTTCAGAAATTGTGTACTCACGCTCACTTTATCGCGCATGTCAAAAGTGGAGCTGGTAAACATCCGGGGGGAAGCGTTACCGCGTCAGCTGCAGGAAGACTATGTTGTGTAACAGAAGATAGGGCAACCGCGGCTCATATGTGGCTTCGTTGTTGATGAGTTTGAGCCTCAACAACAAACGGGGCGATTTTTAGATTCCTCTGTTGGAAACTGTCTTCACCAGATGCGCTTCTTCCGGTCTCAGCGTCAACACGTCCACGCCGCGCTCCGTCACCGCCACTGTATGCTCGAACTGGGCCGAGAGTTTTCCGTCTTCGGTGCGGACGGTCCAGTTGTCGTCTTCCGTATACACCCCGCGGCGGCCTTCGTTGAGCATGGGCTCTATGGTGAAGGTCATGCCGGGGCGTAAGGGGAGGCCGGTGCCGCGGCGGCCGAAGTGGAGCACGGAGGGTTCTTCGTGCA
>JBKBIZ010000349.1:0-527 GCA_046293975.1 Hyphomonas sp. | reverse complement strand
TGGCGATGCAGGACGCCTGGTTCTGATCAGGCGGCGGCGGTCCCGGGCCAGAAGGTCCGGTCGACCAGGCCGCGCACACGGCTGAAGGCGGCCGAGGCGCCGGCCATGACCCGCGCTTCCTCATCCACCGTCAGGTCGAGGGCGTCGAGGGCGGCGGTGAAGCTGCGCCAATGGTTGGCGCGGCCCTCGGGCGAGGCGGCAAGGTGGCGGGCGCCGAACTCGGCCGACAGGCCCAGGCCGGCGGCGGCCTTCAGCAGAAAGGCGGCGCCCAGGTTCGATCCCTCGGCCACATAGAGCCAGCCCAGGGCTGTGGGCGCGTCCACCGGCTCGCCCGGTCCAAAGCGGGGCTGGTCATCTTCCTGCGCAGGGGCGGCGCCCAGATCGGCCAGATCCGCGCAGACTTGCTGGTAACGGCGGCGGTCGGCCAGATCGGGGATCTCGTTCGCCAGCGCGGGCGCGTCGTAGAGGGCGGCGATGTCGCGGTGGAACAGCTGCTGGACCCGCAGGAAGTCCGCATAGGCGTCGCG
>JBKBIZ010000348.1:0-528 GCA_046293975.1 Hyphomonas sp. | reverse complement strand
GATTACCTGACCGTCGACCCGGACTTCGAACCGATCCGCTGGTCGCTGAACGACCCCCGCCGCCAGACCCTCTGGGGCGCCAAGACCCCGAAAAGCTGGTTCGAGGAGGGCTCCCTGCTCGAAGCCTTCGAGGGCGGCTGGGTGCAGCCCCGCGAGAGCGACCTGAAGGGCCTGCCCGTCCACGTGATTTAAGTTGAGTGGGAAGAACCCGTCCGCCCCCTGAAGGGGGCACCTCTGCTCCGCAGCTCTACGAGTCCCCTTAAAGGGGAGGCTTCAAGAATGTCCGTGCGCCGTTCTGGCTCCCCTCAGGGGGAGCTGGCCGCGCAGCGGGCTGGCGGGTACCCCTGCGAAGCAGAGGGGTCGCCTTTCGCTCAGTCGCCGCTGACGGGTTGCGCTGCCTGCACCATGCCGTCGGGTGCGGTGTCGGTGACGGCCATGTCCAGGCCGATGCCGTGGGCGGCCCATTTGTCTTCGCGGCTGTTCAGGCGGTGTTTGGTGGCGCCGGGGCGGTTGCGGCTCTCGCTGAAC
>JBKBIZ010000347.1:0-529 GCA_046293975.1 Hyphomonas sp. | reverse complement strand
GACCTGCCGGGCACGGACGCGCAGGTCGCCGTGATCCGCATTCCCACCTTCCTGTCCGGCGGCCGGGTCGCGCAGACCGTGCACGATCAGGTGCGGCAGGCGCAGCGCAGCGGCGCGGCCGGAGTGATCGTGGACCTGCGCGGCAACCCCGGCGGCAGCCTCACGGAATGCGACAGTGCCGTCAGCGCCTTCCTGCCCAGCCTGACCCGCGTGGCCCGCAGCGCCGACGCCAGCAGCCGCACGGTCGTCAGTCGCGGCACCCGCCTCGAAGACGGCCGCCTGAGCGCCAGCGTCAGCAACCCCGCCCTGTGGACCGGCCCACTCGCCGTGCTGGTCGACGACGGCAGCGCCTCATGCAGCGAATTCTTCGCCTACGAGATCCAGCACGCCGGGCGCGGCCCCGTCATCGGGGAAGCCACCGCCGGCGTGGGCAACACCGCCACCCGCGTCTTCCCCGTGGGGTCGCAGGCGGCCGTGCAACTCACGATCCTCAACTACGCCAAGCCCGACGGCACGCCCTACCCCGAAC
>JBKBIZ010000346.1:0-531 GCA_046293975.1 Hyphomonas sp. | reverse complement strand
CGCGATCCGGTGGCCGATCATGTGACCTTTGCCTTTGTCGGGGCCGGAATGTCCGGACTAGTGGTCGGCGCACGCCTCAAGGAAGCGGGGATTGGCGATTTCCGCCTGATCGACAAGGCCGGCGGTGTCGGTGGCACGTGGTACTGGAAACGCTATCCCGGCGCGCGCTGCGATACGGCGGCGATGATCTACCTGCCGCTGCTGGAAGAGACCGGCTACATGCCGACCGAAAAATATGTGCGCGGACCGGAGATTCTCGCACATTGCGAGCGGATCGCGCGCCACTATGGCCTGTACGACAAGGCGCTGTTCCACACCGAAGTCTCGAGCATCGAATGGCAGGAGACCGCCCGCGTGTGGCGGATCACCACCAATCGCGGCGACGACTTCACCGCCAAATATGTCGCGATCGGCACCGGGCCGCTGCACGTGGCAAAATTGCCGGGCATTCCCGGGATCGAGCAGTTCAAGGGCAATTCGTTCGACACCAGCCTTTGGGATTATTTCTATACGGGCGGCGATGCGGATTGC
>JBKBIZ010000345.1:0-531 GCA_046293975.1 Hyphomonas sp. | reverse complement strand
GGTCGTGCCCAATTCGGGCTACCACATGAAGATCAAGCCGGTGGACCGGCTCAAGACATTCCTGGACGATGGGGCCTATGAACTGGTCCCGGTGCCATCGGTGCCGGTCGATCCGCTGAAATTCCGCGACCAGAAGCGCTATCCCGACCGCCTCAAGGAAAACCGCGCCAAGACCGGGTTCGACGATTCCGTCATCGTCGCCACCGGCAAGCTGTTCGAGCGCGACATCACTGTCGCGATCCAGGATTTCGATTTCATGGGTGGCTCGCTCGGCATGGCGGCCGGCCAGGGCATCATCACCGGGCTCGAGACTGCCGCCAACCGCAAGACCGCCTTCGTGCTGTTCGTCGCCTCGGGCGGCGCGCGCATGCAGGAGGGCGTTCTGAGCCTGATGCAGATGCCGCGCACCACGGTTGCCGTGCTGCGGCTGCGCGAGGCGGGGCTGCCTTTCTTCGTGGTGCTGACCAATCCGACCACCGGCGGGGTCACCGCCTCCTACGCCATGCTGGGTGATGTGCATCTGGCCGAGCC
>JBKBIZ010000344.1:0-532 GCA_046293975.1 Hyphomonas sp. | reverse complement strand
CGCCGATCAGGTCGAGAGCCAGCTTCTCGTAGAGCGGCTCGGCCTGGCCCTTGCGGACCTTGTGCAGGAAGTAGCCCTCGAAGGCGACCTTGGCGGTGTGCACCCAGCGGCCGCTGGCGGACCAGTTGATGTTGCGCGGCGGGATCTGCGGCAGCGCCACGAAAGCCGCGCCGGTATCGCCCATGTCGGCCAGGCAGACCGCGTTCCAGGTGCCTTCGTAATCGGGCGTCTCGCCCTTCAGTTCGGCCTGGATGTTGCGCACGATGGTGGTGACCATCGACTCGATCATGAAGCCGGTCTTGGGCGCGCCGGTCGGGATTGGCGTGGCTTCCACCGGCGGGATCGCAACGCAGACGCCGGCCGAGAAGATCTTCGGGTACTTCGGGCTGCGCTGGTGCTTGTCCACGATCACGAAGCCGCGCGGATTGCACAGCCCCTCGACCGCGGCCACCGGCTCCACGCCCTTGAACGCAGGCAGCAGCATCGAGAACTTGAACGGCAGCACATGCGATTCGCCGGGCTGGCCCTTGGC
>JBKBIZ010000343.1:0-534 GCA_046293975.1 Hyphomonas sp. | reverse complement strand
GTGCCCTTCCGCTGGGGCGCGGCCAACACCGGCGCCGGAACCGGCTCCACCGAACTGGGCGCCGTGCGCGTCGCCGTCTCTCGCTAAGGAACAGACCCATGAAGAAGACGATCGCCCTGCTGACCCTCGCCGCAGCGCTGGCCGCCCCGATGGCCGCCCAGGCTCACCGCGCCTGGCTGGCGCCCACCGCCACGACCCTGTCGGGCACGGACGCCTGGGTCGGTTTCGACGCCGGCATGTCGAACCAGGTGTTCAACCCCGATCACGCCGCCATGCGCCTGAACGGCCTGGCCATCACCGCGCCGGACGGCTCGGCGGTTCAGCCCGAGAACGCCATGCAGGGCCGCTATCGCTCGACGTTCGACGCCCACTTGACGCAGAACGGCACCTACAAGATCGCCAACGTCATGAACGGTGTGATGGCCAGCTACACCCTGAACGGCGAACAGAAGCGCTGGCGCGGCGCGGCCTCGGACTACCCGGCGGGCCTGCCCGAGGGCGCGACCAATGTTCAGGCGACCCGCACCGCCAGCC
>JBKBIZ010000342.1:0-534 GCA_046293975.1 Hyphomonas sp. | reverse complement strand
CTGGAACGCGCCGCCCTGGCCGACCTCGATCTCGATCCCGGCGCCGACAAGGCCAAGATCAAGTCTCAGTACCACGACCTTCTGAAACGCTTCCATCCGGACACCAACGGCGGCGACCGCGGCGCCGAGGCCAAGCTGCAACGCGTCATCAAGGCCTGGAAGACGTTGAAAAAGGCCGGCCTGGCCTAAACCAAGCCGGCGGATCCGCGCCTTCAGTCGGCGTAGATCATCTTGCGGGTCATGCCGCCGTCCACCGTCAGCACCTGTCCGGTGACGAATCCGGCCTCGACGAGATAGAGCACCGCCTTGGCGATGTCCTCGGCGCGTCCGACACGACCCACGGGATGCTGGGCGTGATCGCTTTCACTCAGACCTTCCGGCGCGGCGATCCAGCCCGGCGCGATCGCATTGACCCGGATTTTCGGCCCGAGGCTGACCGCCAGCGCATGCGTCAGCGCCACCAGCCCGCCCTTGGAGGCGGCATAGGCTTCCGTCTCCGGCTCCGACATGAAGGCTCGCGTCGAGGCCATGTTG
>JBKBIZ010000341.1:0-535 GCA_046293975.1 Hyphomonas sp. | reverse complement strand
GTCACCGGATAGGCGGCAACCGGCGTGCCGCTGGCCAGGGCCTCGAGCAGCACCAGGCCGAACGTGTCGGTGCGGCTGGGAAAGACAAACACGTCGGCCGAGGCGAATGTGCGCGCCAGTTCCTCGCCATGCTTGGGGCCGGCGAACACGGCCCCCGGATAGGCCGCGGCGAGACGCGCGAGGCTGGGGCCGCCGCCGACCACCAGTTTGGTGCCCGGCAGGTCGAGCCTGAGGAAGGCCTCGATGTTCTTTTCCACCGCGACACGACCGACATAGAGAAAGACCGGGCCGGGATGCTGCGAGGGCGCGCGCTTGTCAGGGTTGAACAGCACGGTGTCGACCCCCTTGGGCCAGACCACGACATTGGTGAAACCACGGCGCTCGAGCAGGCCCTTGAGGTGCGGGGTGCCGGCGAGGCAGTACGTGGCGCCACCATGGAACCAGCGCAGAAATCGATAGCTGATCGACAGCGGCACCGGCAATCGGGCCCGAAGGTACTCGGGGAACTGCGTGTGATAGGCGGTGGAGAACGGAA
>JBKBIZ010000340.1:0-535 GCA_046293975.1 Hyphomonas sp. | reverse complement strand
CGTCGCGGCGGACGGAGGCGTGGAAATACAGCGATCTGAAGCGCTATCTTCGCGAGGCGCCGCAGCCGTCGGGCACGGCCGCCGTGGGCGCGCCGGGGCCGTTCTACGCCCTGGGCGGGGACGCCATCGTCTTCGCCAACGGCCGCGCCGTGGGGGTGACCGACTTCATCGCCTCGGGCGATCAGACCCTGAGGCTGCGCTATATCACCGACGCGGTCGGGACGGGCCACACGGCCGGGGCGCGGGTTTCGGCGCGGGCGGGCGCCCAGCTGCTGCTGCTGGAGACGCATGAGGGCGCGGGTTCGGCCTATGTGGCCCATAACCGGCTGGAGCTGGACGTCGCACACGGGGCGGAAGTGACGCGGGTTGTCCTGATCGAAGAGGCCGAGGACGCGATTTCCATCGCCGAAGCCCATGTGAAGGTCGAGGCGGGCGGCGTCTATCGCCAGACCATCGTCACGACCGGCGCCAAGCTGCAGCGGATCGAGACGCGGATCACCCACTATGCCCAAGGCGCGCAGGTCCAGGCGGACGG
>JBKBIZ010000033.1:0-30598 GCA_046293975.1 Hyphomonas sp. | reverse complement strand
TTGACGGCCTGGCGATGGCAGGCGAGTCCGTTGGCGCTATGTTTGGCATGGTGCTGATGATTGTCGGTCTCGCGTTCAAGATTTCGGCCTCACCGATGCACGTCTGGACGCCTGACGTGTATGAAGGCGCTCCGACACCTGTTGTCGCGTTCTTCGCTTCGGCGCCGAAGTTTGCCTCGCTCGTTGTCTTCGCGAATGTGATGTTCACGCTGTTCGGCAGCGTCATGGACCAGTGGCAGCTCATCGTCGCGATTGTCGCCGGTCTCTCGATGATTGTGGGCTCGCTTGGCGGTCTCACTCAGAACAACATCAAACGCCTGCTGGCCTATTCATCAATCGCGAACGTCGGTTACGCGTTGGTTGCGGTCGCGGCCGGTCAGGTTCTGGGAGCAGCAGCACTTCTGACGTTTACCACGATCTATGTCATTTCATCGCTCGGCCTGTTTGCCGGTGTGCTCGCGATGCGCCGTCGCGGCGGGATGGTTGAAAACATTCAGGAGCTTGGTGGCCTCGCGCGCCGGCAACCGGTCTTCGCCATCGCTATGACGGTCCTTGTCCTATCCGTGGCGGGTCTGCCTCCGTTCGGGGGCTTCTTTGGAAAGTACGAAGTTCTGCGCGCAGGCATCGACGCAGATCTCGTTCCCCTGGCCATTGTGCTGGTGATCGCATCAGTGGTGTCGCTCGGATACTACCTCCGGCTGTTGAAAGTCATGTGGTTCGACGAGCCCAAGGAAGCCTTTGAGCGCGTGGATGTGACGGTCCTTGGCACTGTTGTTGCCTGCGCTGTGGTGGCGGGCGTGGTGTTCATGATCTTCATTGGTGAACTCGGCACGGGCGGCTGGGCAAGCTATGCCGCTTCGGGACTCCTCCCTTGAGCGCTTCCTGGCCGACTTACCGGTTCAAAGAAATTGACAGCACCAACACAGAAGCGAGACGCCGCGCGGCTGGGGGCCCGTTTGACGATCAATGGATTGTCGCTGACCTGCAGACAGCGGGGCGGGGCAGACAGGACCGCGCCTGGTCTTCGCCTGCGGGAAACATCTTCACAACAGCGCTTTTTGCCGAGCCGGGTGGCATCACAGTTGCTCTGCGGGTGCCGTTTGCCGCAGCTTTGGCGGTCGTTGATACGGTATTGACGGTCGCGCCCGACGCCCCTGTGCAAGTGAAATGGCCCAATGATGTGCGGGTTGAGCTGCAGAAAGTCTCGGGCATCCTGGTCGAAACTGGCGGGGCGGGAGCAGACCTCTGGATTGCTGCCGGGACAGGTATGAATGTCGCCTATGCTCCCGACAATGTGGGGCAGGCAGCCACAAGCCTTACCCGGCTGAGCGGACATCCTCTTGATTTAAAAGAGGTCTTAGAAATCTATCATACCGCATTTGAAGCGCGGCTGGCACAGGCTCGTACGAGCTTTGAACGCCTACGCCAGGACTGGCTGAATTATGCGGAAGGCCGTCATCAGAAGGTGTCGGTTCGCGTGGGCGACAAGTATGAGGAAGGCGTTTTCGAAGATCTCGAAACAGACGGCGCCCTTCGTCTTCGGTTGCCGGATGGAAGCGCGCGCATCATAAGGGCGGGCGAAGTAAACCTCATCGGACGAGCGTAGCGCATGCTTCTGGTAATTGACGTCGGCAACACCAACACTGTTTTTGCTCTTCATGATGGGGAGCAGTGGGTCAACCAATGGCGCAGCGCGACCGATTCAACCAAGACAGCCGATGACCACGCCTCCTGGCTGTGGCGCCTAGCTGATATGCAAGACGTTGATCTCTCAAGAGTTAAAGGGTGTGTGGTTTCGTCCGTTGTGCCTCATGCCCAGTTCAACTTCCGGAATTTGGCGCGGCGTTATCTGAACGTTGAACCCCTGTTTATCGGCGAGCCTGGCTTGAAAACCGGCATGGCTGTCAGAGTGCGCCATCCCGAACAGGTGGGCGCTGACAGGATCGTCAGCGCGCTGGGCGCTCATGTTGCCTATCCCGGTGATCTCATCGTAATCGACAGTGGTACGGCAACGACATTCGATATTGTATCAGCAGATGGTGCGTTTGAAGGTGGTATCATCTCACCGGGCATCTATCTTTCAATGAGAGCATTGCACGACGCAGCCGCTCAGCTGCCGCGCGTTGCCATTCAGAAACCGCCGCAGGTCATCGGCAAGGACACGGTCTCAGCCATGCAGTCAGGCGTTTTTCTTGGATATATCGAGCTCATTGATGGGCTTGTTCGCCGCATAAAGGCGGAATGGGGGCGGCCTATGACTGTAGTGGCCACGGGAGGCGTCGCGTCGCTTTTCGAGGGCGCAAGTGAAACCATTGATCACTACGATCAGGACATTCTTATCCGGGGTCTGCTGGAAGTCTGGAAGCGGAACCGTTGACACTCAAGGCGACAACAATCGGTCAGTCTAAGGACGAACTGGTATTTCTTCCCCTCGGCGGTTGCGGCGAGATCGGGATGAACCTCAATGCCTACGGGTATGGCCCTGCGAATGCGCGGCGCTGGATCATCGTTGATGTGGGCGTCACATTCGGAAATTCAGAAACGCCGGGGATCGACCTAATCTGCGCTGACCCGGGTTATCTGGTGGGAGAGCATATCGACGCGGTCTTCCTCACCCATGCTCATGAAGATCATATCGGCGCGGTGGGGCTTCTCTATCCGCTGCTCAGAACCAAGGCGCCAATCTACGCGACGCCCTTCACGTGCGAACTCGTCCGCTCAAAGATGGATGAGCGCGGTGTGGATCATAAATGGCTGAAAACGATTTCCATGGGCGGGACCGTCAAGGCGGGGCCGTTTGAAGTTACCTATGTGACGCTTACGCATTCCATCCCGGAGCCGAACGCTCTGGCGATCCGCACACCGGCCGGCATTATACTTCACACCGGCGACTGGAAAATTGATCCGCAGCCTCAGATCGGTTCGAGTACAGACATTGCAGGCCTGACGGCGCTGGGGGATGAAGGCGTCCTTGCGATGGTCTGCGACTCTACCAACGTCTTTGAAGATGGTGAGGCAGGGTCTGAGGAAACGGTGCGGCAGGGCCTCATTGAGCTTATTGCCGAACAGAAGCAGGCGGTTGCGGTAACCACCTTCGCCTCCAACGTCGCGCGCGTTAAATCGGTTATTGATGCGGCCAACCAGGCCGGACGTAGTGTTTGTCTGGTCGGGCGCAGCATGCACCGCGTGACGGCGGCGGCGAAGGCGGTTGGCATACTTCCGGCACGCCTTGATTTCGTGGATGAAGCCGAAGCGAGCTACTTGCCTTCCGAAAACATCCTTTACCTCTGCACAGGTAGCCAGGGGGAAGCGAATGCCGCCCTCTCCCGCATAGCTCGCGGCGATCACCGGCATATCTCCTTGAGGGAAGGGGATAGCGTGATCTTTTCCTCACGCCTCATCCCGGGCAATGAGAGCAGCGTTTATAGCCTGCAGAACACTTTGGCAGAGCAGGGCATCAAGGTAATCAACCCGAGGATGGTCCCTCAGACGATCCACGTGTCCGGCCATCCCTGCCGTGACGAGCTCCGCCGCATGTATCAGTGGGTTCGTCCTCGTATCTCGGTGCCCGTTCACGGCGAGCGGCGGCATATCCTGGAACACGCCACTTATGCGCGGTCCCTGCAGGTGCCCCAGGCGGTTGCCCCTCGGAATGGCAGCCTTATCCGTCTGGCGCCCGGGGATGCTAAAATTATTGATGAAGTGCCCGCTGGCCGTCTCTTTCTGGATGGCAGCCGCCTTGTGCCTGAAGCGGCGCAAGGGCTGATCGAGCGTAAACGTCTCCACAATAGCGGCGTGATCTTTGCGACTGTAAGCCTTGATGGGGCTGGCCGCCTTGTGGACGGGCCAGTTGTCATCGTGAAGGGCCTGTCGGAGAGCGATGGCCGGGTTGCCGAAGAAAGCCTGGAGTTTCTCGATGAGGCGGCCGAGGCGGCTGTCGCTGGTCTGTCGCGGAAGGACCGCGCTGACGATGAGGCGATCGAGCGCGTTATAGGACGCGCGTTGCGCAAAGCGTGTGATATCAATTTCGGCCTGAAGCCGATGATTGAAGTGGTTGTGCTGAGGAGCTGAGATTTTCAATGAGCGAGTTCAAGATTGGCCCCCTGAACCATGTTGGTGTGGCTGTACCCAACATTGAAGAGGCGTGTGAAACCTATCGCAGTCTCTACGGCGCAACGGACATCACGACACCTTTCGACATGCCCGAGCAGGGCGTCAAAGTGTGCTTCGTCAATTTGCCGAACAGCCAGATTGAGCTGATCGAACCGCTTAACGAAGCCTCACCGATCGCGAATTTCCTGAAGAAAAACCCGGCGGGCGGTCAGCATCATGTCTGTTTCGAGGTCGCCGACATCAATGAGGCGGTCATTGAAATGGAGAAACGCGGGGCAACCGTGCTCGGCAAACCCCGGATCGGCGCCCACGGCACGATGATCATCTTCGTCCACCCCAAGAACTCCAATGGGGTTCTGGTGGAACTGATGGAAACGCCCAAAGGCCACCACTGATGGGCATTGCTGGCGCAACAATCGTCTTTGTTCTGGGGTGGTGGATCACCTTCTTTGCCGTCCTGCCGATTGGCGTGAAAGGGCAATGGGAGGACAATTCCACCGTGCCAGGCACGGAAGAGGGCGCCCCCAAGCAACCCATGCTTGTGAAAAAGGCCATTTGGGCAACTATCGGCGCGGTCCTGATCACGATTGTTGCTGCGCTGGTTGTTCCTCTCCTGCTTGCGGAACAGCCCTAGCTGCGGCTAGTGAGCGTGAAAGAATTCCGTAAAAGTCTGGATGATTCATGCGCCTGTCGAAGTTTTTCCTGCCCGTTTCCAAAGAAGCTCCGGCGGACGCCGCAATCGTTTCTCACCAGTTGATGCTGCGTACCGGCATGATCCGGCAGAATGGCGCAGGCATCTATTCCTGGCTTCCGCTGGGATTTCGCGTGCTCAAGCGGATCGAACAGATCGTGCGCGAGGAGATGAACCGGGCCGGGGCCATCGAGATGCTGATGCCGACGCTGCAGCAGGCAGACCTCTGGCGGGAATCTGGCCGGTACGACGATTATGGCAAGGAAATGCTGCGCATCAAGGACCGCCATGAGCGGGACATGCTGTTCGGGCCGACGAATGAAGAGCTGATCACGGATGTCTTCCGGACCTATGTGAAAAGCTATAAACAGCTGCCGCTGAACCTCTATCATCAGCAGTGGAAGTTCCGGGATGAAGTGCGCCCGCGCTTTGGCGTAATGCGCGGCCGTGAGTTCCTGATGAAGGATGCTTATTCGTTCGACCTGACGGAAGACGATGCTCGGGCCTCCTATCGCAAGATGTTCTGCGCTTATCTCAACGCTTTTGACCGGATGGGGCTGACAGCGATTCCGATGCGGGCAGACACCGGCCCGATCGGCGGGGATCTGAGCCACGAGTTCATCATTCTGGCGGATACGGGGGAGAGCGCGGTGTTCTGTGACAAGACCCTTCTTGACCTGCCTGCGCCCGGCCTGGACCTCGACTTCAGTTCCGACCTTACGCCGATTGTAGAAGAGCGCACCCGCTTCTATGCTGCCACCGAAGAGATGCACGACGAGGCCGCCTTCAACGCGCTGCCCGATGAGCGCCGCATCTCTGCGCGGGGCATTGAAGTCGGCCATATCTTCTATTTCGGGACCAAATATTCAAAGCCGATGAATGCCGTCGTGCAGGGGCCAGACGGTCAGATGGTGCCCGTACAGATGGGCAGCTATGGCATTGGCGTGTCGCGGCTTCTCGGTGCGATCATTGAAGCCTGCCATGACGAGAATGGCATCGTTTGGCCAGAATCGGTTGCGCCCTTCGATGTGGGCCTGATTAACATGCGCCCCGGCGATGAGGCCTGCGACTCAGCCTGTGAGACGCTGTATGCGGCAATGACGACCGCTGGTCGCGAAGTCCTGTATGACGATACGGATGATCGGGCGGGCGCAAAGTTCGCGCGGATGGATCTGATCGGACTGCCCTGGCAAACAATCGTCGGTCCTCGCGGAATTGCGGATGGCAAGGTTGAGGTCAAGAACCGCAAGACGGGCGAGAAGCATGATGTCAAAATCGACGATATGTTGGCCCAGCTGAAAGGCTCCTGATGAGCGCGACGCCTTCTGCAACGCCCTTTGGCAAACTGGAGCGTACGCTTGCCTGGCGCTATCTGAGAGCGCGCCGCGAGCATGGTGGCGCGAGCCTTATTGCCGTTATTTCCTTTGTCGGGATTTTCTTCGCGGTCGCCGCGCTGATCATCACCATGTCGATCATGAGTGGCTTCCGCGCCACCCTTTTGGACGCGCTCCTTGGCGGCGAACCCCACATCTCTGCGGCGGTGGACGGCATCCCTCAGGAGGAGGCGCAGGCGCTTGCAAAGGTAATCGCCGAAACAACTGATGTTATCAGTGCGTCGCCTTACATTGAGCAGTTCGTATTGTTGTCAGCCAATGGCGTGAGGACGGGCGGCGTCGTTCGCGCAGTTCCGCCAGCAGATCTCAAAACCATGCCTATTCTCAGGGATGGCGGCGAGGCCGCTTTGTCTGCGGGTTTCGGCCAGGGCCGGAATGGCGGTAATGTGATCATGATCGGCCAGTATCTGGCAGCAAATCTCGGGCTCGAGCCGGGGGACAGTGTAGAGGTCGTGACGTCGCAGATGCGGTCTGGTCCGATCGGGCAGACGCCCATCAGCAAGTCATATGTCGTCGGCGACATATTCAGGACCGGCTCTGCGCAACTTGATAACGTCTATGTCTTCATGCCGATGGAGCAGGCGCAGATATTGTTCCAATCCAAGGGACGCTATCAGTATCTGGATATCCGGGTGAAAGACCCTGATACGACAGAGATCGTCATGCAACGCATTGCAGAAACGACAGGTTACAGCCTGCTTCTGCGCGACTGGAAAACCAAGAACCGGACATATCTCGGGGCGCTTAGAACCGAGCGCGTGATGGTTCGTCTTTTGGTGACGATCATCATGATGATCGCCACACTGAACATCATTGTCGGTGTGGTCATGCTGGTGAAAAACAAAACGCGCGACGTCGCCATCCTGCGAACGATAGGTCTCAGCCGGGGCGGCGTAATGCGGGTATTTCTGATGGTAGGCACCGTTCTCGGCTCGCTGGGCGCGCTTCTTGGAATGGTTGTGGGCGTCCTGTTCATCCTCAATATCGGTCCCATTGAGGGCCTGATCAATCTCGCGATTGATGGGGAAGTGTTTCCCGCCGAACAGTATGGGCTCGATCACCTGCCTGCCGTCCTTGATTGGGGTGAAGTCGTCAGCACGGGGGCGTACGCGCTGATCATGTCTATGGTCGTATCCATCATCCCGGCAATCTGGGCGTCGTCGCAAGACCCCGTCAAAGCGTTGAGGTTCGAATGACGCCGCCAGTCCTCGAACTTCTGGGAATTGATCGCACCTACCGCACAGCGGCGGGCGCGCTGAAAGTGCTTCAGGGCACGGACCTGCGCATATCGCCCGGCGAACTTGTCGGGCTTGTGGGGCCTTCTGGCTCTGGCAAATCCACACTTCTGCATACCGCTGGCCTGCTGGAGCGGCCTGAGGGCGGGTCGATTTTCCTGGATGGGATCGACTGCCTGAAATTGAACGATAATGGCCGCACGGGCATCCGCCGCAGAAAGATCGGCTTTGTTTATCAGTTCCACCATCTGCTACCCGAGTTCAACGCCATCGATAATATCGCCATGCCGTTGATGATTGCCGGCGTGAAAAAAACCAAGGCGCGCGAGAAGGCTTCAAGACTTCTGGGCGAAATGGGACTTGAAGAGCGAGCCTTTCACCAGCCCGGGCAATTGTCGGGTGGTGAGCAGCAGCGCGTCGCGATCGCCAGGGCCCTGGCTAATGATCCCAAACTTGTGATCGCAGACGAGCCGACCGGAAACCTTGACCCGGCCACGACTGAACGCGTTTTCGGAACGCTCATCAAGATGGTCCGGGAGGAGGGCGCGGGCGTATTGGTCGCCACGCACAACTTCGCGCTCACCCGGCATATGGATCGCATCCTGACCCTCAAGGACGGCAAGCTCATCGACTATGTCGAGTGATCCTTTGTGGACTACTGGAGGCAGGCGCTTCCGGCACGACTGATTCGGTGAGAGTATCGCCGCGGAAGAGGATTGCCGCGTGACGAAGCCCGTTTTTATTCACCTTGCCGTTCGGTCCAGCTATTCATTGCTGGAAAGCATGATCACGCCGTCCGATCTCGCAAAGTGGTGCAAGCACTACAGCATGCCTGCGATGGCGGTGACCGACAGGAACAGCCTCTTCGGCGCCCTGGAACTGTCCCTGAAACTGTCAGACTACGGCATCCAGCCAATCATGGCGTGCTGCTTTGACGTTACCGATGGATCGCCAAAGGCCGAACTGTTTCGTCTGACGGTTTATGCGCAGGATGAGGCTGGCTACAAGCGCCTGATGTTTCTGTCCTCAACTGCCTATCTTGAGGCGGATGACGGGGTGGCACGCCTCCACAAGAAATACCTGCTGGAGAATACCGAAGGCCTCATCCTCCTGACGGGCGGCGCGGAGGGGGAAGTCGCCCACCATGTTCTAAAGGGCCGCACAGCTGATGCCCGCACAGAACTTTCAACGCTGGCCGCAGCCTATCCTGGGCGCTGCTATGTCGAAATAACCCGTCATGGCACGCAGGAAGAAATCAAATCGGAAACGGGCCTGGTGGAGCTGGCCTATGAACTCGGTCTTCCGCTGGTGGCTACGCATGACGCTCGCTTCCTGAAGCCAGAGGACGTAACCGCACACGATGCCATGATGTGCATCGCCAACGGACAGTATCTCGGCCAGGACGACCGCAAACGGGTCGAGCCTGATCAGTACCTGAAGTCTCCCGAAGAGATGGAGGTGCTGTTTGAAGATCTTCCCGAAGCTATCGCAAATACATCGGAAATCGCGATGCGCTGCTCCGTGCGCGCTGAAACCCGCAAACCGATCTTGCCAAACTTCAGCAAAGAAGGACGCTCTGAAGGCGAGGAATTGGCGCTTCAGGCGCGCCAGGGTCTCGAAGAGCGGCTGGCGGAAGCGGACCGTCTCTATGCGGATCGTGACAAGTATTTCGAGCGGCTTGAATATGAACTGGGCATCATCGACCGGATGGGGTTCCCAGGTTACTTCCTAATTGTTTCTGACTTCATTAAATGGGCAAAGGCGAACGGCATTCCCGTAGGCCCGGGCAGGGGGTCGGGCGCCGGCTCGCTCGTCGCCTGGGTTCTTCTGATTACAGATCTCGATCCTTTGCGATTTGACCTGCTGTTCGAGCGCTTCCTGAATCCTGAGCGTGTTTCGATGCCAGATTTCGACGTGGACTTCTGCCAGGAACGCCGCGGTGAGGTGATCCGCTATGTCCGCGAAAAGTATGGTGCGGACAGCGTCGCCATGATCATCACCTTCGGTACGCTTCAGGCGAAGGCTGTGGTTCGTGATGTAGGTCGCGTCATGCAGATGCCCTATGGGCAGGTCGACCGCCTCGCAAAACTGATCCCGTTCAATCCTGCAAAGCCGCCAACACTGGACGAGGCGATTGCCGCTGAACCGAAGTTTGACGAGGAAATTGCGGCGGACGCGCGCGTCGGCGAATTGATCGACACAGCGCGCGCGCTTGAGGGAATGTACCGGAACGCAGGGACGCACGCGGCGGGCGTGGTTATCGCCGATCGGCCTCTTGTAGAGCTCGTGCCGCTTTATAATGATCCGAGAGCGGACCTCCCGGCTACCCAGTTCAACATGAAGTACGCCGAGATGGCGGGCCTCGTGAAGTTTGACTTCCTGGGCCTCAAGACCCTTACCGTAATTGATCGCGCGCTGAACTTCATCCGGCGTGATGGCGGCGATGTCGGCCCCGCCTGGCGCAGCATGGATGACCCGGCGACCTATGAGCTGATGGCGAGCGGAGAAACGCTGGGTGTGTTCCAGCTTGAGGGCGCCGGCATGCGTGACACGCTTCGCCGTGTGCGCCCAAACAATATTGAAGACCTGATCGCGATCATCTCTCTCTATCGCCCGGGCCCGATGGAGAACATTCCGGTCTATGTTCAGGGCAAGGAAGATCCGGCATCTGTCCGCTACCAGCATCCAGACCTGAAGCCGGTGCTTGAGGCCACGTATGGCGTGCCTGTCTATCAGGAGCAGGTCATGCGGATGGCGCAGGAGATCGCCGGTTACTCTCTCGGTGAGGCCGATCTGCTCCGGCGCGCAATGGGCAAGAAAAAGCTCGAAGAGATGATCGCGCAGCGCCGGCGCTTTGTGGAGGGCGCCGCATCCAACAAGGGCATGAAGGATTCGCTCGCGAACGAAATCTTCGACACGATGGAGAAGTTCGCCGGCTACGGGTTCAACAAGTCGCACGCCGCTGCCTATGCGCTCATTGGCTACCACACAGGGTTCCTTAAGTGCCATTATCCGAAAGAGTTTCTGGCGGCCTCAATGAGCCTCGATATAGGCAATACCGACAAGCTTGCCGCCTTCTTTCAGGAGGCCAAGCGCTTGCGGCTTCGTGTTCTGGCGCCCGACATCAACGCGTCTCAACCCGATTTCGACGTGAATGCGGACGGCATCGTCTACGCTCTCGGGGCCATCAAGGGCGTTGGCGTGGAGGCGATGAAGCATGTCGTCGCTATCAGAGACGCGAGTGGTCCGTTCAAGGATCTTTATGACTTTGCCGAGCGGGTTGATCCAAGGCATGTCAACAAAAAAGCGATGGAGTCGCTAGCCAAATCAGGCGCGCTGGATAGCCTGGAAGGAAACAGGGCGCGCGTATTCGCGGCCGTACCGCTGCTCGCCCAATACTGCGCCAGTCACGCGGAAGACCGCAATGGCGGGCAGGGGGGGCTGTTCGGAGAGACAGAGCCCGCGCTTCGCCCGGAAATCTCCGCTTCCCGGCCCTGGACGGCTCAGCAGAAGCTGGATGAAGAATTCAAATCCATCGGTTTCTACTTTTCAGGCCACCCGCTGGACGATGTGCTGACTTCAATCGACCGGGATCGCGTTACGCTTGCGATGGAAGTTCACGAGCGGGCGGCCGATGGCAAGCCACTCGAAATGATCGGGATCGTGCGGACCCGAAACGACAAGCCGAGCAAAAGAGGCGGCAAATTCGCGTTTTTGACGATATCCGACCCGACCGGCGAACTGGAGATGATGGTCTTCAATGAGGGGCTCCAGCAGTATGGGGATCTCCTCCAGCCCGGAAAAGCGGTTGCCATCACGGTTACGGCCAAACTGAACGGGGAAGAGCTCCGCCTTAACCTTGACCGGGCGATTGAGCTTGAGGCGGCGCGGCTATCGAAGCCATCGGGATCTTTGATGGTGCGCCTGGGGCCTGACGCAGATCCTGAAGATCTGGCGAGTGTGGTCCGGCGGCTGGAACAGATCTCGGACGGGGATCGGGGCGCCATTATCGTTGAGCTGATCCTCAAGGACGGGCGTATCGTAACCATGAAGCTGCCCCAGACCTACACAATCGGGCTCCGCGCTCAGCGGGCCCTCAAGGAAGTGCCGGGGGTCGAGAAGGTCGATCCGCGTCAGGCAGCCTGACTCTGAAGCGTTTGGGGGCTTGTTGTTTTTCCCGGATTGGGTATATGGCGCGCATTCTAAACCATGTCGCGGGTGCATCCGGTGCGACGGGATTATCCCGTAGTTCCACCCTGCGACGGCCAACCGGATGGAGAAAATCGATGGCCCTTCCTGACTTCTCAATGCGTCAGCTGCTCGAAGCTGGCGTTCACTTCGGTCACCAGACCCACCGCTGGAACCCGCGCATGAAGCCGTACATTTACGGCGAGCGTTCCGGCATCCACATCATGGATCTTTCGCACACTGTTCCGGCGCTGCACCAGTCGCTGGTTTTTGTACGTGATACCGTCGCCAAAGGTGGCCGCGTCCTTTTTGTGGGTACGAAACGCCAGGCTCAGGAACCTATCGCTGAAGCTGCGCAGCGTTGCGCGCAATATTACATGAACCACCGCTGGCTCGGCGGAACGCTGACCAACTGGTCGACGGTTTCCAACTCGATCAAGCAACTGCGCGAACTGAACGCCATGTTCGAGAGCGGTGGCGGCTCGGGCCTCACCAAGAAAGAGCTGCTGGATCTTCAGCGCCGCCGTGACAAGCTTCAGAAATCGCTCGGCGGTATCGCTGACATGGGCGGCCTGCCGGCCGCGATTGTCGTGATCGACACGAACAAGGAAGCGATTGCCGTTCAAGAAGCGCGCAAGCTCGGTATTCCGGTTGTTGCCGTTCTCGATACCAACTGCGATCCGTCAGACGCCGACTATGGCTTCCCAGGCAACGATGACGCAGCCCGCGCGATCTCGCTCTACTGCAACCTTTTTGCTGACGCAGTGCTCGACGGCCTTGCAGAGTCCACCGCCGGCCTCGGCGTTGATCTCGGCGCGTCTGAGGACATCGCATCGCTTGCGGATGCGGATGTCAAACTGGCTGATGAACAAGCTGCGGGCGAAGCCTAACAGCTTCCTCTGCCAACCCAAGATGAAGGAAAAATCTCATGGCTGAGATTACTGCTGCACTTGTGAAAGAACTGCGCGAGAAAACCGGCGCAGGCATGATGGATGCCAAGAAGGCGCTCGTCGAGAATGACGGCGATCAAGCCGCCGCGATCGAATGGCTTCGTGCGAAAGGCCTTTCCAAGGCCGCAAAGAAGTCTGACCGCGCTGCTGCCGAAGGCCTTGTTGCCGTAAAACTGTCGGAAGACGGCAAGTCTGGTGCCATTGTCGAGCTTAATGCCGAGACCGATTTTGTTGCTCGTAACGAAATTTTCCAGAAGTCTCTCGATGGGATCGCTAATGCGGCCCTGAAGGCGGATGGTACCGTGGAAGCTGTATCTGCTGCTGCGTCGCCAGATGGCGAAGGCTCGGTTGATGACCTGATCAAGCGCATGATCGCCACTATCGGCGAAAACATGACGCTGCGCCGTGTTGCAAAGCTTTCGGCCGGCGGCCGCGTTTCCGCTTACATCCATAACGCGGTCTCGCCTGGTATGGGCAAAGTCGGTGTTCTGGTGGCCCTTGACGGTTCGGGCGACCTTGAAGATGCCGGGCGCAAGGTTGCGATGCATATTGCTGCGACGTCTCCTGCCGCAGCGACTACTGCTGAGCTTGATCCAGCCCTCATCGAATCAGAGAAACGCGTTCTTACCGAACAGGCTCGCGAGAGCGGCAAGCCGGACGCCGTCATCGAAAAGATGATCGTTGGCCGGATGCAGAAGTTCTACAAGGAAGTCGTCTTGGTCGAGCAACCCTTCATCATGGATACCGACAAAACTGTCGGGGAATTCCTGAAAGAGCAGGGCGCTACCCTGAAAGGGTTTGTTCATTACAAACTCGGTGAAGGCGTGGAAAAAGCTGCGGACAACTTCGCGGATGAAGTCGCTGCGCTCACAAAAGGCGCCTGACCGGGCTTGCCTTTCGTCCCATGAGGGGCTTTGAACAATCCCGGCTGCCCCTTAGGAGCGGCCGGGATTATTTTATCCAGCGCTCAGAATACAAGGGATTGGGGTCTCACTATGCAGTCCGGCGAGTCTGAAACAAGCGAACTGAAATATCGACGCGTCCTTTTAAAACTTTCTGGCGAAGCGCTGATGGGCGGCGGGCAATTCGGCATCGACATTCCAACTTGCGAGCAATTCGCCCGATCCATAGCCGAAGCGCGTGAAGCCGGCGCGGAGATCTGCCTGGTGATCGGTGGAGGGAATATTTTCCGCGGTGTCGCTGGCGCAGCAAAAGGTATGGAGCGTGCGCAGGCCGACTCGATGGGCATGCTAGCGACCGTCATGAACGCGCTCGCCATGCAGAGCGTCCTTGAAAATATAGGCGTTCCGACCCGCGTTCAGTCAGCTCTGAACATGGATGCCATCTGCGAGCCTTACATCCGCCGCCGCGCGCACCGGCACATGGAAAAAGGCCGCGTTGTTATCTTTGCCGCCGGCATTGGTAACCCGTTCTTCACGACAGATACCGGCGCTGCCCTGCGTGCGATTGAAATGAACTGCGATGCACTCCTGAAGGGGACACAGGTGGACGGCGTCTACACTGCCGATCCGAAGCTGGATTCAACCGCGACACGCTACCACCAAGTTTCCTATCAGGAAATTCTTGCAAAGGATCTGAGGGTTATGGACTCCTCTGCGGTCAGTTTGATGAGAGACAACAATATTCCAATCGTCGTATTCTCGCTGAAGGAAGAAGGCGCGCTGTTGAATGTTCTTTACGGGCGTGGGACTTCAACGACGATCACTAAAGAGGGAGCAGAGAAGCCATGAGCTACAGCAAGCAGGATATTGAGCGCAGAATGGAAGGTGCCCTGGCCTCGCTGGCGTCGGAGTTTGCCGGCCTGCGGACCGGGCGCGCTTCAGTAAACCTTCTGGATTCCATTCAGGTTCCCGCCTATGGCGGTGTTACGCCCCTGAGCCAAGTCGCATCCGTGACGGTTTCTGATACGCGGATGCTTTCTGTGAATGTCTGGGACAAAACCGTGGTTGGCGCCGCCGATCGAGCTATCCGCGACTCCGGGCTTGGCTTGAACCCTGTTATGGACGGTCAAACCCTGCGTATCCCGATCCCCCCTCTCAATGAGGAGCGGCGCGTGGAACTAACCAAGATCGCAGGCAAGTATGCTGAGGCTGCTCGCGTAGCAGTGCGGAACGTGCGCCGCGATGGAATGGACGACCTCAAAAAAGCCGAAAAAGACGGTGAAATCAGCGAGGATCGTCATCGCAGCCTGACTGAAGAAGTCCAGAAACTGACCGATGCGTTCGTCAAACGCGTTGATGAAGCCCTGAAGGTTAAAGAAGCGGAGATCATGCAGGTCTGATGTCTCGGGCCGCCGCTCCTGTAGACCCTGCGCCGTCGGACCAAGAGGCCGGCGTTCCTCGTCATGTTGCAATCATCATGGATGGGAATGGACGGTGGGCAACTGCCAGACATCTTCCGCGCACAGCTGGGCATGAGCGAGGCGTGGAGGCTTTACGGCGTACGGTGGATGCCGCAGGCGAATTAGGCATCAAGTATCTCACCGTATTTTCATTTTCGACTGAAAACTGGCGCCGCCCCGTCTCAGAAGTAAACACGTTGTTCGGGCTCTTGAAAGCTTACGTTCAGAGGGATCTGGGCCGGCTCAAGGAGGCGGGTGTCAGAGTTCGTATCATCGGCCTCCGAGATGGCTTGCCACAGGACATTGAGCGCCTCGTAAGGCTGGCAGAGCAGGAGACTTCTGCAAATACCAAGTTCAACCTGACCATCGCATTCAATTATGGATCACGCGATGAGCTATTGCGGGCGGCGAAAGCTCTGGCTGCCGATGTTAAGGCCGGACGCCAGGACATAGACATCACTGAAGCTGATTTTGCAGGATATCTTGATACGAGAGAACTTCCTGATCCCGACCTCATCATCCGCACGAGTGGTGAGTTTCGCATCAGTAATTTTCTGCTTTGGCAGGCGGCTTATGCCGAGTTTCTGTTTTGCGATGTTCTTTGGCCAGACTTTGGGCGTCCTCATCTGGAAGATGCTCTCCGACGCTACAATGAGCGCGAGCGCCGATACGGCACCTTACCTCCGGGAGTAAGGTGATGGGTGACTGGACGCCGACTGATCGGCGGTTTTCCGAACTACCTGTCCGGCTTTTGTCCGCATTCATTCTCATCCCCTTGGCACTGGGGGCTGTGTGGATGGGGGGCTACTGGTTGGCTGTTGCTTGCGCCGTGTTTGCCTTTGTCATGATGTTGGAGTGGTGCCGGATGAGCGTATCCCCGCACCAGTATCTTCTTGCGGGCCTTGGTGGCCTTTTTGCGCTTTCCTTGCCGAGTGAAATTACCTGGATCCCCGTTGCATTAGGTTTCTCCGCTTTCACGTTAGCTGTTCTTACTGCCCGGCCTGGCCAGCGGTTTCGGATTACTGCCGGGTTTGGTGTGGTCTACGTTTTCTCTATGGTGGGCGGTCTGTTCCTGCTCCGTGAGGGCGGATGGGACGGCAGATCGGCGGCACTATATTTCATGTCTTTTGTCTGGGCCTCGGACGCAGCAGCCTATTTCTTCGGGCGCGCCCTGGGTGGGCCTAAACTACTCCCCAAGGAAAGCCCGAATAAGACGTGGAGTGGTGCGATTGCTGCGGTTACGGCATGCGGGATTTGTGGTTACTTTGCCGCAGAAATTGAAGGCGTCGACCATGCAGCATGGATTGTCTGTGGGCTTGCACTTTCAATCGTAGCACAGGCGGGTGATTTGTTTGAAAGTGGGCTGAAGCGACGCTTCAAGGTGAAGGATTCAGGCAGCATATTGCCTGGGCACGGTGGCTTGCTGGATCGTGTGGATGGCTTGGGCGCTGTCAGTATTGCAGGCGCAGCCGCCATGTTTTTCATCCCCGGTTTCGCAACATCGTTGGGGCTTTGACCCTGGTGGCTCGTCTCATATCTATCTTCGGGTCTACAGGATCAATCGGTCAGTCAGCCTTTGATGTAATTCGCCATGCCAATGACGCGGGGCTTGCTGAATTTCAGGTTGAGGCCCTCGTTGCGGGTTCGAATGCTGAGGCATTGGCCAAGCAAGCCCTTATATTACGCCCGCGTATCGCAGTAATTGCAGATGAGCGTAGCCGAGACGAGCTTTCGCAGCGTCTTGCGGGCACCGGTATTGAAGTCGCTGCCGGTAAGGCGGCCATGAATGAGGCGGCCGCGCGCCCCTGTGACCGCGTGCTTGCTGCTATCGTGGGTGAGGCGGGCCTCGAATCAACACTTTCCGCAATACGGGCAGGCAATAACGTTGCCATAGCGAACAAGGAAAGCATCGTTTGTGGCGGGCCGCTGATGCTGGACGTAGCAAAAACATCCGGCTCAAAGATAATCCCTGTTGATTCGGAGCATAGTGCGATTTTTCAGTGCATCGGCGACGGCAGAAGCTTGGAAAATCTTACAATTACAGCATCTGGGGGACCATTCCGTGATTGGACTCTGGAGCAGATGGCGTCTGCAACTGCCAGCCAGGCTGCAGCCCACCCTGTCTGGTCTATGGGTATAAAAAACTCAATCGACAGCGCGTCACTGATGAATAAGGCGCTTGAGTTCATCGAGGCGGCGGTACTGTTCGATATTTCTGAGCACCGTATCGAGGTGCTGGTCCATCCGCAGTCCATTGTGCATGGAATGGCGCATTTCCATGATGGCTCCGTGATTGCACAGCTTGGGTCACCTGATATGAGGACGCCTATCTCATATGCTTTAGGCTGGCCTGACCGCATACCAACAACTGTTGCGCGCCTGAATCTCGCTCAGTTGGGTAAGCTGGAGTTTACGGAAGTTGATGTGTCGCGCTTTGCGGCGATACGCCTTGCTCGGAACGCCATGTCCGCAGGGCCTGGAGCGCGCGTAATATTAAATTGCGCTAATGAGGCGGCCGTTTCGGCATTTATCTCTGGGGAATGCGGCTTTCTCGACATCGCCAGTTCCGTAGAAGCCGCATTGGAGTGCTTTTCATCGGGTAATTTTGCCTCTAGCAAATGCGAGACGCTTGAAGAAATAGCAGAATTAAGCCGGTACGGACGGTTCCTGGTATCCGATAGGCTTAACAGTGCCCCGTGCAGGGCAGGGGGATGATCGAATGGATCAGATTCTGAGCCAAGGGCCGCTATTCCTCATTTGCCTAATTTTCATGATGGGCATCGTCGTGGTGATACACGAGTATGGTCATTATCTGGCAGCTCGCTTGTATGGCGTGGCTATTGAGTCTTTTGCTGTGGGTTTTGGGAAGCCACTGTTCGAGGCTCGCGACAAACGTGGCACCAGATGGCGCATAAACTGGATACCCCTTGGCGGGTTCGTCAGTTTCTTGCCTGCAACTGCTCTGCAAGAGGAGGGCGGCTCTCCTAAAGTTGTCGGGAAATCCTTTGATGACTTGAAGCCTATCCCAAAGATCATCGTCAGTTTGGCTGGTCCATTCGCGAATTTCGTTCTTGCGACGCTTATATTTGCGTTAGCGCTCAGTGTGTTCGGCACGCCAAAGTTTGAGGTGCAGATAGCGCATGTTGCCCAGGGCACGCCAGCCGCATCGGCTGGTCTCGAGCCAGGAGATGTCATTCGTCACATAAACGAGCGGCCGATTCTCAACGGCGCAGATGCGATGATGCTGATTCTTGTCAGTCCGAACAAGGCGATGCGTTTCAACATCGACAGAGATGGTCAGGAACTGGATTTTGTTGTCACGCCGACAGAAGTCGTCCGCTCAAATGAGTTAGGTCAAATAGTTCCGCAGAGCACCGCAGGTTTCAGTATGGTCCACTCAAGGCTTATTGAGCGGGTACGTCATGGGCCGATCGGCTCACTCACAGGCGGTATTGCTCAAACAGGGCGAACCATCGATCAGACAGTCAAGATGCTAAGCCGAATCGTGACCGGAAACATGTCGGTTCATGCAATGTCGGGCCCAGTGGGGGTGGGAGACATCTCACGCAGGGCTGTAAACCGCGTAATGGAGCAGGATCATCTGACGTCCTGGCAGAAAGCCCAGCAACTTTTCTGGATGCTCATGAGTGTATGTGCGGCTGTTTCAGTGGGGGTTGGGTTTTTCAATCTTCTACCGCTGCCTGTGCTGGATGGCGGTCGTGTTGTGTTTCATGCATACGAAGCCTTAACTGGCGCCAAGCTGCCAAGTGGGGTTGAAGCCTTCGCATTAAGAGCGAGTGTGTTTCTGCTGCTGCTAATGGTGGTGGTTATCACGTGGGGAGATGTGATTGAAACAGGCGTGTTTGGACGGGGAGGCGGCTGACGACAAGTCGGCCCGGTACGGAGAGTGATATCCATAATGCGTAAGTTCCTCGCAGCCACAGTTCTTGCGACGAGTGCTCTTGGTTTGGGTGTGGGTGCTTTTGGCGCTACCGCCAGCGCGCAAGAAGATCCCCTGTATGGGGGAACGATCAGATCAATCGTGGTTGAGGGCAACCAACGTATTGAGGCGCGCACAGTCCAATCCTACCTCTTGGTCGAGCCCGGTGATGCCTTCGATCCGGACAGGATTGACCTGTCTCTGAAAACACTCTTCGCGACGAACCTTTTCGCCGACGTGTCTATAGACCGCCGAGGCAATGATCTGGTTATCCAGGTTGTAGAGAACCCGATCATTAACCGCGTGATATTTGAGGGCAACCGCGCGCTCAAAGATGACAAGCTTCGTGAAGAAATTCAGGCTGCGCCACGTGGGATATTCACCGCGGCAAGGGTCCAGTCCGACGTTCAGAGGATCATGGAACTGTACCGCAGGTCTGGTCGCTTCGCAGCCAAAGTTGAACCTCAGTACAAACCGCTTGAGCAAAACAGGGTCGACCTGATCTTTGAAGTTACCGAGGGTCCGGTGACTGGCGTGCGCTCGATCAATTTTATCGGGAATCAAGCCTATTCGGATTCAAGGTTGCGTAGCGAAATTGTCACCAAGCAATCGCGTTTGTGGCGGTTCTTCAGTTCAAATGACAACTACGATTCCAATCGGCTCGAATATGATCGTGAGCGCCTTCGCGAATTCTATCAGAACAACGGTTATTACGATTTTCGTGTCACGTCGTCGGTGGCGGAACTAACGCCGGATCAGAAAGACTTTTATATCACCTATACGGTGGATGAGGGGCGGCAATACGATTTCGGCGTTATCAAGGTCGAGACGGCTCTTGAAAAACTGGATGCAAACGTTCTCCAGGCTGTCGTGCCGATCACAGAGGGCGACCTCTTTCGTGGTAGTCTGATTGAGTCCACTATCGACGGGCTGACTTATGCTGCCGGCGTGGCTGGCTATGCATTCGTAGACGTGCGTCCACAGATCAGCGTCAATGAACAGTCTGGTAGAATCGATATCACTTTTGCGATTGATGAGGGACCGCGCGTCTACATCGAGCGTATCAATATCGTGGGAAACACTCAGACACTCGACCGCGTGATCCGTCGGGAGCTACGGCTTTCTGAAGGAGATGCATTCAACAGAATTCTTCTTGATCGATCCAGGAACCGGGTGCGTGCGCTGGGCTTTTTCAAGGATGTCCAAGTCATTGAGACACCTAGCGAGCAACCGGACAGAACGATTGTGGACGTTAAGGTGACGGAACAGTCGACTGGTGAGCTGTCCTTTGCCGCAGGCTTTTCTTCCGTAGACGCTTATCTGTTCGACCTCAGCGCTTCTCAGCGAAATCTGAGAGGGCGCGGTCAATCAGTTGTTGCCAGAACCTCTCTCTCAAGCCGCCAGCAGATTGTGGACCTGAGATTTACTGAGCCGCGGTTCCTGGACCGAAACCTTTCTGCTGGTGTCGATTTGTTCGCAACCAAGCAGGACTTCGAAGAGTATACGGGCTTCACCAGCGATACCATCGGAGGCGGCCTGCGAATGGCCTTCCCGTTGACTGACCGCATGCAGATGGGGGTTCGCTATCGTCTTCAGGCGGATGATGTCAGTATCGCTAATCAGAATATCGTCATAGATTCGAGCGGTATGCTGGTGCGCACGCGTACGCAGATTGCCGGTCAGGATACACCAAACGACCTCACAGATGATGTGTACAGATTGCCTGCGCCGGGTGATGAAGGGCCTGGAGAGGCGGTCGTCGATATCTGTGATCCTGAATATCTGCTGCGAAACACTATATGCCGGTCTGAGCGTAGCGATATCTCCAGCATAGTCGGTTATGACTTCTTCTGGGACCAGACGAACGATCCCATTTCTCCTACGCGCGGTTTCAACTTCCGCTTCAGCCAGGATCTCGCGGGCCTTGGTGGTGATGTGAAATATCTCCGTACCGAGACGGGCGCATCCTTCTATCGCGGCATCTGGCGTGACGTTGTTGCAAGCGCCAACTTCTCTGGTGGTTACGTTCTTGCGCTTGATGATGAACAGGGCGTGCGGATTAATAACCGCTTCTTCAGGGGTGGCAGCACATTCCGTGGTTTTGACGTAGCCGGCCTGGGGCCGCGCGAAATTCTCCGCCTTGTTAACCCCGCTACGGGTGAAATTGTCAGCACTCAACGCCTGAACTCGATGGGCGGTAACGCATATTACCAAGGCACTTTTGAGCTTACGGTGCCCAACTTCATTCCCGAAGAATATGGCATCAAGAGCGCACTGTTCATGGACGTCGGCTCTCTTGGCTTGCTGGAAGATGTCGATAAAGGAAGCACGGTCATTCTCGAAGATGGCGCACCTTTTGGATATCCCGGGCTTGCCGCAGTCCGCATGACTAAGGACGCAGCAGCTCTACGTGCATCTGCGGGTATCAGTGTTTTCTGGGATTCACCTTTCGGCCCCATCCGCTTCGACTTCTCGCATATCCTCCGCAAGGAGGAGTACGACCGGACGGAAACATTCCGGTTCTCGACCTCAACGCGATTCTGATTTCGCAAGCCCCAGAGTAGGACGAACAAACATGTCAATGATCAGAACTTTTGTTGCTGCCGCGATGCTGGTGGCGGCTGTATCGTTGCCGGCATTTCATATGGCAGAGGCGCAAGGCTCTACTGTCATGGTGATTGATGACAACAAGATTTTCCTCGACAGCAAAGCTGGCAAGGACATCCAGACGAAGCTCCAGAATATTGAAAAGCAGATCAACAATGAACTGGAGCCTGCGCGCAAATCCCTTGAGGCGGAAATCAAGGCTCTTCAGCCTAAGTTGGATGGCAAGACCCGGGAAGCTATTGCGGCAGATACTGCTCTTGTGAATGAGCTCACCGCATTCCAAAAGAAGAACAACGACCTCAATCAAAAGCGCGCGATCGCGGAGCGCGAGTATGCAATGACCGCCGAAAAGGCGATCATCGACTTCAACAAGGCGCTTGATCCTGTTCTTACGGAAGTCATCCGTGAAAAGAATGCTCAACTTGTCCTTCTCAAGAGCCAGGTTGTGTTCTCTGCTGATGCAGTAGATGGCACCGCAGCAATCGTTCAAAAGCTTGATGCGAAGACAGCAGCTATCGCTGTGACACGCCAGAAACTTCCTGCCACGCCACAAGGCGCCAACTGACAAGGTAGTCCTGTGACGGTCGACACCCGATTCTACGCGCCATTGGGGGCATTGACGCTGGAAGAGATTGCCGGCCGCACCGGAGCTACACTGGTAGGGGATGCAAGCCTGATCATTTCAGGGATAGCTTCGGCGGCCAATGCCAAGGCCGCCGAAGTTGCTTTTCTTGAGGGCGATGGAAAACTCGCGCCGATCTTAGGCCCTCATCTGACCGCTGTATTCTGCAATGAGGTCATGCAGGCTTTAGTGCCTGCCGGCATTTCTACATTAATCACTGCTTTCCCTCGGTACGCACATAGCGTGCTTGCAAAAGCTCTTTTCCAGCCACGTCACCTTATGAAAACCGGGCAAGCCAGCTTGTCTGAGTTGGCTCAAATTCATCCGAGTGCGGTCATTCAGCCAGGCGCGGTCATTGGGCCGGGAGCGGCAATTGGGGAGGCCGCAGTCATTGGTGCCAACTCTGTTATAGGGCCGGGCGTTCAGATCGGACGCAACACGTGCATTGGGCCAAACTCGTCCATCCACTGTGCTTTGCTTGGCGACAATGTCACGATACTGGCTGGCGCCCGAATAGGCGAAACAGGATTCGGTGTGCTGGTCGGGCCCCAAGGCGCTGAAGATGCGCCTCACTATGGCCGGGTTATCATCCAGGACGGCGTTTCGATTGGAGCAAATAGCTGCATTGATCGCGGCGTGTTCGAGGATACGATCATCGGGGAACGGACCAAGATCGATAACCTATGCCAGATCGCCCACAATGTTGTTTTGGGGCGCGGCGTAATCATGGCTGCGTTTGGGGGCATTTCTGGCTCTGTGAGCGTTGGAGACGGCTCGATGCTCGGCGGCAGAGTGGGTATTGCGGATCACGTTCAGGTAGGTGAGCGTGTAAGTCTGGCTGCTTCAGCTGGCTTATTCAGAAATGTTGAAAGCGGGGAAACCTGGGGCGGAACACCTGCGAAACCCATACGGCAATGGATGCGGGAAGTCGCATGGTTGCAAAAACAGGCCAATCCCAAGAAAATCAGTTGATTGACGGATTGTCCGTCACAAGGTCAGGAAGGTCCTCGCGATGAGCGTTGAGGTTCACCCTACAGCGGTCGTGGAAAGCGGCGCTGTTTTGCACGATGGCGTTCGTATTGGGCCATTTTGCCATGTTGGCCCCAACGCCGTACTTGGGGAGGGCACCGAGCTGATCTCTCATGCTTCTGTCATGGGAAACACGACCCTAGGTGAGAATTGCCTGCTTTATCCACATGCGGCTCTGGGGTGTGGGCCACAGGTTATCGGCATGCGTGAGTCCCCTGAATCCCGTCTGGAAGTGGGTTCTGGCAGTGTCTTCCGCGAATATGCTACAGCCCACACCGGCATACCTAAGCATGGCGGCCTGACTAAGATCGGAAGCTCGTGCTACATCATGATAGGTGCCCACATCGCTCATGACTGCGTTATTGGAAGCAATGTTGTAATGGCGAACAATGTCTCTCTCGCAGGCCATATCGAAGTTGGTGACAATGTCTGGTTCGGTGGGCTTTCAGCAGTGCATCAATTTAGCCGCATTGGGCGCAACGCATTTATTGGCGGTGGTGCCATTGTCGTCGAAGACGTCATCCCGTTCGGGTCAGTGGTAGGCAACCACGCAAAGTTGGCCGGTTTGAATACAGTCGGCCTGAAACGCCGTGGGTTCAGCAAATCTGATCTGCATGAGATACGGGCAGCCTACAAAGCTGTGTTTGAAGGGGAGGGGCTCTTCAAGGACCGCCTCGCTCAGGCATCACGTAACTTTCTCGGTAAGCCTCTGGCTATGGAGCTTATAGACTTCATCCTTGAAGGTGGAGATCGCCCGATATGCAAGCCAGCCTAAAGCTATGACATCCCCATTGGGCTTGATAGCGGGACTGGGAGAATTGCCGGTCGCTATAGCAGAGAATGCTATGGCCACGGGCCAGGGGGTTTATGTTCTACGCCTGAAAGGGTTTGAAGAACCGGGCCTGGAAAAGTTCCAGGGGAGCGTTGTCAGCCTCGGAGAAATTGGCGCGGTAATGGAGCGGCTGAAAGCCGCCGGCTGCAAAGATGTCGTCTTTGCTGGAAATGTTAGCCGCCCTGATTTCAAGAACTTAAAGCTTGATCTCAAAGGCCTGGCGTTGCTTCCAAAGGTAATTGCTGAAGCGCGCAAAGGTGACGACTCACTACTGCGTGTCCTCGTCGGTGAATTCGAGAAGAATGGCTTCCGTGTGATTGGTAGTGATGCGGCTCATGCAAGTCTGCTTGCTCCAGCGGGACTGATTGCCGGGCCGCAGCCCAGCAGCTCAATGATGCAGGACATTCAGTTCGCCGCAAAAGTTGCTGCTGCAACAGGTGCCTTGGATATCGGGCAGGGCTGCGTGGTCTGTGATGGACTTGTTCTGGCTGTGGAAGCTCAGGAAGGAACTGACGAGATGCTGCGGCGTTGCGCACTTTTGCCGGTGGCCATCCGGGGAACGCGGGAGGCACGCCGTGGCGTACTCGTTAAGCGTCCCAAGCCAGTTCAGGAAAGGCGCATCGACCTGCCAACAACCGGAGTATCAACGATAGAGCTTGCTGCGGCAGCCGGTTTGGCGGGGATTGCCGTCGAAGCGGGTGGCGCGCTTATGCTCAATCGGGCACGCATGGAGCAACGCGCAACTGAATTCGGACTTTTCATTTACGGCTTCCCCCCCGAACTGGGGACATCATGAGCACCGCAGATATATATTTTGTTTCTGCGGAAGCATCCGGTGATCTTCTCGCGCGGGAAGTTATTGAAGAACTAAAAATCACTCAGCCTGATCTTCGCATACAAGGTATCGGTGGGCCAGAACTCGAAAGAGTAGACATTCACTCACCTATTGATGTCTCTCCCTTGTCAGTGCTCGGACTATTTGAGGGAATCAAGATTTACAGAGATGTCATCAGGCTGGCAGATGCTGCCACTGAGGCAATTTTACTCGCAGATCCCAAAATTGTCGTTCTTGTTGATTCCTGGGGGTTCATGCTGAGGCTGGCCCAGCGGATACGCTCCAAAGCGCCTCATATTCGTCTCGTGAAGCTGATTGGCCCACAAGTTTGGGCAACGCGCCCAGGCAGGTCAAAAGTACTCGCATCCACTGTTGATCATTTGCTCTGTATGCATGATATCGAAGTTCCATACTATGAGCCCTATGGTCTGAAAACGACCGTGATCGGTAACCCTGCACTTTCTCGAGGCGGACGAGGAGACCGAGCCGGGTTCAGACGTCAACACGGTTTGATGGATAGCGATATCGCCGTTCTTGTTCTTCCGGGCAGCAGGAGAAGCGAGATTGAAGGCGTGGCTCCTGCTCTCATTGAGGCAGCTCAACTCGTTAAACGCGCGCTGCCAGGTGCCCGCCTATTCGCCGAGCCGGCGCTAAGTGTAGCGGGTGCTTTCAGGGAGGCTTTTCCCGAGGCGGCAGAACAGTTCTGTATTTTGAGTGATCCGGCTGGCCGTTTTAGTGCGATGGCGGGTGCCGATCTGGTGCTTGCCTGCTCCGGTACGGTCACAAGTGAGGTTGCGATGCAGGGAACGCCCATGATTGTAGCCTACAAGACAGGTTGGGTAACCTGGGCGCTTGCCCGGGGGCTGCTCTACAAGAAGACGCACATTACTCTGCTCAACATCCTGAATGATGACACCGCCGTCGTACCGGAGTTCGTTCAGACAAAGCTGATCCCCGGCAATATTGCGGCTCAAGCCATTGACTGGGTCAAAGAACCGGGCGCGTTGCAGCGTCAGCGCGAAAATCAAGTGCGTGGCCTCACCAGGCTTCAAAAAGAAGAAACCCCGGCAGCTGTGCTCGCTGCCAGGGCCATAATCGGTGAACTAAGAACTAGTTAGCGATTGATCATCGGTGCGTAATCACGCTTGGCAGCTCCAGTATAAATCTGACGCGGCCGGCCGATTTTTTGAGTGGGATCTTCCAGCATCTCGTTCATTTGGGCCACCCAGCCCACGGTCCGCGCAACGGCGAACAGAACCGTGAACATTTTGGTGGGGAAGCCCATCGCCTCGAGAATGATACCCGAATAGAAATCAACGTTCGGATAGAGCTTCTTTGCAACGAAGTATTCGTCTTGTAGCGCGATCCGCTCAAGTTCCATGGCTACTTTCAAGAGGGGGTGATCGCGCAGATCTAGCGCATCGAGCACCTCATGTGCGGTTTTCTGCATCACCTTTGCGCGTGGGTCGTAGTTTTTGTAAACGCGGTGACCAAAGCCCATCAGGCGAATGCCGCTGGATTTGTCTTTGGCCTTCTTGACGAACTCAGGAACGTTGCTGATGTCACCAATCTCACGGAGCTGGCGCAGCGCCGCTTCGTTTGCTCCGCCATGACTTGGCCCCCAGAGGCTGGCTACGCCAGCCGCGATGGCAGCAAAGGGGTGTGCACCCGAAGAAGCGACCAGACGAACCGTAGACGTAGAGGCGTTCTGTTCATGATCTGCGTGGAGCATGAAAAAGCGATCCATCGCACGGGCAAGAACCGGGTTTACTTCATAGTCTTCGGCCGAGACCGAGAAGCACATGTTCAGGAAGTTTTCCGAGTAAGAAAGGCGATTTTGCGGGTCAACGAACTTCTGCCCCAGATTGTACTTCATGCAGCGTGCTGCAATTGTTGGCATCTTCGCAACCAGGCGAATGGAGTCGCGGCGGCGCTCTTCCGGGTCTTCGTTCCCCATTGCGCCAGGATAAAAGGCGGCCATTCCGCCAACAGCGCCTGTCAGCATAGCCATCGGGTGGCTGTCACGGCGAAAGCCGTCGAAGAAACGATCTTGCTGTGTGTGAAGCAGTGTGTGCTGTCGGACATCTTTCCCGAAGGCCTCGTATTCATCCTTCGTAGGGAGTTCGCCGTTGAGCAGCAGATAGCAAAGCTCAAGATAGCTGGACTTTTCGGCAAGTTGCTCGATCGGATAACCGCGATGAAGCAGAATGCCCTCGTCGCCATCGATGAAAGTAATTTGGCTTTCACAGCTTCCTGTGGAGGTAAAACCAGGATCCAACGTAAAGTGATCCACTTCGGCGTAGAGCTTGCGAATATCAATCACATTCGGGCCATGAGTGCCCGAGTACACTGGCAGACTGACCGTTTTTCCGCCGACTTCCAGTTTGGCCGTACCTGCGTCTTTAACTTTATTTTCCATCAGCCTCTAACCTTGTTCATGTCTGTTGGCCGGCGTTGGCTTGCGTCTCAGCCGGCGAGTTGGTCATCAATTCGTGCGAGCGTTTCTTCCCGGCCAAGCCATTCCATTACCGGAGCGAGATCCGGTGCAGATAGCCCGCCGGTGAGTGCGGCTCTGAGTGGCGGACCTATCTGCCCCATGGATAGGTCTGTTGCGGCGCAATATGACTTTATCGTTTCCGAAATGCTAGCGTCTGACCACTGCGACATTCGCTTCAGATCATCATATAGCCCCTTAAGACGAAGTTTTCCTTCATCAGACAAGGCTTTGCGGGAATTCTTTGACAGTTCTATGGGCCGCCTTACCCTAAGGAAGTCAAAAGCTGTAGCCAGCTCAATCAAGGTTGATCCGCGGTCTTTCAGATGTGGCAAGGCGCTACGGATTCGTTCGATTTCCATAGCGGTCAGGGCATCCTTCAAAGACAGAATGGGACAAATCAGGTCAAACAAACGCTCATTGTCAGCCTGTCGGATGAAGTGGGCATTCACCGTAGCCAGCTTTTCGAGATCAAGACGGGCAGGGGCCTTGTTGATGCCGGAAACATCGAAAAGCCGGATTGCCTCTTCGTCTGTGAAGATCTCCTGGTCGCCATGACTCCAGCCAAGGCGCAGCAGGTAGGCTTTCATTGCCTCTGGTAGATATCCCATGTCGCGGTAGGAAGTGGTTGATAGGGCGCCATGACGTTTCGAGAGTTTTGCCCCATCATTCCCATGTATCATAGGTACATGGGAAAACTCAGGTACAGTCCAGCCCATCGCCTCATAGATAGGGATTTGGCGGAAAGTGTTTCGGAGGTGGTCGTCTCCCCGGATGACATGCGTCACCCCCATATCATGATCGTCCACGACAACTGCGAGCATGTAGGTGGGAGTGCCATCGGCACGGAGCATTACCAGGTCATCAATCTCTGATGCATCAATGGTGACTGTGCCCTGCACGCCATCATGAACGGTCCTGGGGCCACTTTCAGGAGCCCTGAGGCGCACGGTAAATGGAGCGCCAGGAGAAGGCGGCGCGCGACCATCCCGATAAGGCGAGCGGAAGGGGGCCAGAAGCTGCGACGCGTCAGCAAGCATCGCTTCGCGCTCAGCATCGCTGATCCCCTCCTGCCTGGCCGCAAGGCGTTTCTCCTCGCCGAGATCCCGTCGCGCCTGGAGCTCTTCCGGCGTTACATAACATCGGAAAGCTGTGCCGCGGGAAACCATATCATGGGCGACAGCCGCATGACGCTCAACTTGAGCAGACTGCATGATCGGCGGCTCATCAGGCGTCAGGCCGAGCCAGTCCATCGCATCGAGAATCGCGTCGGTTGCCTCCTGGGTTGAGCGTTCCCGATCTGTGTCCTCAATTCGCAGGAGAAAGCGCCCGCCATTCCGGCGTGCAAACAAATAGTTGAAAAGTGCTGTGCGAGCGCCTCCAATGTGCAGCATTCCCGTTGGGGATGGGGCAAATCGAGTAACGACGGACATTCGTGGCACGCTCCGCTGACCGGCGCTGTGGCCGCTGCTGGGGTGGTCAAACACGAGGATGGGGTTAAGTGCAAGAGGGGTACGGTTTCTTACGGAAACTCAGGCGGGATGTAGCCAGCGTTGTGAGCGTGGATTCCCGCCCTCTGTTGTTCGCATTCGCCATGTGCGCTGGCGCTGCCGCGTACTTCTCAGCACCGTTTGAGCCAACGCAGCTAGAAGTTGCCAGCGTGTTAGGAGCAGGGCTCGTTGTTCTGATGCTCGTTCGTGGCCTTCACCGGTCAGATGTGACGTATGCAGTCACGATTTGTGTTTTCGGGCTGGTTCTGGGTGTCTCTGCGGGGGCTATGCGAACGGCTATGGTTGCGGCTCCCGTGATTGAAACGGAAACCCGCCCCGTCATGCTTGAAGGCTGGGTTACCAATATCGAAGCTGGAGAGAAGGGGGCGCGCCTCAAGATCAAGGTCCATTCGATTGCAGGGTTTGCTGCGGACCAGCAACCTGTTCTCGTCCGCATCACCCACCGCTCACGTATGGAAGTTTCGTCGGGCCGCTTTGTCAGATGCTGGGTCGTTTTGCGGCCGCCTCCTGCGCCAACGCTTCCAGGTGATTATGATTTCAGGCGCCAGGCTTATTTTCAGAAGCTGGGCGCCGTCGGGTATGTTCAGGGGAGATGCCGGGGCGGCGCACTCGGTGCGCCTGCCAGCCTTTCTGACAGGGCCGGTTTGTGGATCGCAGCGAAACGGCGCCTAATGGCAACCTATGTCAATGAAGCCGCCGGCGAACGCGCCGGAGGGCTCGCTGCGGCACTGGTTACCGGAGATCGCAGCTTTCTGCGCCTCGACGACCAGACAGCACTTCGCGATACCGGTTTGGCACATCTCCTGGCCATTTCGGGGCTGCACCTCTCCATTGTTGGTGGGCTGACATTCTTTCTCGTCAGGCGTAGCCTCGTATTCATCGAGCCACTTGCCTTGCGGGTGCCAGTGCAGAAGATCGCCGCTATTGTGGCTTTGCTTGCCTGCGCATCCTACCTGATTGTTTCTGGCGCGAGCGTATCTACACAGCGCGCATTTATCATGGCCGCTATTGTTTTCCTGGCGGTTATCTTTGATCGGGCGGCAATCAGCCTGCGAACGTTTGCCATTGCCCTGATTGCGGTCATCGTGCTTCAGCCGGAAAGCGTCGTCACGCCAGGCTTCCAGATGTCGTTTGCAGCAACTGGAGGTCTTATCGCCGCCTATGAAGTATGGAGAAGCCACCGTTCTAGCCGGGAGCGCGTATTGGGGCCTATCGGCTTTGCGCTAGCGTCCATCATAATGACATCTGTGGTGTCAGACGCCGCCACGGCGCCGTTCTCCTTTTTCCACTTTGATCGTCTTTCACCGGTGGGCCTGTTTGCAAATTTTGCCATTATGCCCGTGGTGACATTCGTAACTGCGCCAGCTGCTGCTCTGACAGTAATTCTCGCGCTTGTCGGACAAGCCGAACTCGGTCTGGCGCTATTCGGGCAATCCCTCGAACTTGTTCTTGGGATGACGCATTATTTCTACAATTTATCCCCTGGTGTTCTCAGGATGTCTGTTCCTATGCCGCCGGTAGCGCTGGTGTTTCTCTCACTGTCTCTTGCTGCCATGATGGCATTTTCCGGTTGGGCCAGATTGATAGGGGCTGTTTGTCTGCTCGCGCCGGCGATCTTATTGTGGAGCAATGCGCCCAGGGTCGTGATGCATTGGTCGGCATCAGGGGATGTTTTTATCGCAAACTCAGATGGAATGGTCGAGCGCCTGGAACTCACAGATGGAGACGGATTGGCTCCTCTGAGATTTTCAGAAGCTCCAAACGCAACGGCTTGCGGCTTGGAGGAGTGTATGTA
>JBKBIZ010000339.1:293-536 GCA_046293975.1 Hyphomonas sp. | reverse complement strand
CGCGCTTGACCGTGTCGGCGGCGTTCTTGGCGACCTGGATTCCGGCGCGGGTCGACCCGGTGAAGCTCACCATGTCGACGCCCTTGTGCTGGCTAAGCGCGGTGCCGACGCCGGGGCCGTCGCCATTGACGAGGTTGAACACGCCCGCGGGCACGCCCGCCGCGTCCATCACTTCGGCAAAGATCACGGCGCAGCCGGGCGCTTCCTCGCTGGGCTTGAGGATCATCGTGCAGCCTGCGGCGA
>JBKBIZ010000339.1:0-283 GCA_046293975.1 Hyphomonas sp. | reverse complement strand
CCAGTTCCACGGCGTGATCATCGCGACGACACCGATCGGTTCGTGGACGACGAGGCTGTTGCCGACCTGCTCCTCGAACGCGAAGTCCTTAAGTGCGCGCGCAGCGGACATCAGATGGCCGATGCCCGATCCGACCTGCGCGGTCTTGGCGAGGCTGAGCGGGGCGCCCATTTCGGCGCTGATCGCCTGCGCCATGTCGTCCATGCGCTTCTGATATTCGGCGATGACGCGCTCGATCAGCGCGAGGCGATCCTCGACGCTGGTGCGGGAGAAGGGCTCGAAC
>JBKBIZ010000338.1:0-538 GCA_046293975.1 Hyphomonas sp. | reverse complement strand
ACATCCGCCTGGGCAGGTCGTGGGCTCTAGAGGGCCGCGCGCCGCCTGACAAGACCTCCAGCGGCCGTCAACGGCGTCCAGCGACCAGTTCGTTGCGGATCGTCCGTCCCAGGGGATCGCGGGCCTGCCAGGTTTCGCCTATGTCGGCCTCGACCATCCGGCTGCAGAACCGCGGCAGGATTTGGCGCGGACGAAACCCCGTCAGACAGATCTTGTCGCCCTCGCGGCTCCAGCGCGCGCTCAGCTGACGACCGTCCGAGAACTGGGACACATAACGGCCGTCCGGTTCGAAGAAGTGCTTCACCCACTGGCCGTTGGGATAGTGGGACACGATGGTGTTGCCAAAGGCGTCCGCCATGTCGGCGCGCGCCGGGGCCGTCGAGACGGCGACGCCCAGCGCCAGGCCGCAACAGATCAGGACCGTCCGCATCATCCCCTCCACGTCTTTCCGACCGAATATTACCGATCGTTAAGACTTTGCAAGCCGGAGGGTTCCGGACGGTCCGCTCGTCGGATCAGACGTTGCCCCGGCGGCCCG
>JBKBIZ010000337.1:0-541 GCA_046293975.1 Hyphomonas sp. | reverse complement strand
TGATGCGAGCGTTCAATCTCAGCACCCTGATGATATGACGGTCAGTAGCGTCCAAAGCTGACATGAAATCATTCCGTTCTGTCGCTGAATATTGCGCGAAATCAAATTTCTTCGAACATTCCACGCACCAAATTGCAGAAATTCGATGATCGTTGCAATACCATCTTCCAAATAACAAGGGAACAGTGATGGACATGACGATCAGTCGCCAAAAGGCGAGTGGCGGTGCCAGCGGTTATCTGACCATAGATCTGGGCGCGCTTCGCGACAATTATCTAACGCTGAAACAGCTGGCCCCGAAGGCGCTGACCAGCGCGGTCGTCAAGGCCGATGCCTATGGTCTGGGTGCCGATGTCGTTGCCCCAGTGCTCTATGATTCCGGATGCCGCCACTTCTTCGTCGCGCATATCGATGAGGGCATCGCGCTGCGTCTGCGCATTGCGGGTGATGCTGATATTTTCGTTCTGAACGGGCTCCAACCCGGCAACGAGATATCCTGCGCGGACATGTCGCTGACGCCCGTCATCAATTCGCTGGAGCA
>JBKBIZ010000336.1:0-541 GCA_046293975.1 Hyphomonas sp. | reverse complement strand
GGCCAGACCCACATCAGGATTCAGGCCCAGCATCCGCGTGACGCCGCGCCGACGCGGGTCGCCGTCGATCAGCAGAACCCGGCCGCCCGACCGGGCCGCGACGCGGGCCAGGCAGACGGCGGCGGTGGTCTTGCCCTCGCCGGGCAGGGCGGAGGTGACGGCGACGATGCGGCCGGCTGGCTCGCCCACGACGCTGACGATGGGAGTGATCGAGGTGCGCAGGGCGCGGAAGGCCTCGGAGAAGACCGACAAGGGGCGGTGTAGCACGAGGTCGATGGGGTGCAGGTCGCGGTCTTCCAGCGCGGCGACGGAGGAGGCCAGCGGGATCGCGCCGATGGGGGGCAGACCCAGCTTGCGTTCGATGTCTTCGGGGCCGCCCAAGCCGGTCTGCATCGTATTGGCGACGATGACGGCGAACGCGCCCGCGCCGACGCCCAGCACCAGCCCCAGCGCGAGGCTGAGCGTCAGGTTCGGCGCGCTCTGCGAGGTCGGCGGCGTGGCGCGCGAGACGATGCGGGCGTCGGCCTGTTCGACGCCGGTC
>JBKBIZ010000335.1:0-543 GCA_046293975.1 Hyphomonas sp. | reverse complement strand
CCTCCGTGAAACTACGGAGGTGGCGTGCGTACTGCCCGGATACCACCGCTGGCGCGGCCGGCGCACCATGGGGGCATGAAAAGCCTCACTGCCCTGCTGACCGTCTCCGCCCTCTCGCTCGCCGCCGCCCAGACGACACCAGCTCAGACAACACCAGCTCAGACGACCCCTGCCCCCGCGACCGCTGCACCGGCGACTCCCGCGCCGGTCACCCTGGCCACCACCCCGACCGTCTCACCGGCCAGCCTGAGCCTCAGTGCCGCCACCCGCATCGCCACGCTGGCCGTGAATAACTGCGCGCAACTCGGGTACCACGTGAGCGTCACCGTGGTCGACCGCAGCGGCGTGACCCTGGCTGTGGCCCGCTCGGAGAACGCGGGGCCGCACACCCTCGGCGCCAGCCTCGGCAAGGCGTTCACCAGTGCCAGCGCCCGCAACCTGACGAGTGAGATCGCCAGGAACCTGCCCGGCAACCCCGGCCTGGCGGACATTCCCGGCTACCTCGTCCTGGCGGGCGGGGCGCCCATCCGCGTGAACGGCGCC
>JBKBIZ010000334.1:0-543 GCA_046293975.1 Hyphomonas sp. | reverse complement strand
CCGCCGAGAAGGTTCTTCATCGACGCATCGCCGTCGGCGGAGCCTCCGCCGAAGCCGTACACCCACTGAGTCATCTTGCAGTCCCTGAGCTTTTCGGATCGTCCGGCGGGTTGCCCCCGCTCGTACATGCAGCACGATCTAGCGCGGAGGAACCGACTTGACCATGGCGGATGTAACAATGCGTGAGGGGGTAACCGGTTTCCTGGCCCAGGTTTTCAGCGCCCTTCTCCCAGTGGGAGAAGGTGGCCCGGAGGGCCGGATGAGGGTCGGCCGGTGGGCCAACTCGCACCACCCGCCCCTCACCCTTTCGCGCCAGGACGCCGGCTTCGCCGTCGTGCGCTCAAGCCCTCTCCCAATGGGAGAGGGAAGCGGGGATGCGGTCCCTACCCCGCGATCTGGCCGAAGTCGGCGACCCGGCCCATGACGTCGCGGACCTGGCCCAGCAGTTTCAGGCGGTTGTCGCGTTCGGCGGGGATGTCGGAGTTGACCAGGACGGCCTCGAAGAAGACGTCCACCGGGGTGCGCAGACGCGCCAGGGCGGTC
>JBKBIZ010000333.1:0-545 GCA_046293975.1 Hyphomonas sp. | reverse complement strand
CTGATCGAGCGCAATGATGTCGTGCTGGTCGATACCCGCAATGACTACGAAGTGGGGCTGGGCACGTTCCAGCGGGCGCTGGACCCGGCGACGAAGAACTTCACCGAGTTCAAGGACTATGTCGCGAGCCATCTCGATCCCAAGCGGGACAAGAAGGTCGCCATGTTCTGCACCGGCGGCATCCGCTGCGAGAAGGCGTCGAGCTATCTGTTGAGCCAGGGCTTTGAGGAAGTGTTCCACCTCAAGGGGGGCATCCTCAAATATCTCGAAGTGGTGCCAGAGGAGGAGAGCCGGTTTGCCGGGGAATGCTTCGTGTTCGACGAGCGCGTTTCGGTCGGGCATGGCCTCGTCGAAGGCGATGCGACGCTGTGCCGGGCCTGCCGGCATCCGCTGACGGCGGCGGACCGGGCGAGCGCGGACTATGTCGAGGGCGTCAGCTGTCCCCATTGCGTGGGCGAAGCCGACAAGCACAAGGCGGCGGCCGAACGGCAGAAGCAGATGGACCTCGCGCGGCAGAGGGGCGCGGCGCATCTGGGCGATGACGC
>JBKBIZ010000332.1:0-546 GCA_046293975.1 Hyphomonas sp. | reverse complement strand
GGCGGAGCACCATGCGCCCACTGCCTGCCCCCAAGCGCACCCCATGAACGCTCCTTCCGCCCCGCCCCAAGGTCCTCTTCAACGCCGCACCGTGCTCGCAGGCCTGCTGGGCATGGCTGCCACCGCCCCGCTGGGCCTGGCCCGTGCCACCACCCCGGCGGGCGCCGCTGCCTGGAACACCGCCGACGAGCCCACCCTTGCCCGCCTGCTGGACCGCGTGACCTGGGGCAACACCCCCCAAGGCGCACAGGCGCTGCCGCCGCAAGGGGTTGCGGCCTATCTGGCCGCGCAGCTGCGTCCCACGCCCGCCACGCTGCCCCGCGCAGCCCAGGCGCAGATCGACGCCATGGCCATCACCCGCACGCCGCTGCCCGAGCTGGCCGCGCGCATGGAGGCCCAGCACCAGGCCGCCAAGGCCCAGCCCACCGAGGATGGCCGCAAGGCCGCGCTCAAGGCCTGGCAGCAGGAGATGCGCGCGCTGCAGCAGGAGGCGGCCGAGCGTTTTGTGCTGCGCGCGCTGTACTCCTCCACCCAGCTGCGCGAAAA
>JBKBIZ010000331.1:0-547 GCA_046293975.1 Hyphomonas sp. | reverse complement strand
ACCGTCACCGCCCTGTCGGGTGAGCTGATGCAGGACGCCGGCGTCAAGGACATCAAGGATCTGCAGATCCTGACCCCCGGCCTGACCGTGACCTCGACCTCGAACGAGACCGTCACCACCGCCCGTATCCGCGGCGTCGGCACCGTGGGTGACAACCCCGGCCTGGAAAGCTCGGTCGGCGTCGTGATCGACGGCGTCTACCGCTCGCGCAACTCGGTCGGCTTCGGCGACCTGGGCGAACTGGAGCGCATCGAGGTTCTGAAGGGGCCGCAGGGCACCCTGTTCGGCAAGAACACCTCGGCCGGCGTCATCAACATCATCACCGAACGCCCGTCGTTCGACCCGTCGGTTTCGGCGGAACTGACCGCCGGCAACTTCGGCGCCATCGGCGGCTCGGTCTCGGCGACCGGCCCGCTCAGCGACATGATCGCCGGCCGCATCTTCGTGGCGCACCGCGAGCGTGACGGCTTCTACGACGTCAACGTCGGCGACGGCCCGCGCACCCTGACCGAAGACAACACCCAGGACTACTGGACCGGTCGCGGCC
>JBKBIZ010000330.1:0-547 GCA_046293975.1 Hyphomonas sp. | reverse complement strand
GTCGGCAAGGCGGCGCTCGCTTTGGGGGCCATGGCTCTGCTGGTGGCCTTGGCGGTCGGGGCGGCGGGCTGGTTCATCGGCCGGTCGGTGTCGGTTCCCGTGGTGGCTCTGGAGCGGCGGATGCGCGGCCTGGCCCACGGCGACAAGACCAGCGACATTCCGGGCGTGGCCCGTGGGGACGAAATCGGCCAGATGGCCGCCGCCCTGGCCATCTTCCGCGAAGCCGCCATCGAAAAGGACCGGCTGGAGGCCGAGGCCCTCTCGCAACGGTCAATGAGCGAACAGGAACGCGCCGCTCGCGAAGCCGAAAAGGCGCGCGAGGCCGAAGAGGACCGCGTCACCATCACCGCCCTGGGCCAGGGTCTGTCGGCCATGGCCGACGGCGACCTGACCTATCGGATCGAGGCCGAGTTCGCGCCCAAGGCCGCCCAGCTGAAAACCGACTTCAACGCCGCCATCGCCCAGTTGCAGCAGGCCGTCTCGGTCGTGGTCGCCAACATCGCGGGCATCCGCTCGGGCGCCGGCGAGATCAGCCAGGCCGCCGACG
>JBKBIZ010000032.1:0-31733 GCA_046293975.1 Hyphomonas sp. | reverse complement strand
CGCCGTCATCACAGGCGGCGCATCCGGTCTGGGCGCGGCAACCGCCCGCAAACTGGCCGGCTACGGCGTCAAAGTCGCGCTGTTCGACCTTAACGCAGAAAAGGGCGAAGCGCTCGCAAAAGAGCTTGGCGGCGTGTTCTGCCATGTCAACGTTACCGATGAAGCTTCGGTCGACGCCGGTTTCGTGAAATCCCGCGCCGCCATCGGCCAGGAGCGTATCCTGATCAACTGCGCCGGCACCGGCAACGCCATCAAGACCGCCAGCCGCGACAAGAACACCGGCAATATCGACCATTTCCCGCTCGATAAGTTCAACCTGATCATCCAGATCAACCTGGTCGGCACCTTCCGCTGCATCGCCAAATCCGCTGCCGGCATGATGAGCCTCGACCCGCTGCCTTGCGGCGACCGCGGCGCAATCGTCAACACGGCGTCTGTTGCTGCTGAAGACGGCCAGATAGGCCAGGCGGCCTACTCGGCCTCCAAAGGCGGCGTTGTCGGCATGACCCTGCCGATCGCCCGCGACCTGTCGCGCGAGAATATCCGCGTCAACACGATCCTGCCGGGTATCTTCAACACCCCGCTGCTGGCCGCTGCGCCTGAGCCTGTGAAACAGGCGCTCGGCGCGCAGGTTCCGTTCCCGCCGCGTCTTGGCTTCCCGGAAGAGTATGCGTCACTGGCCACCGAAATGGTCCGCAACAACTACTTCAACGGCGAAGACGTGCGCCTCGACGGGGCGATCCGGATGGCGCCGCGCTAATCGGAGAGGCAATACGCGAACTCACTTTAAGAAAAGGCCCGCTCAGCCGAGCGGGCCTTTTTTATTCCGGGTGTTCGCCGCGGCTATCGCCTGTCGCAGCGTCAGGGGAGGACAGCGCCGATGCCCGCGCTAGAGTTGCCGCCAACAGAGATGAACAGGGAGGCCTTGGCCGTGGAATTTGATGACGTTGTCCGGGGGCGGAGAAGTATCCGCGGGTTCCAGAAGAAGCCGGTCCCCAAAGCCCTGATCCGGGAAATACTCGAGATCGCCATGCGGGCGCCGACCTCGCTGAACACCCAGCCCTGGAACTTCTATGTGGTCTCCGGCGAAGTTCTCGACCGTATCCGGGCCGGGAATGTCGAACGCAACCTGGCCGGCGTGCCCGACAGCCGGGAATTCCGCATGGGGCCGGGCTATGAAGGCCCCCACCGCGAGCGCCAGATCGAGATCGCCAAACAGCTCTTCGCCGCGATGGGTATCGAGCGGGAGAACAAGGAAAAGCGAATGGACTGGGTGCTGCGCGGGTTCCGCCAGTTTGATGCGCCCGTTTCGATCGTCGTGACCTATGACCGCTCGATCCATGGCAGTGATATTGCCCCGTTTGACTGCGGCGGCGTCGTCAATTGCCTGGTCAATGCCGCGTGGAACAAGGGGCTGGGCTGCGTGATCAACAGCCAGGGCATCATGCAGAGCCCGGTGGTGCGCGCGGAAGCAGGCATTCCGGACGATCAGGTAATCCAGACCTGCGTGGCCATGGGCTGGCCGGATGACAGCTTTCCAGCCAACGCTGTCGTTTCAAAGCGGAAGTCGGTTGATGAGGCAGCCGTATTTCGGGGCTTTGACGACTAAAAAGTCGCCTTCCCTGCCTCCCCTGCCCCGGCGTGACCGCTGGCGCGCCCCTGAACGGGCATTAAAATCCGCAGTTCCAGTCAGGAGGAATATGAGATCATGGCGACCGCTTATATCGTAGCAGCAAAACGCACGGCCGGTGGCCGCAGGAACGGCGCCCTCGCCGAATGGCACCCCGGGGATCTGGGCGCGCAGGTGCTCAACGCCCTCGTCGCCGAGACCGGCGTTGATCCCAAAGCCATTGAAGACGTGATCATGGGCTGCGTCTCGCAGGCCGGTGAGCAGGCCGGCCAGATTGGCCGCACGGCGGTTCTCGCCTCCAACCTTCCCAATTCGGTTCCCGCCGTAACCATCGACCGCCAGTGCGGCTCGTCCCAGCAGTCGATCCAGTTTGCAGCGCAGGCGATCATGTCCGGCACGCAGGATCTTGTGATTGCCGCTGGCGTCGAAAGCATGACCCGCTGCCCGATGGGCATCAACGCCCGCGCGGGCAAGCTGTTCGACATTCCAACAGACCCGACACCGGCATCGGTGAAAGAGAAGTTCGGCATCAAGCATTTCAGCCAGTTCGTCGGCGCTGAGATGATCGCCAAGAAGCATGGCCACACCAAGGAACAGCTCGATGCTTTCTCGGTGGAAAGCCACCGCCGGGGCGCGGCGGCGACCAAAGCGGGCGTCTTCGCCAATGAGATTGTCACGATCCGGGGCCGCAATGGCGGAGGCCAGGAAGTGCTGCACGACAAGGACGAAGGCATCCGCTACGACGCCAGCATGGAAGGCATGGCGAGCCTCAAGATCCTCATGGACGACGGCATCATGACCGCCGCCAATGCAAGCCAGATCTGTGATGGCGCCTCGGGCGTGATGATTGCTTCGGAAGCGGCGATCAAGGCGCACAACCTCGTTCCGCTGGCGCGCATTCACAATGTGACGGTCACCGCCGGCGACCCGGTCATCATGCTGGAAGAGCCGCTGTTTGCGACAGACCGCGCGCTGCAACGCGCTGGCCTCAAGATCGGCGATATTGATCTCTATGAAGTCAACGAGGCCTTTGCGCCCGTGCCGCTCGCCTGGCTCAAACATGTTGGCGCTGACCCGTCGAAACTCAACGTCAATGGCGGCGCCATCGCGCTCGGCCACCCGCTGGGCGCTTCGGGCACCAAACTGATGGCAACGCTGGTCCACGCCCTGCGCGCGCGTGGCGGCAAATACGGCCTTCAGACGATGTGCGAAGGCGGCGGCGTGGCAAACGTCACCATCATCGAAGCGCTCTGATCCGGTAACGGATGGAATTTAAGGAACGCCGGGCTGCGAGGTCCGGCGTTTTTTATTGGGCCTACTCCGTATCCAGCTCCGGATTGCGGACCTGGATGAGGCCGTTGGAGACCATCGTCATGACGGTCTCGCCGTGCTGGTTCAGCACGGTCTGGCGGGATTTGGAGAGGCCCATGTCGCGGCGGCTTTTCATGCGGCGTTTGGAGATGAGCTCCATCTCCACGGTCAGCTCGTCACCGGGATAGACAGGCTTCACCCAGCGCAGCTCATCAATGCCCGGAGAACCAAGACCGGCGGTCGGCTCCATATCCTTCCAGGTGTCGACCATCATGCGCATGGCCATGGCGCCGGTGTGCCAACCGGACGCGGAGAGGCGGCCGAAATGGGTTTTCGCCGCGGCTTCGTCGTCCAGATGGAAAGGCTGGGGATCATATTTCGAGGCAAACTCGATCACCTCTTCGCGCGTCACCTTGTAGGTGCGCGAGGACCGCGTAACCGTGCCGACGACCATATCTTCATAATACTTCATGGGCTCATCCCGCCTACTGCCTTACCCCTTCCCTGAAGCGGGATCGGGGCCCGAAGGCAAGCCTGACGCAGCGGTAAATGCAGCGGCCCGCTCCAACGGGATGGAGCGGGCCGCCTTTCTTATGAACTTTTCGGCCCGTGAAGCGGTCAGTTGCCGCCTTTGCGTTGCTTCACGCCGGCTTCGTCGGCGGCCGCGCGGTCTTCAGCGTTGAACTCAATCTCTGCCGCCGCGCCCTTGCCATAGGCGCGGGCCTTCTGGGCGAGGGCGTCCATCGAGCCCTGCATGCGCCCCGAACCAACCGCCATGGTCTTGGAGGCCGCCATGCCGACAGCATCGGCATCATTGAAGCTGGCAAACTCCGCGCCCAGGAAGATGACTTCCCAGCCACGCGCCTGCGCCCGGTCAAGGGCGGCTTTGGCGCCTTCCTTGGTGAACTCCTTCGAGGAGTTTTCCAGGCCGTCAGTCATGATGACGATGACAGCCTTTTCCGGATTATCGGCTTCGGCGCGGGCGATGATCCTGCCGATAGCATCAAACAGCGGGGTCATGCCGCGCGGACTGGCTTCATTGTTGGTGATGGTCTTCCAAGCCTGCGGGGCCACCTTATCACGCAGCACATCGAACTGCAGGCCGTCCTGATAGTCGAAGACGGCAACAGTCACGGCTGTCTTGATGTCCGCGCCGGCAATCTCTGCCCCCGGAGCATCGGCCGCAAAACTGTCGGCATAGGCGTTCACGGAGGAGAGCGCCTCATCCCAGATGTTGGACATCGAGCCTGTGCGGTCCAGGAGGATGTAGGATTGCACCGTATCGGGTTTGGGCGGCTTGATCGGCACCACCTTGGCGGAGGCGGTCGCGGCCAGCGCGGCGCCGGCGGCGAGGGCGATGATGGAATGAATGAGTTTCATGCGGGCGTCCCTTCCCATTGCTATGTGTGGGGAGGAGGCTGCGCTCCGAATACGGCGCGTCTGTGTCACGAATCAGGAATAGAAAAGGAAAAGGGCCACCTTTTGAGGGGCGGCCCTTGTGAAACTGAACAGGCATTCAGACTGAGGTGTTCCGGGGACAGATCAGGCGAACCGCGGCGCGATCTTCAGGTCTTTTACCCAGCCGATCTTCTCCAGCAGGAGAAGGACCGTGCCGTTATAATCCACGATCCGGTTCCAGACGCCCTTGCGCGGGCGGTGCAGCGCGCTCTGGGGTTCGTCATGGTGATGGTCGTGGAAGGCTTCCCCGCCCGTCAGCAGAGCCATCAGGTGATCGGCCCAGACCGGCGTCTTGAGGTGGCCGAGCACGTTGATGCCATAGACGGTGGCATGGAACTGGATGGCGCGGCCGATGATGACGCTGGCGTGCAGCAGCGCGGTGAGCACCAGAGAGCCGCCCGCCGCCCATACGATCAGATAAATGACCGCGGGAATCAAGAAATGGATAACGATGCTGATCTCGTTATAGAAACGGTCCATCCAGACGATGACTGGATGCTGTTTCAGCCAGGCGGCCATCGGGCGGGCGGTGTCTTTGCGGTCGCGGAACAGGATCCAGCCGACCCAGGCCCAGCGCTTGGACTCAAAAGGGTTATGCGGATCGCCGGGCGCGTCGGCGAAGCGGTGGTGCTGTGAGTGATAATTCACCCAGTCGCGCAGATTGCCCTGCATGGCGATAATGATGTTGAGCATGGTCAGCACCTGGGCCGGCCATTTCATCTCACCGGCGCGGTGCTGCAGGATGCGGTGCATAGGACCGATCCCCAGATTGCACCAGAAGACGGAGAACGCCACAACCGCGACCGCGATCCCTATATACCACCAGTGAAAGGTCAGATCGCTGACAAAGATGCCGAGCAGTACCATCGTGGTGAACAGGCCGATGCCTATTGCGGGGTAGCCAAAGGCTGAGAAAAAGCTCGGGATGTCGAAGGTTTTCCAGTTTTTCGGGATCGCGGTGGAACGCGGTGTCATTGCAGTTCAGTCCTCATACTAGCCAGCCGAGTTCCGGACGCGGCCCTTCCCATATAGGTGGGCAGTCTCACTTTAGCTGCCTTAAGACCTGATTAAGATGTCTGGTCGGGCGGTAAAAGTTGAATTTGCGTCATAGCTGCATTCCATTCGCAAATGTGATCGCGATGCCTCAAGGCAGGTGACGAGGCCGGGGGCGATCCGCTATGCGTGGAGCGCGAGGGAAAAGGGGCTGACATGACAGATGAGCGCCATCTGAAGGAAGTGCAGCGCGTTGCCGAGCTGTTGGGCCTGGATGATGAGGTCAGCCAGGACATGTCGGAAGCCCGCCTTCCCTGCCCGCTCCATGAGGAATGCATCGCGTCTGGCGATAACAACCTCATCCTGAACTGGCAGCGCCATACCTATGCCTGCGGCGGCACGGGGGAAGGCGGGCCCCTGAAAGACCTCGTGCGGCAGCTGGAAAACTCACGGTCGAGCGCATTTCTGCCTGCGGTGCGCGATAACCACTTGCCAGCGGCAGGCTCTGAGGCGGGCGCCATTGATGCTGAATTCACAGAAGTTACCCGCGCGTCCAATGCCGTTCTGAAAACCGAGCCTAAAGTCCTGCAACTGAGGCCGGATCAAAAGCTGCCCACGCCTGAGGAAATCCAGGCCGAGCGCAAAGAGCGCCTCGCCGCGCTGAAAGCCCAGCAGGCGGAAAAGCGCCGGGGCCGCAGCGAGCGGATGATTATCGGCGCCCTCTCGCTCGTCTTCCTGCTCGCCGGGCTGGGCGCGGCAGGGCTGTCGGGCTTTGCCAACTATCAGGCGTTTTCCTCGACCGTGGCTGATCCGGTGCAGGGACGCATCTGGGGCTGGGCGGGGGTGATCGCCGCCATCATCTCCTTCGGGGGCTTCACCTTCGTTTACTGGCACGGCGCCAATCGCCGCTTCAAGGAAGCGTTCCGCGCGCTGATCTTTGCCGCCGTTGGCGCAGGCGCCTCCATCCTCGGCACAGAGATCTATATACGCGGGAACGCCGAGGCCGCCACCGCCGCCGTGGAAACGGCAAGCTCGAACCGAGGAGTGCTGGAATCCCAGATCGCAGACTGGCGCCGGCAACTGGAAGGCATCCCGCCTGAAACACGCTCGGTCGAAGGGCTTGAAGCCTACATATCCGAAGTCGAGCGCGTCGGGCGCACGGATCAGAAGCCTTACAGGGACGCTCAGAACGAACTTGGCCTCGCCAAACGCCGGGACGAACTCATCACCCGGATTGAAGCGGCTAATGCCGAACTCCTCGGCCAGGGATCGGGCAACATCCTCCTTCAGGCGGAGCAGCGCGCCTCCTTGCCGAGTTGGCTGTTTGCGGCGTTGCTGGAGCTGTTCTCAAGCCAGGCCACGTCCATCGGTTTTGTTGCCTTGTTATTGCTCACCGGCAGCCGGCGCAGCCCTGAAGAGTAGCCTCTACTCAGCCTCACCCGGCGAAAGATGCAGCCCCCCGTCCCGGCCGCGCAGCAGAAAGACGTCATCGCGGCGCTCGATATCGGGAAGGTTCATGACAGCCTTTGATACCCCGCCCGGAATGTCGGCCACATAGTGGGGCGTTGCGAGGCCTGAAAGCTCGTCCCGAAGGCGGCGCACAAGCGCCTGCCCTTCCTCGACCGGAACCCGGAAATGCGACGTGCCCGGCGCAGCGTCCAGCTGATGGAGGTAGTAGGGCTTGATCCCCACACTGAGGAAGGCGCGCATCAGATCGGCCAGCGCGCCGAATGTATCATTCACACCGCGCAGCAAGACCGATTGCGATACGAGCGATATGCCGGCGCGTGACAGGCGCCGGATGGCGGCGACGGCCTCAGGTGTGAACTCCCGCGCGTGATTGGCGTGTACCGCAACAAACACCGCCTTTGTGCTGCTGGTGATTGCTTCGACAAATTGCGGCGTGATCCGCTCCGGCGCGGCCACAGGAACGCGGGTGTGCCAGCGGATGACTTTCACATGATCGATGGCTTCCAGCCGGCATGTGAGCGCACCTGCCCTGGCGGACGACAGGATCATGGGATCACCGCCCGTCAGGATCACTTCGAAAATGTCCGGACGCGCCGCGATGTAATCGCAGGCCGCATCCACTTCCGCTTTGCTGAGAGCCTCGCCCTTGTCCGGGCCAACGCGCTCCCGCCGGAAGCAGAAGCGGCAATAGACCGGACAGGTCGATGTGATCTTGAGCAGCACCCGGTCAGGATAACGGTGGACGATGCCCGGCAGCGGGCTGTGGGCTGCGTCGCCGATGGGGTCTTCCATCTCGCCGGGCTGAACGCGGAGCTCTTCCCCGGACGGAACATATTGCGCGCGGATCGGGTCTGAAGGGTCAGCCTTGTCGATCAGGGCGGCAAGCTGCTCTGGTAATGCGATCACGTAGCTTTCAGCCACGCGGGATATTAGCGGAAGCTGATCCGCCGATATGATCCCTGCAGCCAGCAGTTCATCCGCATGCCGAAGGGTTACCGGCCTCATGGCGCCCCTTCCTCAAGGATCACGGGCGGAGTCCAGAGGACATCAGCAATCGACGCCGCCCCGCTCGCCAGCATCACCAGCCGGTCAAAGCCAAGCGCAACGCCGCTCGCTTCGGGCATGGCGGCCACCGCCTCAATGAATTCCCGGTCAAGCGGATAACGTTCGCCATAAATCTGTTGCTTGAGATCCATCTCGGACCGCTGGCGTGTTTCGAGCAGGCTCGCGTCCGTCAGCTCCCGGTAGCCATTGGCGAGCTCGACGCCGCAGGCATAAAGCTCAAACCGCTCAGCAAAACGCGGATCATCGGGCGCGGGCCGCGACAGCGCCGCTTCGCTGATCGGATAATGTGAGAGGAAGGTCAGACGCTCCATCCCAAGATGGGGTTCAATTTTCGTGACCAGAATGGCCGAGAAGACATCCGTCCAGCTTGCGCCTTCAGAAACGCCCACCCCAGCGGCCAGAGCGGCGGAGCGGAAGGCGGCAGCGTCCTCCAGATGGGCAACCAGATCGATCCCGGCAAACTGCTCGAATGCCTGAACAAGCGTGAGCGTCTCCGGTTCCAGGCCCGGATCACACGTCCGGCCTTTCCAGATGAGTTGCCTCGTTCCAGCCGCTTCGGCTGCGATCCGGGCGATAGCGGCGCAGTCGTTCATCACGCCTGCCATCTCCGCCCCGGCCCTGTACCATTCCAGCATGGTGAACTCCGGCGCATGCCGCCCTCCGGTCTCCCGGTTGCGGTAGGCCCTCGCAAAATCGAAAATGCGCGGCTCGCCGGCGGCGAGGAGCTTCTTCATGGCAAATTCTGGCGAGGTGTGGAGGTAAAATGTCCTGGTTTGTCCATTTTCGGCGATAAACTGCGTCTGGAAGGCGTGTAAATGCGCTTCATTGCCCGGAGAAATCACCAACGCGCCGCATTCGGTCTCGATGAACGCTTCAGCCTCAAACCAGCGGCGCAGGGCAGATTTGACCCGTCCGCGCGCCAGCAAATGGCCCCGGCGGCGGGCATGTACCTCAGGACTCCACCATCCAGATGCTTCCATAAGGGCTGTTCCTGAAGTTGATCATCAGTAGAAAGCTACCGGGTCAGGATTGAAAAGCCACAGCATGCGGCTGGCCAAATGACGCGGAGGCGGTATATAGCGGCGCTTTGGCTCCCGCAACTCAGGAACACGTCATGGCCGTTGAAATCGCAGCGGATATCCGCAGAGGCAACATCATCGAACATACCGATGGTCAACTCTATGTTGTCCTCAAGGCGGAATCTTTCCGCCCAGGCAAAGGTACGCCCACGACGACAATCGAGATGCGGCGCATCTCCGACGGTATCAAGGTCACCAATACCTTCAAGACCTCAGAAAAGCTGGAAAAGGCTTTCGTCGAAGAAGTTGAGCACACCTACCTCTACCCGGAAGGTGACAATTACGTCTTCATGAACTCTGCCAACTACGAGCAGGTCATTGTTTCCGGCCCAATGGTGGGGGATAGCGTCTCTTACCTGCAAGAAAACATGACCGTCAGCTTGCAGATGTTTAACGGTGAAGCCGTTTCGATCACCCTGCCCCAACGCATTACTGCTGAAATCGTGGAAACTGAACCGGTCGTCAAAGGTCAGACGGCATCAGGCTCTTACAAACCGGCAATCCTCGCCAATGGCGTGCGCATCATGGTGCCGGCCCATGTTGGCGTGGGCACTCGCGTTGTCATTAACACGGAAGATGGCAGCTATCTCGAGCGCGCCAAAGACTAAACATTTAGCAATGAAAAAAATTGGAACCAGATTCCGCGCCGTACGTAGTCTGTATGTAGCAATTGTTGCTATGCCATCTATCTTGTACCCTTAGCCGGTGCGGTCGCCCCCGCACCGGCTTTTTTTATGTCCAGATTCAGCCTGAAATTCTAACGCCGGTGCCGGCCAGACACCTTAATGCAGCTTAGCAATTCGTTAACTATTGGGTCAGATACTCGCAATAGTTGCGAAAAGCAGCATAAAAAAATACCGCCCGCCTTGGGACAAGATGGATTTGCAGGAAAACCGACAGTGGCTGCTCGCATTGCCCCCGTGGCTGGCGTTGAACCCTCGTCCTGCTTTCAGGATCTCCTGTTGCAGCTTGAGCGGGTCAGCCTTCTGATCCGATGGCTGAACGAGACCCAAATGCGAGCTGCACGGAGCATAATGGAGGACTGTTATGCACAGGCCTGAACAGACTGACGGCACTAGTAACGGTGCTGGCTTCATCGACCAGCTGGAAGCCCTTGTTCCGCAAATGCGTGCTTTTGCCCGCAGTCTCTGTCGTAATGATGATCTCGCCGATGATATCGTTCAGGACGCATGCCTGAATGCATGGGCTGCGCGCGACCGCTTCATCGCGGGAGCACCGATGAAGCCCTGGCTCTTCCGGATCATTCGGAACGCCCACGCACAACACTGGCGTCGGGCCTGGCGATCATCTCCATTGGACGCCTCTGATGCGGAGAAAACACTGACAACTCCTGGCAATCAGGAGTGGGGCAGTGACTTTCTGGTGATGCAACAGGCACTGCATCACTTGCCAGAAAAGCAGAGGGACGCCCTGGTGGCCGTGCTGGCAGCTGGCTTCAGTTATGAAGAAGCCGGCCAGATGTTCGGCTGTAGTGAAGGCACCGTCAAAAGCCGGGTCAGCCGGGGGCGAGAAGCCCTCATGGGCCTGATGAATTCTTCTGGCTCCGCTAAACATAGTGGCGAGGCATCCTCACCGTGCACGGACAAAGCTGCCTGACTCCCTTTGTGCCGTCAAAGCTCCGGGCCCGCACCCTTCTGGTTAGGCCCGGAGCTCAGCGGTGACAGCAACGTCTGGTTCCGCTCAGTATGTCTACGCTTCTGCGTCAGACTGATATCCGGCCCGCCTTTAGCCGGGACAGCCGGATCATGCCAACGCTTCAAACGGGATGGGATCCTGAAGCGAGGCAAGGGAACCGGAAAGACTGCGCTATTGCGATTGGGGAGGGGGGGACAATGATCGCGGCGCGTCCTTCCGGTATGAATAAGATACGTGAAAGCCGGGATTCCGTTCCATTCTACGGGACGAAAAAATCCAAATAAATGAGGGCTTCCTGTTTACGAAGCCGCGGCCAAAATACTGTGAATAAGGCTGTATAGCCCATACAGACAGCCTTAGAATGGTAAATGAGAAACCGGTAAGCGCAATAAACTTCTCAAATCAAGAGCCCTTCTTACAGCAGAGGTGAGCCTTTTTGCGGCGCGGAAGAAGGAAGCGCTATGCGCAGTTTGGCGCAATGCTTAAGAATAAAGTATGGTTCTATAAATCTGAAGATGAATAACTTGGCATGACGGGGAACCCTTGGCAGCGGGTGCGTTCAACACCTGCCGTAGCCGGAGTTGGCAATGAGGATTGTGCTAATCGATGATGACAGGATGGTTCTGGAGACCATCACACTTGGCTGGCCGGACCCGACAGACCAGTTTGATACCTTTGACTCATTCGAAGCCCTGAAACCTTTCCTATACTCACCGGATTTCCACGCCACCGATTGCGTCATTCTGGATCTGCAATTGCCCGACACTTCAGGATCGCAGATTCTGGCCGAAATCCGCCGGATAAGCGCCGTTCCCATCATCATGCTATCGGGCTGGGGGGACACGGACTTTCGCGCCGATCTCATAAACCGCGGCATCGACGACTATGTACTCAAGCCCGTCAGCGCAAAGGAGCTGCACGCCAGAGCGAGTCGGCTTGCACGACGGGCAGTCTCCCAGCCCGCTACGGAACAGTCTGAAATCATCATGATCGGAGGCGTTGAATACCACTCTCTTGAGCAGACTCTGCGCCACACTGATGGGAAGATCGAACTGACCCATGCTGAAGCGCGCCTGCTGGACGCGCTTGTCACAGCCAGCGGCAAACCGGTCAGCCGCAATGATCTCTACTACCAGGCATTCAGCAGACCTTACCGGGACGGAGAGAAAGTCCTGGAAACCTATATCAGCCGCCTGCGGCATAAAATTGAAGAGCTGGATAAAGGCTCCGAACACGCCCTTCAGACAGCACGGGGAATCGGCTATCGGCTTGTCACCCGAGCGGCCTAATCATTCAAGCGGCCCCCCTTCAAAAGCCGCGCAAGCTTTCTGACGAGTTCCTCACGCTCATAAGGTTTGCGAAGAAGTTCTGCACCTGCCTCCATCGGACTACTGAAACCGTGATCACCTGGAACATATCCGGACGTGTAAAGAACATTCAGGCCGGGCCTGCGCTTTCGGGCTTCCGCAGCTAGCTCCATACCATTCATGCCGGCCCCAAGAATAACATCTGTAAACAGCAGGACAATCTCAGGGTCCCTGTCTAGCGCCAGCAAGGCCTCATCCGCAGATGAGGCCAGCGTTACAGAATAGCCCAGCGCTTCAAAATTGTGAGCCGCGTGTTCCCGCACAAGCGGATCATCCTCTGCGATCAGAACTTTTCCCGTCTCGGCAGCGGTAAGTTCTTCGGCGGGCAAGACCGGAACAACTTCAACTGTATCCCCCTTGGAAGATCGGGGGAAAAACAAGCGAACTGAGGTGCCCTTGCCTGGAAGGGAGCGGATCAGCACATGTCCCTCAGACTGCCGCGCAAAACCGTAGACCATGCTGAGTCCAAGCCCACTTCCCTTGCCCGCCGGCTTCGTCGTGAAAAATGGCTCAAACGCACGGCGCAGCGCTTCCTCTTCCATGCCTGTGCCAGAATCGCTCACGGTGACGCAGACATAATCGCCTGACGGAACCCCTTCCCGTTCCATTCCCGATCGACCGCGCACACGGAGATTCTCCGTCGCAATTGTGAGGGTTCCCCCATCCGGCATCGCGTCTCGCCCATTGAAAGCGAGGTTGAGGATGGCGACATCAAACTGACCCGGATCAAGATGGGCTCTCCACAAATCCGGAGCGGGCGCGTGACGGACGCGGATACGCGCATCCAAAGCGCCGCGCAGCAACGCATGCACGGACCCTGTTCTTTCATTCAGACAAATACGCTGAGGTTTCAAAGGTTGACGGCGGGCAAATGCCAGCAGACGCCGGGTTAGATCCGATCCGCGGCTTGCGGCCAGATGAATCAGCTCTGCCATCCTGCGGTGGGTAGGATCATCAAGCTTGTCCCGAAGAATGTCGCTATTGCCCAGAATGACCGTAAGCAGATTATTGAAATCATGCGCCACGCCCCCTGTGAGTTGCCCAACAGCCTCCAGCCGCTCAGACTCTCTTGATCTCTGCTCACTTGCCAGGCGCTCTGTGAGATCGATCATCGTTCCAACCATCTGCGTTGCCCGGCCTGTTTCATCGCGTACGATGAAGCCGCGATCGAGTATCGAGCGCTCATTTCCATCATCTCGCAGGAATCTGTATTCTTCAGACCAACTTTGCGAGAACGGCGAGGCAACAACTTCCCGTAAGGACGAAACAACCCGGTCTCTATCCTCTGGGTGGACACGTCGGGTCCAGGAATCGAACCCCACCTCAAGATGGGCGCCCGGCATGCCTGTCAGCTTGTCGAAAGCTACGCTCCATACGAAACTGTCCGCAAGGATATCCCATTCCCAGACCACATCGGCTGTCGAGCGGCTCACGAGCTGAAACCGGTCCTCGTTCATGGCCGCGCGCTGCTCAGCGGCGCGTTTGTCTGTTATGTCCCTGGCGACAGCGGCCCAATGGGAATACTTGCCATGCACATCCGCCACCGGAATAAACTCAACATCCCAGGTTATCCATCTGTCTGACCTTACAGGGCCGGACACTTCCACACGAAGGGACTGACCGGCGCTGAGGGTAGCTTCCATCATCCGCGGATCGATCTTTGGCTCCGCAAGAGACAGGATGAATGATAAAGGCCGGCCGAGCACGTCTTTCTGGCTATATCCCGTAATCCGCTCAAAAGCTGAATTGATATAGACAATCGGCGAATCCGTTCCTGGAACAGATGCATCTACACGGAGGATCACGACAATGTCGTTAAGACGCTCTACTGATGCCCCGAGGAGGCGGAAGCTGCTCTCCCGTTGTCTTTCGTCCGAGACATCCTGCACAACTCCGGTTATGACATCACCAGAATAGGTTCGAGTACGTTCACCGACGCCTTTGATGTGGAGAAGGCTTCCGTCCTTCCTGTTGAGACGCCGCTCAAATTCATAGAACTCAATGTCTGGATTGTTGAGCGCCTGAACCGCCAGCGCCGCCTGATCTCGATCATCCTGATACAGAATATTTACGTAGCTTTCAACGGAGCCATCAAATTCCCCTGGCTCTATGCCTGCCATTTCATAAAGACTTGAGGACCAGACGAGCTTACGGCTCTCAATCTCATACTTCCAGAAGCCGATCTTCAGAAGTCGTTGAGCAATCCTGAGATTGGCTTCCTGTTCCTGGAAGCGAACCATTCCCGGTTCATCCATCTGCGCCAACTCATTCAAAGACCCCGCAAGATTCCGCACATCCTGGACTATCAGGAGTATGGCCTCGCGCCCCTCATGTTCAAATTTGCGTTGGCGAATGCGGACCATTAGGAGGTCCCCGTTCAAACAGCGATGTGTCCGCACAAAAGGTTCGCCGTCGCCATTCAGAGGATAGTCAAATGGCGCCTCATCAACATCATTGAGGCAGAGCTGGGAAAATCTCGCCGGATCATATCCGTACACCGTATCTGCGGCGCGATTGGTTGCCAGGAAGCGTCTGGTTTCCGGATCAACGATCATCATGGGATCAGGATGATCCTGGAAAATGGCCTTGTAACCCGACACCCCTGCCCCCCACCGTACCGAGAAGGCACGTCACCCGATGCCGTCATCCTCAAGCGATTGATACCCGGTCACCGCCCCTTGCATAAGGGGCCATTCCGCCAAACTTGCAGCCCCCAGCTTGGGCTGAACACTTTCGAGCAAAACTTCAATCTCTACCGGGGAAAGCCCAAGCAACCCGGCCGCCTGGGACACACTCATGCCAGCGCCAAGGACGAGCGCAGCAACTTCGCGCTCGGGCAAGGCAAGCTGGAGCAGGGCTGCGTATTCCTTGTCCGGAGATGTCCGGGACGTCTGGATCAGCGCGACGCGCGCATGCACCCTGCGGAAGACTTCCAGAAGCTCGGCAAAACACGTCTCGCACTCATTGAGGATGCGGTCTTCAGACAGGAACAGCATCAACGTGTCTTCTACCAGTTCGTCGGCTTCCGTGCGGTTTGCTGTCACACATTTTGCGAAGGCTCTTAACTGGCGCACAGCAAGTTCGAGCACGCCGCGGCTCGCTTCTACACGGCGCAGGTCGTACTCGAGGTCGACATACTCGTCTGGCATCTCTGGCCTCTGGATTTTGGCGCGCTTCTCCATGACGCCACCAAAACACACCAATTGCTACTGACGTATTGCCGAATGGTCTAAAAGGTTAAACTGACACCGCCCTTCTGGAAACCTTCACACGTTTTTCCTTAAATTCCGCAGAACCTGTTGCAGACACAGCAGGTCCGGGCCACGAAGCGGCTACGGGCAGGACAGGTCTGCGAATATGTCCATAGGGACATTTTGTGCATTTCCGGCACACGACTGAGACGGATTGAGATAGTTGCCAGCGGCCCGGCAGGCCCTCACATCGTTCTCAGGAGGTCACAGGTTTGACAAAGGCCGGCGGCGGCGCAGAAGCATATTGAATTGCAGCGGCTCAAACAGAGAAAACTGCAAGCTCCTCAAGGAGCTGGCGTGAAAGTCACAACGAAGAAAAGGAAATGGTGCACCCGGAGCGATTCGAACGCCCGACCCCCAGATTCGTAGTCTGGTGCTCTATCCAGCTGAGCTACGGGTGCTTGTCCACTTTAAGAAGCGGGACACATACAGTCGGGTTTCCGACCTTGCAAGCCTCAATTGCCGGTATCCTGTGCAGTCTCGCCTGAAGCGGGCGCCGGCTCCGGTTCGGAAGGAAGTTCTTCGCCCACTTCCAGATCATTTTCTTCGATAGATGTGTCGATTTCTTCTGATGCCCCCTCCTGCTGCGAGGCGTCCATGTCTTCGGAAGGCAAGGATGAACTATCTTCAGAAACAACAGGTTGAACGGGCAGAGAAATACCCGTCACAGCACTTATCCAGGGCGCATACGCAGAAACACGCATGTAGACCCCGGGGCTCTCGGACCGGGCACAGCCCATGCCCCAGCTGACGACACCGGCCTGGACCGGCTGTCCTGAAGCATGCCGGAAGACAAGAGGGCCCCCGCTATCGCCCTGACAGGCATCAGATCCACCGATCCCCGCGCATAGCTGCGTCTCCGGATCAATTGCGATATCGGGATAAACAGCGGCGAGCCCCGCCTCATTTATACGGGCCCGGATCTGACTGTTGCATATGCTTGTATCCACAGCAGGCACATAGCCTTCCTGCAAGACCAGTGACGGCGCGCGTACGTGCCGCCCCCCGCGGGCAACGCCATCCTGGCCCTGCGCTACCTCACCCAGCTTGCCATACCCGGCCGCCACCATGTCTGCGTAAGGCTGCATCAGGTTTCCCGCAGCGCCTGTGACGCCATCAAGCGGCATAAGCGGGCCATTCCAGCGCCCGGAAAGGCGAAGCAGCGCGAGATCATTGCCCTTCTCAGGCGCGCTGCCCTCATACGCAGGATGGATCACCACTTCGCGTACAGCAAAGACAGTGTCCTTCGGAATGGCCGTGAGATCGCCCAGCCCAACCGCAACAGCCAGCGTACCGAATCGGCTCATCTGGCCAGCGTCGCCCTCAAGATATTGTGCAGCGCGGCCATTTGACTCGATGCGGACATTCTCAACGCAGTGGGCCGCTGTCAGCGCCCATTCTGGCGCGATCATCGTGGCGCCGCACTCATGATAGATGGTGCCGCCGGACACGGTCTGGACCGAAGCCATGCCTGGCCAGTCGGATATGTCCGCGTCCTGACCGGCGACCATACAGCCGCTGAGTGTTACGATCAGAGCGGTCCCCACCGCCAGCTTGAAGTATGTTTTCATGGCCGTCCCTCCTGCCGTTCTGCTTCATATACACCACGTGCTATGGCGCGGGCGAGAGTACCGGCAGCGAGTTCTCCAAGACGGGCCACGGCGATTGGCCGGCTGCCTTCGATTTCGTGCTTCTGTGTGGAGATGACGAAAACGACATCGCCGTCTGTGGGCGCGAAAACAGGCCGGATGGCGCGGGCCATTCCGGCGAGCGCCATCTGAGCGATCCGCTGGACCTCATCATGGGTGACAACCGCATCGATGGCGATGCAGGCAAGGGTCGTGTTCTCTCGGGGATTTGGATTGACCTTGGCAGCGCCCCAGTCTTCGGGGTCAAAAGCGAAGCCCGCCTCAGGACGCGCGCCGCCGAATTCTCCTGCGATTTCAAAAGGCCACGCCCAGAACGCGTCAGAGCCCGGCATGCGGACAGAGCCGAAGCTGTTCACTGCGGCGAGCGCGCCGACGGTGAGACCCTCCTGCGTGACGATACTGGCAGAGCCGGTTCCACCCGGTGCCAGCCCGGCGCGGGCGCCGAATGCCGCGCCCGCTTTTCCCAGAGCGAAGCTTTTATCAGTAGAATCAAAGGCTTTTCGGCCAAGGCCCGCATAAGGCGCGGTCTCGCCCCACGCCTTGTCGCCACCATTGGCGAGATCGTAGAGGATAGCGGCCGGAACAATGGGGGTGGCGGGCACACCGGGCCTCGGAACCAGCGCGAAGCCCCTGCCTTGCGCCCTTAAGCCAGCCATCACGCCGTCAGCGGAGGCCAGACCGAAAGCGGAGCCGCCCGACAGGCAGATCGCGTCAACACTGTCTGAAACCAGTCTCCCTGCGGACAAAAGATCGCTTTCGCGTGTCCCTGGACCGCCCCCGGCGACACAGATCGCGGCCAGAACGGGACAATCGGGGACAATTACGGTCACACCGGTGCCAATGCGGGCGTCCTCGGCCTGCCCGACATAGATGCCTTCAATGTCGGTAATGAGGTTGCGCCTACCCGGTCTTGCCATGCTATGTGCCCTATTATGATATGCTCCGCACTGAGTCCTTAAAGTGAGTGGAGCCCCGCGCCAAGAAAGGGACACTCAATGCGCCACCTAATCACCCTCACAGCAGCCCTCCTCCTCGCGGCTTGCGCGCCTGCGGTGAAGGCGCCCCCCGCAGCCAGCATAACTCCCGCTTCAGATGATAATCCTCAAGCGTTGGGCGATCTTTCCTGGACCAAGGGCGCGATGGTGGCCGCGGCTGACCCGCGCGCGGTCGAGGCTGGCCTGCGCGTGTTGAGTGAAGGCGGCAATGCGGTGGACGCGGCCATCGCGGTGCATGCTGTGCTCGGCCTGGTCGAGCCGCAAAGCTCGGGCCTCGGCGGGGGCGCGTTCATGGTCTATTATGACCGCGCACGGGACGAGATCACGGTGTTCGATGGCCGCGAGACAGCGCCTGCCGCCGCTGGCCCGGACTGGTTCCTGAAGGACGGCGCGCCGATGGACTTCGTGAGCGCCTGGCAGTCAGGCCGCTCCGTAGGCGTGCCGGGACAGATCGCGCTCTACAAGACAGCCCATGACGCCGCTGGCCAGGGGGATTGGTCGAGCCTTTTCCAACCGGCCATCGAACTGGCGGAAGTTGGCTTTGAGGTTTCCCCCCGCCTTGCCGAAGTGCTCGCCTCCGAGCGCCTGCGCGCTGTGATCCGCCTCGACGACAATCCGGTGACGGCCGCTTACTTCTATCCCGATGGCCAGCCGCTGGCGGCCGGCTATCGCCGTACCAACCTGGCTTATGCAGCAAGCCTTGCCGCCATCGCCAATGAAGGCCCCTCGGCTTTCTATCGCGGCGCCCTGGCTTCCGAAATCGTCAACGCGGTGAACGAAGGCCCTGACGGGGGCGACATGACCCTCGAAGACCTGGCGAATTATGAGGTCGTGATCCGATCAGCCGTGTGCGGCACGCTGCAATCGGGTTACAAGATCTGCTCGGCCCCGCCGCCAAGCTCGGGCGGCATCGCCCAGACCCTGATCATGAGCCTTTATGAACATCTCAAACCCGCCGCCAATATCAATGCCGATGAGAGCCTGTTGCTGAAAGCCTTTGTTGACGCCCAGCGCCTCGCCTATGCCGACCGCGACCATTATGTGGCCGACGCCGATCATGTGACGGTGCCAAGCGAAGACCTGATCAATCCGGCATACATCAAGGCCCGCGCGAAAGAGGCGTTTGCGCCAAACGCAAAATCCTTCCCCGGCGATCCCGGTATTGCCCTTGGCGGAGAGCCGCTGCGCCCGATGTGGGGGGAAGACCCCACCACTCCCGGCGCTGGCACAACCCATATTTCGATCATTGATCTGGATGGCAACGCCGTCACGATGACGGCGACAGTCGAGTCCGCTTTTGGCTCCTCACGCATGGCCGGCGGGTTCCTGCTCAACAATCAGCTCACTGACTTCTCCCTCATCCCGGAGAAAGGCGGCAAACCAGTGGCCAATGCCGTTGCCGCCGGAAAACGTCCGCGCTCGTCTATGTCCCCTACGCTCGTCTTCGATGAAGGCGGCGACCTCTTCATGGTGACCGGATCACCGGGCGGCAATTCGATCATTGCCTATGTCGCCAAGACGCTTGTGGGCGTTCTGGAATGGGGCAAGACAGCCCAGGAGTCGATCGCCCTGCCCAATATCATCGCGCGCGGCGAGACCGTTGCTGTTGAAGTCGATGTCGAGGGCGGCCCGGAAGCGGCCGACGCGCTGCGCGAGATGGGCTATGAGGTGGAAGAGCGCACAGGCGAGAACTCTGGCCTCCATGTCATCATCGTGCGTGACAAGGGCCTGGAGGGCGGCGCCGATCCACGCCGCGAAGGCGTCGCGCTCTCCCTCCGCTGATACCGACATCCGCAGGCCCGACATGGCGAAACTCTATTTTTCCTACGCCGCCATGAATGCGGGTAAGTCCACCATCCTCCTGCAAGCGGCCTATAATTACCGCGAGCGGGGGATGGAGGTTCTGCTGATGACCTCAGCGCTCTACCGCGAAGCAGGCGACGGACACATCAGTTCACGGATCGGCATCTCGGCAGAGGCAGTTCTTTATACGGCGGATACGGATCTTTTTTCGGTCATCCGCGATCAGAAATCGATCCATCCGATTGACGCGATCTTTGTGGATGAAGCGCAGTTCCTGACCAAGGGCCAGGTCTGGCAACTGGCGCGCGTAGCCGATCATTTCGGTGTGCCGGTGCTGACCTACGGCCTGCGCACCGATTTCCGGGGCGAGCTTTTTGAAGGCTCTGCCGCGCTGCTGGCCATCGCCGACGAACTGCGCGAAGTGCGCACAATTTGCGAGTGCGGGCGCAAGGCCACAATGGTGGTGCGCCTCGGGCCGGACGGACAAGCGCTGACAGAAGGCGAGCAGATCTCCATCAGCAAGGCGACCTACCTCTCCGTCTGCCGGCGCCATTGGGAAGAACGGATGGGACGGTTTCCGAACGCCTGACTGCGCGCTTGCCACAATGCGGCATGAAATTCGCAATATCTGCCCTACTGCGCACATATTTCAGCCGCAGGGGGCGCGCACCCTCCCTCGCGTGCCTGAAAGAAACGAAAGGGCGCCAATATGAGGAACACCCCTGCGAAAACTCACCTGCCGACCATTGCGACCGTCCTGCTTTTAAGCGCCGGTTTCATCGTCCTGGGCCTGACCGCATCGCCCCAGGCAAACGCCCAGGAAGATGCCGGCCAGATTGATTATGCCGGCTTCCAGGCGCTGACCGCCGAGGCGGCCCCTCACCGGCAGGCCCGCCTGGTGCCCCTCGACATATTTAACGAACTGCGCGCCGATCCGAATACGCTGGTCATTGATGCGCGCAGCGCGCAGGCCTTTGCCCAAGGCCATATCGAAGGCGCTGTGAACATAAATTTCTCCGACTTTACCGAGGAGAAGCTGGGACAGGTCATCGGCTCAAAAGACCGCCGCATCCTGATCTATTGCAACAACAACTTCACCGACAACATCGCCCCGGTGATGCTGAAAAGTGCGCCTCTGGCCCTCAACATCGCAACCTATGTCAACCTTTACGGCTATGGCTATCGCAACGTCTATGAACTGGACGGGGGGTATGAACTCAGCGATGAACGCCTCGCCTGGGCCGGCGCGGAAGGTTGAGTAAAACTAAACCGTTCATCTGACGCATTGCAATTGCCCCGCGCCCGCGTCAACTGACGCCGAAGCAAGAGACAGTGGAGATCTTGGGGCATGAGCGCCGACGCATCCGCAGGCCAGGCAGCGCCTGTCAAAGCAAATCCGAATGGCCCAACCGAGGAAACCGTCCTCTCGGTGGAGCATTATACGGACCGGCTGTTCCGTTTCAGGCTGACACGCCCGCAGAGTTTCCGCTTCCGCACAGGCGAGTTCGTGATGATCGGCCTGCCCAAGGAAGACGGCAAACCCCTGCTGCGCGCCTATTCCATCGCTTCGCCTGCCTGGGACGAGGAGCTGGAATTCTATTCGATCAAGGTGCCTGATGGCCCACTGACCTCACGCCTCCAGAAAATCCAGCCCGGCGACAAGGTGCTGCTCGGCCGCAAGCCGACGGGCACGCTGGTGCTCGACGCACTGACCCCCGGCAAGCGCCTCTACATGTTCTCCACCGGCACCGGCTTTGCGCCTTTTGCCAGCCTCGTGCGCGATCCCGACACCTATGAGCGCTATGAGGAAGTGATCGTCACCCATACCTGCCGGGACGTCGATGAGCTGATCTATTCGCGCACACTGATCGACAGCCTGAAGAATGATCCCCTCGTTGGGGAAATGGTCGAGGGCAAGCTGAAACTCTACACCACCACGACCCGCGAACATCATGAGCAGATGGGCCGGATCACCACCCTGATCGAGACTGGCAAGCTGTTTGACGATCTCGGCGTGCCCCCGCTCGACCCGGCGACCGACCGGGCGATGATCTGCGGCTCGATGGAAATGATCCAGGACGTCAAGGCCCTGATGCTGAAAGCGGGCCTCACGGAGGGCTCCAACGCCGCCCCGGCCGAGTTCGTGATCGAAAAGGCATTCGCCGGCTAGGTCAGCCCGCCCTGTCCTGCGCGTTCCGAAGCTCCTGAACCTCCGTGCGCAACTCTGCAATGAGAGCCAGCAGTTCCCTGTGGCGGATCACCTCATGGGATTCCTGCACCACCAACTCGTCGCTGATCTTCTCCTCGGCATCGAGCATCTTCTCCAGGGCGCTGTCCTGAAGCGAGTCCACGATAACGGCGGTGAAGAGGTTCAGGATTGCCCAGACGGTGAAGAGGATGAACGGGATGAAGAACGCCCAGGCCCAGGGATATTCATCCAGCAGATCGCGCATGTGGCCATTCCAGCCTTCCATTGTCAGCACTTCGAACATGGTCAGGGCCGAAGCGCCGAGGGAGCTGAAATTCTCCGTGTTCTGAGAACCGCTGAACAGGTAGGTCGCCATCACGACAGAGACGTAGAAGACGAGGCCCAGGATAGCGAGGATCGCGCCCATGCCGGGCAACGCGGTGAGAAGCGCCTCGGTGATCCGCTTCATGGTTGGCATAAAATGCAACAACCGCAGAAGGCGCAGCACCCGCAGCGCTCGCAGAACATTGAACGCCGACCCGCCCGGGATCACCGAGACTCCCACGACGATGAAGTCAAACCAGTTCCAGCCGAGTTTGAAGAATTGCAGGCGGTAGACGAACAGCTTCAGCGCAATCTCAGCGACGAAGATGAAAGTGACGGCCATGTCGATGACATTCAGAACCGTGACGAGCCAGTCCGGCAGTTGCTCTGAATAAGTCAGCACACCGAGCACAATGGCGTTGATGACAATCAGCGCCATGATTGTGTCACGCACATACGGGCGCTCGATGAAGCGCTCGGCTGATGAGTTATGGGTTTTCTCGTCGAGTGTTGCTTTTGGCATGGTCCCCTCACGCAATTCAGCCAGCGCGCGCAAACTTATCCTGCCCGCGCCGGGGATCAAGCAAAAGGATTGTGGCAGAATTTCTGCCGGTTAAGCCGTCGGGGCGCCTGAATCGACGCTGCGGTGGGGGTCGGAATGGTCCCATTCGGCCAGCAGCATCCGAAGCGTAGAGATGAAGGCGATGGGCTGGTCGAGCATCACATGGTGGCGCGCATGGGGCACCGACACGAACGGCACCTGATGGCCGAGCAGGCCGCGCATATAATCGCCCACATCATCGGGCATCAGCGCGCTCTCCTCCCCCCGGATGATGGCGATGCGGCACTGGGCAGCTTTCAGCATCTCGGCGGGATCAAGACCCGGCTCAAATCGCGTCCAGATCATCGGGTCGAATTTCCAGGTCCATCCACCCTTGGCCCGCTTGAGACTCCAGCGGGCGATGTAGTCCATCGCGTAATGGTTCTCGCAAAGCTGGGGCGGCGCCAAGCGGAATCGGGCCAGCGCTGCGGCAAGGTCAGGATAGACCTTATGCGGACGGCTGGCGCGGGAAGGCTCACCGCGTGGCCGCTCTGGCGGATTTACCGGGCTGTCGACGATGACCATGCCCTCAAACCGGCTGCCATGCTTGGCGCCCGTCACGAGCGTGACAAAACCACCGAAGGAATGGGCAACAATCACCGGCTTTCGCGGGGCATCAAAAAGGCCCGCAGCCTCGGCAACGGCCACCTGCTCCAGCGAGAACGTGTCCATATCATAGGCTTCCCGCCACTGGCTGTCGCCCATACCGGAGAAGGTCAGCGCAGCGACATTGTAATGCTCGGCAAAATACGGCGCGATGAAATCCCACCAATGTGCATGGGCGCCATTTCCGTGCACGAACAGAAGACCTGGCGCGCCCCGTTTGCCCCAGCGTTGGAAAGTCACCTCGGCGCCCTTCACAGTCACCTTGCCCACTTCGTAGGGAACAGCGACGGACTCCCGGAACCAGGCAGGCGCCGGCGGAAGCGCGCCGCCATATTCAGCTAGTGGCCCGCCTTCTGATGGCATCTCCACAGGCTGATCCTTGACGATCGGGTTCTTGTCGCGGTTCATCGGCGCCTCCTGTAGGTGTCAGGTTTGAAGCTATATCCGGCGGGCGGCAACCCTTTCGCTACGTCAGAGGCAGAATCGCGAAAGGCTGGCAGGTTTCCCCGCCAGCCTTGCTTGATATCAGAGAACGCCGGACCGCGTCGGGCTCAGTACTTCACAGCGCAGCCATAAGGCTTCGAGGAGGGCGTAGCGACCGGCTTGCCCGCCGCCAGATCGTCCAGCGCAGCGGTGACATAATTATCCGCCTTGGGAATGTCCTCGACCCGCGCCGAGGGGATCGAATCGATGGCGCCATCATAGACAAGCTTACCTTCGGGCGTGACGATATACATGTGCGGCGTGGTCTTGGCGCCAAACAGGCGCCCGATATCGCCGCTTTCATCCAGAATGACATGGGCGGGCGCCGCGCCGCGCGTTGCGGTCAATTCATTCGCGCCTTCCGCCGAAACATGGCCCTGCGCGCCCGGACGGGACGAGATCACGCTCAGCCAGACAATATCATCTGCGCTCGCCGATTTCTGCAACGACTGCATGTTCGACGGAGGATCCGCGTAATGTTTCTTCACGAAGGGACAGCCATCATTGGTCCATTCCAGGATCACGGTCTTGCCTTCAAAGTCCGACAGGGAAACGGTTTCACCGTTCGACGTGGTGCCCGTGAAAGCTGGGGCGGCTGCGCCAAAAGCAGGGGCCGGCGAAGCTTCAGCAGTCGAAGCGATCAGCGCCCCGGCCGTGAGGGCCACGGCAGCAGCCATACCGGCAGCGAGGCTCAAATGGCGGCGGGAAAGCATCATCGTCGTCTCCTGTCTCGACAGTTTGTTACGTCAGAAAGTATAGGCCTCTCAGCCTTCGACAAGTCCAATGACAAGTTCTTGAGTGAGAAGTTCCGGCAAAATCTGCGGCTCGGTGGCGCCTGCCGGATACCAGAGATACATCGGCACACCCGCGCGCGCGCGCAGCTTCAGCTCATCGGCAATCATCGGGTCTTTCTGGGTGAAGTCAGCCACGAGGAAAGCCACATTGGCTTTCTTGAAGGCTTCCTGCACCCTGCGGGTCTTGAGGGTGGTGAGTTTGTTGACCTGACAACTCGCGCACCAGCTGGCGGTGAAGTCCACGAAAACCGGACGGCCTTCTGCCAGCATGGCCTCGACCGTGTCCGGGCTCCAGGCCGCCTCGCCATAGCTGCCCGTGAAGGCGGCCTGGCTGCTGCCGGTGATGGAGGCTTCCGGCACATTCGCCTGCATCGCCGGATAGATGAAGGCGGCCGCCAGCGCGACAGCCGCCACAGCCTTACGGACAGCGCCGCCCTGCCGGCCGAGCCAGACGGCAAACACCAGCGTTGTGGCGCCTGCCAGCGTCCAGCCAACCGCCCCTGCCCCGGCAAGCCCCGCCACCACCGAGAGCAGCCAGGCCGCCGTCAGGAACATTGGGAAGGCAAAGGCCTGTTTCAGCGTGTCCATCCATTTGCCCGGCTTGGGCAACATACGGTGCAGGCCCGGCACGAAGCTGAGGATCAGGAAAGGCAACGCCATGCCAAAGCCCATTGCCAGGAAAACGGCAATTACCGCAGGCGCTGGCTGGCCGATCACGGCGCCCAGGGCCACCCCAAGGAAAGGCCCGACGCAAGGGGCGCCAACGACCGCCGCCAGGATGCCGGTAAAGAAGGCGCCTGCCGCGCCGCCCCGGCGCGCGAGGCTGCCCCCAAGATTCTGGACAGAGCCGCCCAGCTCAAAATAGCCCATCAGCCAGAGGCCGACCGCAAACATGACAAGGGTGAGGACCGCAACCGTCGGCGCATGCTGAAGCTGGAAGCCCAGCGTCGCAGAGCCCGTCGCCTGCCGCACGACCAGCAACGCGCTCGCCAGCGCCAGGAAGGAGATCAGCACGCCGCCCGTATACCAGAGCCCGTGGGATTTAAGCTCGCCCGCATGGCCGGAAGCCGCTGCCTGCACCATGCCGATGGCTTTCATCGACAGCACCGGCAACACGCAGGGCATAAGATTAAGGATGATGCCGCCGATCAGCGCAAAGAAGGCCAGCGTTGCGATCCGCTGCCAGCCAAGGGCATTGCTTTCGCCAGAGCCCCCCAGCGCCCCAACGCCCGGCATCGCCGATTGCACTTCCCGGTCCGCCGTGCCTGCAAACACGTCGCCGCGCGTGGCGGAGATTTCATAGCCCACAGGCTCAGCGCCGGGCACATCCACCCGGATCACGCCGTTCAGCGTGCTATCAAGTCTGCTGGCGCGGTCCGGTGTGAGGCTGAGGCTGGCGCCATCCGGGCCCGCTCTCTGGGGCTGGGCCGCCGGGTGGCTGATTTCATGCTGGAACGGAAAGAAGCGGAGTTGCGCGTCCTCGGGAAAACCGCCTTCCTGGCGCAGCGACAGCGTCCAGGGCGCGGCCGCATCGTCAATCCGCGCCTCGCCTGCAAAGGCAACCGGCACACGGGCGATCCATTCACCAATCTCAATGCCAGCTTTCACATTCTCGACCGGCGCACCGACCGGCAGCGTCAGCGCCACATCCGCCGTTTCGGGAATGCAGATGGATTCGCAGATGAGATAGTCGGCCTCTGCCACGATCCGCACCTGCCCGCTCGCATCCTCCGGAACAGTCACGGGAAAGGCGAAGACGACCTGATCGTCATAGCCATAATCCATGATCTCGCCTTCAACGACCGGGATCAGGTAAGGCAGCGGCCAGAGGAATTCGCCGACGGCCGTTTCAGGAAGGCTGGTGCCATCTTTCAGGATCAGCCGGGGCGGGAGGCCAGCATCCCCGGCATTCCGCCAGTAGATATGCCAGCCGTCATCCATCGTCATCTTCAGGGCAGCATAGAACGTGTCACCGGGGGCAACACTGGCACGGTCGGCAATCAGCACAGCTTCGGCCCGGCGCCCGTCCATCTGCGCATGCCCAAGCCCTGCCAGAGCCGACAAGCTCAACGCAGCTACGGCAAAAAGCCGGAAAAACCCTGTCATCCGCAGCAGCTCCGTCAGAACAACATATCCCGGCACATATGCGCCGGGCGCCGGGCCGGGGAAACCCCTGCTCGCCGGTTCGTGATGCCGCGCCCTGCGCAAACGAAAACGGCCCTCCACGCAGGGAGGGCCGATCCGGAATGCGTGCCTGAGGCAGGATCAGGAAACGGCTTCACCCGGCGGCGGGGTACGCACAGCGCGGTTGACCACTTTCGACCAGTTCAGCAGCGAAACGAGGTGTGCGTAGCACGCACCCAGGGCGCCATTGTTGCGCAGCTCAAGGAACTTGTCCTGAGGCAGCGCGCCGAGGCGCTCCTCGGAGATCGCCCAGTAATCGGCAATCTTCTGAGCCGGGCCTGTGGCGTTGCCCTGAGGGTCGCGCGGCTGGAAGGTCACGGTTTTCTGCTCAAACAGGTCCATATCGCGGATGATTTTCACAAAATCGACCGTGGCACGGCGCTGACGCTCGAATTCCTTGCAGAACTCGATGGCATCATTGGTGAACTGGGTTGGCTGGCCGTTCTGGAAGAACGGCACTTCCGGCTGGTTCGAAACCATTGGCGCCGAACGGTCGACGCAGAGCAGCAGGCGGTCGGAGCCATCATCAGCCGCGAACACGAACGGATAGCGGCGCACGAAAGCCGGAATGTAATGGTCTTCCAGCACCATGCCTTCAGCGTTGACATAGAGGTTCTGCCCCTGGCGGATCCCCATAACGGTAACAGGCGTGCGTTCTTCGCCAACAAAGATGACGGGGTAGGACGCCGCCGCAATACCAAACTCGGTGACCGTTACCGGAACAGCATGCGCTTCCCGCAGGAAGCTGAATGGCTGGGGGATCTGCTTCACGCCAAGACCGCCATGCTCTTCCGCAGAAAGCGGCTGCGGATTCTTGTAGAACAGGACTTGACCGGAAAGTGCGGCTGGGCCGTCAGTCTGGATAGGCGTTGTCACGTTGCGTGGCTCCTCGGAATTTTGGCGGAGAAGTAACGGAAATAAAGTATGGCCACAACTCCCGAAACAGTCTCAATTACAGTGAAAACCGAGTAATATAAGTGTCATGCACGCCGTAACCGGACGCAGAACTGCGAGCCTATTGCCGGCTGGGCTTTGCACAGCCCTTCTGGTTGCTACCCTTGCGGCAGCCTGCACCCCCCGTGCCGACCCGGAGGGCACCCCGCGCCGCGTCGCCCGCGAGATCGAGCGCACACTCACAACCGTTGCCCAGAACGAAGTCGCGCGCGACCCGGAACGCGCCACCCGGCTGGGCCTGCCTGAAGCCGATGCGGGCTTTGCCTACAACCGCTACCTGACCGACCGCTCACAGGCAGCCTATGAGCGCGCCCGCCTTTCCCGGATGGAAACGCGCGATCTGCTGGTGCGCATCACCCGCCCGGCACGCGGTAGCGCGCTCGCCCGCCACCTTGACACTGTGATCGCGTCCCATGAAACCGCTGAGACGCTTTTCATGGCGGGTCACGGGGCGTCTGCCCTCGGCGCCTCCTACCCGTATGTCGCCGACCATACCCGGGGCGCCTATCTGGACGTGCCTGACCTGCTCGCCCGGTTTCATCCCCTGCGGACCCCTGCGGACGCGCGTGCATTCGCCGACCGGATGGCTCAGTTTTCAGACGCAATCGAGGATGACCGCCGCCGCCTGGAAGCCGATGCGCGGGCCGGAACCGTTCCGCCTGCACCCATCCTGCGACGGATGCATGAGCTGGCCGCCGCAGCTGCCGCCATCCCGCCGGAAATGAGCCCCCCGGTTGTGACCTTTGAAAACCTTACGCCCGGGATCAGCGATCTCACGCCCACCGAGCGCGATCAGCTTTTGGCCGATGTGCGCCGCATCGCCGCTGAAAATCTCCGCCCCGCCTATGCGGCCTTCGCCGAAAGCCTGAGCACCCTTGCCAATACGGCCCCGGAACTGCCCGGTGTCTGGCAGCTGCCCGATGGCGCCGTATATTATGCCTCGGCCCTGAAGGCCTACACCGGTGATGATGCCTCGCCGGCCGGTTTGCATGAGCGCGGCAAACGCGAGGTAGACGCGCTGCTGGCTGAAACCGATCGCGAGCTTGGTGCTCTTGGTCTCACCGAGGGGACCGTCGGCGCGCGTCTCGCCTTTCTGGCAAGCCAGCCGGAACAGATTTACCCGGACACGGAGGAAGGGCGCGCGGCCCTCATCGGACGTATCCTGGGCCATGCCGGCCGAGCCGAGGATGTGCTGTCAGAACAGTTCGATTTCACCCTGCCAGAGAAGGCAGGGCTGCGCATGGTGCCACCGGAGTTTACAGGCTTCCTGCCCCCTGCCGCTTACCTGCCCCGCACACTGAGTGGCAGCGCGTCTGCGCGCGTTGAAATCAATCTTGCGCGCCTGTCAGACTGGCCGGACTTTTCCCTGGCCGCGCTTGCCTTCCACGAACTCGTCCCCGGACATCACCTTGAAGGCAGTGTCACACGCAGCGAATCCAGCCTGCCACTCGCCCGGCAAGTCATCTCGAACGTCGCCTATGGCGAAGGCTGGGCCTCCTATGCCGAAACGCTGGCAGATGAGCTTGGCCTCTATTCTGATGATCCGCTCAGCCGCATCGGATACTTGCAGTCGATGCTCCTGCGCGCGGCCCGGCTTGTCGCCGATACCGGCATCCATAATGAGCGCTGGACCCGCGATCAGGCGATTACCTACCTCACCGAAACTATTGGCCTCAGCGCTGAAAAAAGCGCGGACGAAGTCGATCGCTACACCGTTCGCCCAGGCTATGCCGCCGCTTACTGGCTTGGCCGCGAGCGGATCCTGGATCTCAGGGAGCGCGCGATCCGCGTGCTTGGGCCCCGGTTTGATCCGAGGGCTTTTCACCGGATCATCCTGGCGGGCGGCCCGCGCCCGCTCAGCATGGTCGAAGAAGACGTAACCCGCTGGTACACCGCGCAGGTCGAGAACTGATCCCTGCCCTGCGCAGCGTTGCCACTCGGCGCTGTCAGGCCGCAAGCCGGACAGGTTCCTGGCTGGACCGGCAGACCGGCATGAAGCCCGCCTCCAGATCCGCAACCATCGACTGGCGCTGCCCGCCATCAAACTCAAGCGCCACGAAGACCGCATTGGCGCCGTAGCGCTCGGCTTCTGCCAGCGCCCAGATGGGCTGGATATCATGCGGGCGGCCGGAGAGTTCCATGACCCGGTAAACCCGCCAGCCACAGGCATCCTGGGCTGCAAAAATCACCACACCGGCACTGCGCGCCCACGGGGCATCTGCCGCCGTACGCTGGAATTTCCACGCCTTGCCTGACTTACCGCGAAAGCTCACTTGACCGAACATGTTCCCGCTCCGTTCCTGATGAGATGTTCTTATGATGTTCCAGTTTGGTTCGCAAGAAGTTTTTGGTAAACAAAGGGTTAAACAGCAAACGCGCCGTTAACCTTTCATGTGGAGAGGCCTGTGGAAAACCTGTCAGCGAACGATGCTGAACTTGCGGCTCTCGAACACGCGCAGCACCTGCCTCAGATCTCGCCCCCGGCGCAGCACCTGCCCGGCTGAGCCGTACACGGCATACTGGCCCTGACGGTTGGCGAGAGCGGGCTCTTTTTCGATTCGCCAGGTGGGGCTTTCCGCGTGCCGCCGGAATATCGCGAAGGTCGCCACGTCCGGGTCCATGCCGATCGCATAGTCGCGCGCCTCACCCGCAATCACCAGGCGGCCATAGACATCAAGGATGGGCTGCATCTCTGCCTTCTGGAAGGCAATGACCGGGTCTGGCGCAGGTTTCCTGTGGAAAGAATCCGTCATGTTGCTTACAGTTTCGTCACAGGTTTTGGTTCGCGTCCAGCCCCTTGTAGAGCTAACGCATAATTAATCCCGCAGACTCGGTTTCACCGCAATTCGGCCTTGCCCCCGCCGCATCGGGCAGCCATCTTATGGGTGTCGGACGGAGGACTTACGCAAGCGCCCCGGACCCATCAGCCCCCCCAGCCCCCTGGGGTGTTTGTAGCGCCACCGTCCGACAACCTAACTCCCTGAAAATAAATAGCTTTCAGATGCGCCGCACGGAGTGGTTCAGCTGTGTTTCTGCGGCATCCGGCCAAGGAATGGCTTAACGAATCGCCCCGCCGTTCGTCCGACCCCGGATGCATGTGAAAGCCGCCGGTCAACAAAAGACTCCAGATCTTCCGGGGACGGATGATCTGCCCAGTGCAGCACGATCGCCGGCAACACGCTCGCCAGCAGGCCGCGCTTGGAATAGCGGTTATAATCTTCGGATGTATCGCCCGCCGCCGTCCACACCATATCGGCCACTTTCCAGCTGCGCTGAAGCGCCGGGCCCGCGCCCCAGGGAAGGAAGCCTCGGGCGGCTGCGCGGCGCACCGCCTCACGGTGGGGCTCAAGCTCCGCCAGCCAGGCCAGCACGCCCCGCTTCACCTTATCGGGCACACGCAGGCCGGTCATATCCTCCGCCGCCAGCGCCGCCCCGGCACGCGCGCCCGCCTCATCAAAAAAGCCCTCGATCAGATCGATCACCCCGCGCGGGGCGGCCAGCGCCTGCTCGCCGGAAGTGAGCCCCGCCTTGCCTGCCGCAGCCGTCGCGGCCGCCTCGCTCCAGCCGTCAAAAACGACTTCCGGGAGGAGCGCATCGAGCCAGCGGCGCCGAAGCAGAACAGATGGCGGCATAATCATGTGTCGATTCCCAGCTCAAGGGGCTTGGCCAAAGCCGATTACCCGTGATATAGGCCCCGCTTCTTAGGCTGTCAGGCCCGTAACTAATGATTTCCCGGGTGCCTGGCGCCCGAAAGAACCCGATGGAGAAGTCCCATAGTACAGATCGTTGTCCGCGATAACAATGTCGAGCAGGCCCTGCGCGCGCTGAAAAAGAAGATGCAGCGCGAAGGTTTGTTCCGGGAAATGAAAGCC
>JBKBIZ010000329.1:0-548 GCA_046293975.1 Hyphomonas sp. | reverse complement strand
GGCGCTCCATTGCGGCCCACATCTTCGCAGGGGCCTTCCATGATCGACCGTCGTCGCCTTCTTCTGTCCGCCGCAGCCGGGGCGGGCCTGGCCGCCGCAGGGGGGCAGGCCTTTGCTGGCGCCGCTCCGGCCGGCGATGCGGCGGCGGCCAAGGCCGCCCTGGCCGGCTTCATGGACCAGGCCTTCGAGCAGACCCTGGATTTGAGCCCTGAGGCCGTCACCGCCTTCGGTCTGGACAAGGGCCCGCGCGCCGCCGCCAAGTCCCAGCTGACCGCCCCGACTCTGGAGAACGAGGAGAAGTTCCGCGCCTTCACCAAGGCCCAGCGCGCGGCGCTGAGCGCCATGGACCGCCCGTCCATGGACGCCCAGGACGGCATCTATTACGACACCATCGCCGACAATCTGGACGGGGTGATCGCCACCTTCGCCATTCCCTATGGCCAGGGCGGATGGCCCAATCCCTATCGGGTCAGCCAGCAGGGCGGGGCCTATCAGTCGACGCCCGACTTCCTGGCCAACCAGCATACGATCGAGACGGCCGCCGACGC
>JBKBIZ010000328.1:0-550 GCA_046293975.1 Hyphomonas sp. | reverse complement strand
CCCAGCGCGCGCAATGCTCCAGCAGGAAGCGCACCGATTCCATCGCGCCGCCGGCTAACGATAGCGAGCCGCCCGTGCCGACGCTGGCGCCGTTGATGACGGTCTCGACCTCGATTCCATCCAGACGCTCGCGCCAGTTCTCAACCTCTGGACCGATCATCAGCCCGCCGTTGTTGCCGAAGTCGGAGGCGACGACGGCCGAGCCCAGGTCGTTGATCGCCGAGAGAGGGCTGCCCGCCAGTTCGACGCCGATGAAGACCTTGTCCACGGCGGCCGTGGCCTCCTCGATGGTCCAGTCCGTCTTGGCCAGATCGGCGTCGGCGCCGATCCGAGCGATGAACTCCGATTCGACGGCGGCGAACCCGCCCTCGATCTCGGGCAGCGGCACGACGGTGTCGCCGGGCGCGGGCCAGACGTTGCGCGCAAAAATGGCGCCGGCCAGGCGGTGGATGCCCAACTTCGGTTGCTGCGCAGGCGGCACCCCACCCACCTTCCAGCCCACGACCTCGTCGGGGAAGAGGCCGATGGCGATGTCCTGAATGGCGTAGGA
>JBKBIZ010000327.1:0-550 GCA_046293975.1 Hyphomonas sp. | reverse complement strand
CGCCTTCACGCCCAACCGGCGCGGTCCGGCGGATCTCAGCCGGATATGGGTGCGATGGACGGGACCGCTGGGGCTGGTCTGGAAGCAAAAGAGCTACGACCTCGCCGAGCCGGCGACGATCTCGACAGACCTGCAGTCCGTTCGCGAGGACGCGGTCAGGCTTTTCGCGCGCGACGCCCTGTTCGGCGCCAAGTCGCAGATCGAACTCGGCGAGGGCTCGGAGTTCCAGGCCCTGCGGGATTTTCAGCCGGGCATGGACCGGCGCGCCATCGACTGGAAACAGTCCGCGCGCCACTCCGGGCTGCTGGCCAAGGAGTTCCGCACCGAACGCAACCACCACGTCATCGTGGCGCTGGATTGCGGGCGGGTGATGAGCGAACCGATCGGGGGCGCCCCGCGAATTGACCGGGCTATCAGCGCCGCCCTGCTCCTGGCCTATGCGTGTCTGAGGTCGGGTGACCGGGCCGGTCTCTTCACCTTCGACTCCGCGCCTCGCGTCTCCACCGGCGCTGCGGCCGGGCTGGACGCCTTCCGCTCGCTGCAGGCGATC
>JBKBIZ010000326.1:0-554 GCA_046293975.1 Hyphomonas sp. | reverse complement strand
TGATGCGCGAACAGGTCATTACCCGCGACACCGTCGCCAATCCCAAGTCGGTCTATGGCGACAAGAAAGCCTCGACCCGCCATTTCATCACCCAGCGGCTGACAGGCGCGATCAATATCGCCTTCCTGCTGCTGCTGCTCTTCGTCGTGGTGCGCCTCGCCGGCCAGGACCGCGTCGACATGGTGGCGGTGATCGGCAATGGCTGGATCGGCCTGCCGCTGGCCATGGCGGTGGTGCTGTGGCCGAGACCGCCCGCGCCCGACCTGTGGATCGGCGACGGAGGCACGAACGGGGCGTGGCGGGTCGAGAAGGAGGCCGTCGTGATGCGAGGTCTCCAACGGGCGGAGCTCGACGAGGCGTCCGGTGAGGGTGATCGGGGCCGGGGTGGTGCGGAAGGTCATGCAGCCATTCAATCAGCGCCGCGCCCGGTGTCGGATCACGCGATCAGTGTGCGGTGCTCCCATTGGCCTCGGCCCATCTTCGCGCTGACGTACGTGGCGTCGCCGACGCGGCGGAGCAGTCGCTGGTAGGCGGTCACGATCTCGATGGTCACT
>JBKBIZ010000325.1:0-555 GCA_046293975.1 Hyphomonas sp. | reverse complement strand
GCCACGGTGACCGGTTCGCTCAGGTCCAGCTGCCGGCGCATCTGACGGGTCAGGACGGCCGGTTCGGACGCACGACGCAGAACTGTGCGGTCAGGATCCGCCAGGATGCCCAGACCGGCGCTCGACTGGCTCAGCGGGGCCTCGGCCTCGTAGTCGCCGTCGGCGTTCAGAGGATAATTATAGTCGCGCGCGCCCAGGAAGACGAAATGATCGCTCTTCAGCCATTTCAGGAAGGCGATGTTTTCGGCCAGAACCGCCGGATCGACGGTCGGCGGCGTCGCCTCCAGCCTTTGCATGGCCTGACGCATCAGGCCGGTCATGGCCTCATGGTCGGCGACGGCGGCGTGGACGTCGGTCAGGCATTCGGCCAAGCCCTCGCCCAGGGCGTCGCGCCGCTCCTGCGGAGCGCCGTCGATCACCAGCATGATCACCGACAGACGTCGATCATCCAGCTCGACCACCGGGTGGAACAGGGCGCGCACCGAGACCCCGGCCTCGGCCAGGGCGCCCATGACGCTGTCGACCAGGAAGGGCGCGTCCGTCTGGACGATGCGG
>JBKBIZ010000324.1:0-557 GCA_046293975.1 Hyphomonas sp. | reverse complement strand
CTGCTGCACTGGGCCCACGAGACCGCGCCCGAGAAGCAGAAGGCCCTGAAACAGGCGCTGTTCAGCGCCCACTTCACCGACAACCGCAACCTGACCGACGCCGGCGTCCTGACATCCGCCGCCGAGGCCGCCGGGCTGGACCGGGCTGAGGCGGGCGAGGTCCTGGCCTCCAGCCGCTACGCCCAGGCCGTGCGCGACGCCGAGGACCTGTGGCGGTCGCGCGGGATCAGTTCGGTCCCCGCCGTGGTGGTCGAGGGCAAATATCTGATCAGCGGCGGCCAGCCGGCCCAGGCGTTCGAAGAGGCGCTGAGGAAGATCGCGGCCGAGGTGTGAGCCTCACCTCTCCATCGGCGCAGGCCGATGGGGAGGACAGGCGGCGCGTGCGCCGCCAGGAGGGGGCGACCGGGTGTGCGACGGGAATACGGGTCACCCCGATGAGCGAGTCGCCCCCTCCTGGTCGCTGGCGCGACCTGTCCTCCCCATTCGCCTTCGCGAACGGGGAGGTGAGGATGTCACGGCGGGTCGGGTTCAGACGCCCCTTGCGAAAAAACACCGTC
>JBKBIZ010000323.1:0-561 GCA_046293975.1 Hyphomonas sp. | reverse complement strand
GCGGACCTCGCCGCGCGCCCCTTCCAGTTCGCGCTTCACCTCGACGTCGGCGGCCTCCAGCTGGGCCAGGCAGGTTTCCAGGTCGATCGCGCCGCGGTTCTCGGCCGCCAGGACCTGGTTCAGGGTTTCGTCGACGGCTTCTTCCGCCTCGCGGCCCAGCCGGGCCAGGATGCGGGCGCGGCCCGAGCGGCCGGTGTCGTCCACCCGGTTCAGGGCCTGGGAGAAGAAGGCGAAGGGATCGCCGCCGCGTGCATCGACGGCGGCCTGGAGCGCCTCGCGGGCGCGGGTCCATTCGGGGCGTTCGTGCGCCCGGTCGCGCAGGTCGCGCCACAGCTGGCCCGCCTTGCGGTTCTCGCGCCCGGCCAGGGCGTAGAGGCCGTCCTCGTCCACGTCGCACAGGGGGCTGCGCAGCACCTCGGCCAGCGACAGGTCGTCGTCGGGGAAGAGGGCGAACCGGGCCAGGGCGATCAGGTCGTCGAAGACGATGTGGCTGGACAGTTTCAGCCGGTCGGCCCCGGCGACGGGGACGCCCTCGGTCTTCAGCGCGCGAATGATCTCTTC
>JBKBIZ010000322.1:0-561 GCA_046293975.1 Hyphomonas sp. | reverse complement strand
GAGCGGCGATATGACCCGATTGATCCTGTTCGCCAAATACGGATTCTGAAAATGCTGGAGACGTCTCGCGTGCCCGATTCCGACCTCTACCCCGTTCCCGCAGACTTCGCCGCCCATGCTCACATGGACCGGCAGGCCTATGAGGCGGCGCGGATCGCGGCGCGCGAGACGCCCGACGCCTTCTGGTCCGAACAGGCCAAACGCCTCGACTGGATCAAGGCCCCGACCAGGATCAAGGACGTCTCCTTCAAGAAGGAAGACTTCCGCATCCGCTGGTTCGAGGACGGGGTGCTGAACGTCTCGGCCAACTGCATCGACCGCCACCTGCCTCATCGCAAGGACGAGACGGCGATCATCTGGGAAGGCGACGATCCCGCCGACAGCCGCCACATCACCTTCGGCGAACTGCACGCCGAGGTGTGCCGTATGGCCAATGTGCTGAGGGCGCACGGGGCCAAGAAGGGCGACCGGATCACCCTGTATCTGCCCATGATCCCCGAGGCCGCCTACGCCATGCTGGCCTGCGCGCGCATTGGCGCCGTTCACTCGGTGGTGTTCGGC
>JBKBIZ010000321.1:0-563 GCA_046293975.1 Hyphomonas sp. | reverse complement strand
GCCAGCGTGGGCGGATCGGGCTCGATTTCGGCCGGCGGCACCGGCGATCTCAAGGTCGCTGTCGGCGGTTCGGGCAATGTGGAGGTCGCCGGCGCCAATGGTCAGGGCGACATCTCCATCGGCGGTTCGGGCGGGGTGAACGTCCGCCAGGGGCGGATGGACAAGCTGTCGGTCGCCATCGGCGGGTCCGGCGGCGTCCGCTACGGCGGAACGACCCGCGACCTCAGCGTCGCCATCGCCGGCTCGGGCGACGTCCGCGTCGCCGCCGCCACAGGCTCCGTGTCCCGCTCCGTAGTCGGGTCCGGGACGCTTCATATCGGGCGTTAAGACCCGTATCTCGCCGCGAGAGGAGAGGCCCCCGGTCGTGGACCCCCGGGGGCCTTTTTCGTGCGTCGAGCCAGGCAAGAAAAAAGCCCCGGCGGATCGCTCCGCCGGGGCTCTTCTCATCCCGTGAGGGAGGCCGTTGCTTACAGGCCGCCCAGGGCGCTGACGATGGACGTGACGCCCAGGTTTGCGCCGGCGCGGTCACGCGCTTGCAGACCGCCGCCGAAGCTGTAGCGAAC
>JBKBIZ010000320.1:0-555 GCA_046293975.1 Hyphomonas sp. | reverse complement strand
GATCGAGCGGCAACAGGCCACGGCGGGCAAGATCGCCGAACGGCTGGCCGCCCACCCAGCGGTCAAGGTGGTCCACTATCCCGGCCTGGCGTCCCACCCCAACCACGCCCTGGTCGCCGCGCAACAGGCCGGCCCGGGCGCCATGCTCAGCTTCGAGCTGGAAGGCGGCACGGACGCGGTGCGCGACCTGGTCGAGGCGCTGGAGATCTTCACCCTGGCGGAATCCCTGGGCGGCGTCGAAAGCCTGCCTGATCGCCCACCCCGCCACCATGACCCACGCCGCAATGACCCCCGAACAGCGCGCCACCGCCGGCATAAGCGACGGCCTGGTGCGCCTGTCGGTCGGGCTGGAGCATGTCGAGGACCTGATCGCCGACCTCTTCCCTGCGCTGGACGCCGTCGTCCCGGCCAAGGCCGAAGCGGCGTAACTTTTTGCTTGCAGGAGGGGCCGAACCGGGGCAAATGCGCCGCCCCGGCCGCGGTCCCTTCGTCTATCGGTTAGGACGTCAGGTTTTCAACCTGAAAAGAGGGGTTCGACTCCCCTAGGGACTGCCA
>JBKBIZ010000031.1:0-31787 GCA_046293975.1 Hyphomonas sp. | reverse complement strand
GGCCTGGGTTTTCCACCGCTGCAACGGCCTCTCTTCAAGGCTCGTTAAGGAAACTCCCGTAAAAATTAACCTAGGTGATTGATTCCAAGGAGTTCTTCCATGAGCCGATCGGACATGGCAGGCCGTGAAAACCCGTTTGAGGACGACTATCGCGGATTTGATGTGCGCGAAGACGAAGCCGCGCGCGGACCCCTGATTCTGACGCTGGCGATCGGCGTGCTGCTGATCTTCGGCGGCGTGGTCTGGAACACCTACCGGCAGGGTGTGCGCCCCGCCACCGATGGCCTGCCCAGCATCATTGCAGAGCCTCAGCCATTCAAAACGCTGCCGTCAGATCCTGGTGGCAAGCCCATCCAGCATACAGACAAGAAGTTCTATGACGCGATGGACGCCTCTGAGCGCACATCCGATGTGACGTTGGCGTCGGCGGCCACAGTGCCAGCGAGCGCGCTGGCGGGCGGGCCTCCACGCGATCTGCGCCCCGCTCCCCTTGATGCCCCCGTTGAAGAACTCGTTGCTTCGGCGCCTCAGCCCTTGCCCGTAACGGATCTGACGGGGGAAGCTTCTGAGCCCAAGCAGCAGATTGCTGCGGTCAAGATCAAGCCTCCTGAGCCGATTGAGCCGCTCTCTTCTCAGGCACGCTTCACCTTCACCGAAACCGGCCCGTTTCTTGTTCAGATCGCCGCTCTGCGATCGGAAGAAGCAGCCGAAACTGCATGGCGCCGCGTGACGACCTCGGCGCCTGAGCTGTATCATGGAGCTTCCAAACGTATTCAGCGGGCAGACCTTGGCTCTGAAGGCGTCTTTTATCGTCTCCGTGTCGGCGCTTTTGCGGATCGGGCCCAGGCGGTCGCCTTCTGTGACGCGATCAAGGAATCCGGGGCGAATTGCATCGTGGTGACGGGATAAGAAGTGAAAGCCTGTATTCTCAGCGTATCGGGGCCGGAACTGACCCCTGGCGAAGCTGCGCTCTTTGCGGCTGAAAACCCTTGGGGTGTCATCCTCATGGGGCGTTCGTGCCAGTCGCAGATGCAGGTGCGCAAACTCGTCGCCGATATCTGGAATTCCACAGGACGGGAAACCCTGATTTTCATCGACCAGGAAGGCGGCCGGGTTGCCCGCCTCAAGGCGCCCGAATGGCCGCTTTTCCCGCGCGGCGCTGACTATGCGGCGCTGTATGAGCAGGACAAGGCGCTGGGCCGCGAGGCCACTTGGCTCGGCCACCGCCTGATCGCGTCGGAACTCGCCGCCCTCTCGATCCACGCAGACTGCTCGCCGGTCGTCGACCTGCCCGTCCCCGGCGCCCATGACGTGATCGGCGACCGCGCCTTCGGTGCTGAGCCCGAACAGGCCGCAGACCTCGCCCGCGCCGCCCTGGAAGGCCTGACCGCTGGGGGCGTGGCCGGCGTGATCAAACACATTCCGGGACATGGCCGCTCCGTTTCAGACAGCCATCTCGAACTTCCGCGCGTCACCGCGGGCCAGAACGAACTCGCCAAGGATTTCGACGCATTCGCCCGCGTCGCCGACGCGCCGATGGCGATGACCGCGCATATTGCCTACGAAGCCTATGACCCCGGCAAGGCGGCCACCGTCTCCAGGGTCATGATTCAACAGATCATCCGGGACCGAATCGGCTTTGATGGTCTCCTGATGACGGATGATCTGGGGATGAAGGCATTGGGCGGCACCCTGACCGAGCGCGCAGACGCCTCCATCGCCGCCGGCTGCGACGTGCTGCTGCATTGTTCCGGCTTTCTGAAAGACGCCGATGCCATCCTCGCCGAGATGACCGAAGTGGCCAAAGCGGCGCCGCACCTCTCCGGCAAGGCTGCCTCCCGCGCAGCGGTGGCAGACGCCATCGCCAAAAAGGCCCAGCCCTTCGAGCCGGCGCCTGCCTGGAAGCGCTTCCACGAACTGATCCCCCCGCCGGGAGCCTTGGCATGAGCAGCGATACGATCTCCATTGATGCCCTCTCCGCCGGGGCCGAAGACGCCGAGGGCGTCAACATCTTCAATGTAGAGATCGGCGGGTATGAAGGCCCGCTCCACCTGCTGCTGGAACTCGCGCGCCGCCAGAAGGTGAACCTGCTCCAGATTTCCATGATGCGTCTGGCCGAGCAGTATCTCTCCTTCGTCGAGGACGCGCGCACCAAGCGGATCGACATTGCCGCCGACTATCTGTTGATGGCCTCCTGGCTCGCCTTCATGAAGTCGCGCCTCTTGCTGCCCAAGCCCGAAGCGCTCGAAGAGGATGAGCCGACTGGCGAGGAAATGGCCGCGCGGCTTGCCTTCCGCCTGAAGCGCCTGGACGCCATGCGTCAGGCCGTGCGCGAGCTTGAAGCCGGCCCGGTGCTTGATCGTGTGGTTTTCCTGCGCGGCGAGACCGAGCAGCCCAAAGTCGTAAAGCACACCGAATACACCGCCTCGCTCTATGATCTGTCCACGGCGCTCGGCTTTATCCGCGACCGCCGCGAGAAAGAGCGTCCTCACCGGATTGAGCAGCAACTCGTCCTGCCGCTCGAGCAGGCCCGCACGACGCTGCGCGGCCTGCGCGAACAACTCGACCAGTGGGCAAGCCTTGCCGACATCCGCACGGCGATGACCGATATCAATCCGCAGGTGCCCGAACGCTCAGTCACCGCCAGCGTCTTCTCCGCCGCGCTGGAGCTGACGCGCGACGGCGAAGTGGACCTGCGCCAGGACACGCATTTCGCGCCGATTTATATGCGCCGCGTCGCCGTCCGCCCGCCGGAGATGGCGGATGCAATCGCTTGAGATGTTGAAGATGACCGATGAGAGCGAACACGAGCAGACTGCTCACGATCCGCAAGCGGAGTTTCCCGGCCTGACGACGCCTGCCTTTGACGGCACGCGCGAGGAACTCGTGGCCGAAGGCGTGCGCCGCGCCGAAGCGGTCCTGTTTGCCGCCGGGCAGGCGCTGTCAGCCGAACAGGTCGCGCAGGTTCTGCCGCAAGGCATTGAAGCGGGCGAAGTGCTGATGGCGCTGCGCTTGATGTATGCCAAGCGCGGAGTTAACCTTGTGGAAGTCGCCGGCAAGTGGCGTTTCCAGACCGCGCAGGATCTTTCCTGGCTGTTCGTGGAAGAGCGCCAGGTCCAGAAAAAGCTCGGCCAGGCGGCGATGGAAACCCTCTCGATCATCGCCTATGGCCAGCCCGTGACCCGCGCCGAGATCGAAGCGGTGCGCGGCGTGGCCGTTGCCAAGACGGTGATCGACACGTTGCTGGAAACCGGCTGGGTGCGCACGCGCGGACGCCGCAAGACGCCGGGCCTGCCGATCTGCTATGGCACCACCGACAAGTTTCTGGAACATTTCGGCCTCGAAAGTCTCGACACCCTGCCAGGCAAGGCAGACCTTGAAGCCGAAGGTCTGCTCTCGGACGTTATCCCGTCCGGCTTCCAGATGCCCGATGAAGAAGCCCTCACCGAAGATGATGTTCTCATCAATGATCTGGGCGAACTGGCCGACACCGAATCCTTCGTCACAGACTTCGTGACCGAAGAGGACGATCTGGTAGAAACGGTCCCGGCAGAAGCACCGCAGACGGAAGAAGTTATCGCTGCCCAGCCGGAGGCTGCTGAGGAAGACGAGTTCGATGACGACGGCGCCGTCAGCGTCTTTGCCTATACCCGCGCGCCCGAACGCACGCAGGAAGAGGCCGACGAATTCGACGGGGCCGACATCAAGGCCGCCGTCATGCGCCTGCGCAAGGAAACCCGTGTGCCCCAGCAACCGATGGATAGCTGGCGCGACGACGAATAGGCCGATCCGGTGCAGGAAAAGAGCTCTCTAGTGAAGCTTGCTGATGAGCTGCCTGTCGATGTGTGGGTATGGGATCTCGATATTGATGCGCCAACGGCGACTGTGCTGTCGACATGGCTTGCCGACGACGAGCGCCAGCGCGCCGCCGCCTTTGTGACGCCTGAATTGCAGCGCCGCTGGATCGCTGCGCGGGCAGGTATGCGCGGTATTCTTGGATCATTGCTGAATGTGCCTGCGCAATTGATGGTGTTTGGGCAGGGCCAGCATGGACGCCCGTATATGGCGGCACCTGATAGTCCGTACTCGTTCAATCTTAGCCATAGCAATGCGCTGGCGGCTTTTGCCGTGTGCGAGGCGGAGGTGGGCGTGGACGTGGAGCAGATAAAGGCGCTGCCGGAGGGCGTGGCCGGGATGGTGTTCTCACCGCGGGAGATCGATGCGTTGGAGGAAGAACCGGAAGAGACCCGTGCAGCGAAGTTCTTCCAGTTCTGGACCGCAAAGGAGGCCGTGCTCAAGGCGCTCGGCACCGGGCTGAGTGTTTCGGGGCGCAGCTTCACCATTGATCTTTCAGAAGACGCAGTGCCTCGTCTTTCCAATGCGGATTGGGCTGGCGGAGAAGCCTGGGCCTGGCAGCTTCTGGCGTTCGATCCAGCGCCCGGCTTTTCAGGGGCTGTCGCGGTGCGGACTACCCGGCCACTGCGCCTCACTTTGCGGCGCTGGACGTTTGACATCTAATACTGATCATCACGTCTCAGGCGGCGGAAAGCGAAACCGCATCGGATGATCATAATCGGTGCGGATTTCCTCCTCCCGCGCGCCCCCGCCAATATTGTGAATGTAGAGCGCTCGCTCCGTAAGCGGATCATAGCCTGAGAAGATCCCAATATGTGGCAGGCGCCCGCCAAGCCGCATGGTCACGAGATCGCCCGCCTGCCAATCCTCCCGGCGTCCCGGCACATCGCGCTTCAATCCCTGTCGCTCGAAATAACGCTCAAGGTTGGGAACGCGGCGATGGTCGATGTTGCGGTCTGCGCGCGTGAGGCCCCAGGTCTTCGGATAGCTCGAGAAGTTCGCTTTCATGTCGGTATGGACAAGCTGTTGCAGGTCGACCTCAAACGCATCGCGATAAGCGCGGATCACAACATCCGTACACACACCGGTCTCGCGGGGAACATCCCCGCCGGGATAATCGAGCGTCACATAAGCGGGGTCATACCCCGTGGTCACGCCGATCTGCGCCCGCGCCGCGCGCAGTAGTTTTCCGGTCCAGTCCGGCGCCGTCCCGGCAAAGCCCGCCGAGGGCAGGAGGGGCAGGGCAAGGCCCGTGGCCAAAAGAGCGCGGCGCGTGATCATGAGAGAGATCAAACCGCGCCCTTGCGGCGGGATTTAGGCGATCAGGTGGCTAGAAGCCGCGGAACTCCGCGATTTCGTCCACAGCGGCCCGCTCGGCATACAGCGTGTTGGCCTTCTCATTGGGATCAGGCTTGCCGACCGCAACACCGCACCAGACCATTTCCGTCGGGCCCAGTCCGAAATGCTCTTTCAGCGTCGGACGCAGGATGCCCCAGCACTCCTGGAAGCATGTGCCCCAGCCGCGTTCCTCGGCCAGCAGGGCGAGCGTCTGAAGATACATGCCCGCATGCCCCCACTGGCCGTGGCCCATCCGTTCGTCGATCACCAGGAACACAGCCACCGGCGCCCCGAAGAAGCGGAAATTATTGGCAAACCAGCGCATCCGGCCGGCTTTGTCTTCGCGCGGAATTTCGAGCGCTTCATACAGCATCTCGCCGACGCGGCGGCGGCGCGCTTCATGCGGCTCCCATAGGCCTTTGGGATAGATCGGCCGGTCCGTCGGCTCACCGGCGGGATTGGCGGCCAGCTTGGCCTGCGCAACCTCGATCAGCTTGTCTTTTTCGGCGCCGGTCACGACGATCACCCGCCAGGGCTGCGTATTGCCGCCCGAAGGCGCGCGCTGGCCAGTCGTCAGCCAGGCTTTGACCTCTTCCAGCGGCAGGGGATCGGGCAAGAACCCCCGCGTCGAAATCCGTTGCTCTACGGCCTTGGAAACGTCCATGAAAAAACCTCCTGTCAGATCTGACAGGAGGTCTAATCAGGTGAGGCAGGTGGCGCCAAGCCTTACTTCGGGTGAAGTACGACCGGCATCCAGGTATAGCCCTTCACGAAGGCGTTCTGGGCCAGGGAGGGTTCGGCCAGCACTTCGATATGCTCGAAGCGCTCCATGATCTCTTCCCAGAGAATGCGCAGTTGGAGCTCGGCCAAGCGGTTGCCGACGCAGCGGTGGATGCCAAAGCCGAAGGAGATGTGGCGGCGCGCTTCGGGGCGGTCTGCGATGAAGTCGTTCGGCTTGTCCCAGAACCGCTCGTCGCGGTTGGCGGAGACGTACCACATGGCGACCTGGTCGCCTTTCTTGATCGTCTTGCCGTGCATCTCGACATCTTCGAGCGCCGTGCGGCGCATGTAAGCCAGCGGCGTCTGCCAGCGGATCGTCTCCGAAACCATGTTCGGAATAATCGACGGATCAGCCTTCAGCTTCTCATACTCTTTGGGAAATTTGTTGAGCGCATAGACCGAGGCTGTCATCGAGTTGCGGGTCGTGTCGTTGCCGCCCACGATCAGCAGGATGACGTTGCCGAGCAGTTCCATCGGCGTCATGTCTTTGGTCTTCTCGCCATGAGCGAGCAGGCTCATCAGGTCGGCCTTCTGCGGCTGTTGCTGGCGCTCCTGGAAAATGCCCATGAATGTCATGAGGCAGTTCATCATGGTCGCCTTCCACTCTTCCTCACCGCCCGGGCAGATGTCCGGATTGTGCATACCGGTGGCAACATCCGACCAATGGGTCAGGTCACGGCGGCGCTCGAAGGGATAGTCGAAGAGGGTCGCGAGCATCATCGTGGTCAGCTCGACGGAGACCTTGTCCACCCAGTCAAAAGGCTCGTTGACGGGCAGGCTGTCTAGCAGGCCCTGTGTGCGTGAGCGGATCAGCGGCTCGTAAACTTTCAGCATGTCCGGCGCCACGGCGGGCTGTACGGTCTTGCGCTGCTCGGAATGGCGCGGCTCGTCCATCGCGATGAACATCGGCATTTCGAAATCGCTGATCGGCTCGCCCAGCGTGATGCCGCCATATTCCCAGCTGGAGGAGAAGCGTTTGTGATCGGTGTCGATCGCCATCACGTCTTCATAGCGGGTGACAGACCAGAACGGGCCGGGGAAGGAGTCCGGGCAATAATGAATGGGGTCTTCGTTGCGCAGGCGCTCGAACCGGTCCCAGTATTTGCCCTGGCGCCACAGCTCGCCATCAATGAGATCAAGTGTGGAGAGGTCAATCGCGGAGGCGGGGGGAATATCCGCTCCAAAGGTCAGGTTGTGTGGGTGGAGCGGCTCGCGCTCCGTCACCTTCGGGCGCTGAAGCGCGGGGTGATTAATGAAAGAAACGGTATCAGCAGCCATGTTCAATCCTCCAGGAATCCCACCCTCTTGGCGGGGCGTATCGCGTCGCTGGCGAAGTTTTAACACAGGCTTTTCCAAAAAACCATGACGCTTGCGTCATTTTTTTCGGTTCAGGCCGGATATCGCTCTGCTCTGGCGGCCAGAAGGGCCTGCCGGAGGGCTTTTGCGAGGGAGCTTCGCTCGGTCGGTGTCAGGAACCGGCCGATGATCCACGCAGTTTTGCCATGCTCGATCCGCAGCCAGCTGGTGGGCCCGGCGGGCTCCTCAAGCTCGATTCGGGCAAAGGCGGCCGGCAGTTCGGCGTGTTTCTCGCGGCCTTTGGCGTCCTTGTGATGCAGGCTGATGGTGCGCGCCGTCACGGTCACCCGCGTTTCTTCCCGCTGGCGTTTGTAAGAGATGTGAAAGGCAAACCAGATCGCCAGCACATCCAGCCCCATGAAGCCGAGGATCGGCAGCGCGCCCATCGACAGGAAGATCAGCCCCGTCATGAAGAAAGTGACGGCAATCGCCGTCATGGCGATGAGAAATCCCTTCCGGCTGAGCGACCGGTTCGGCGTCAGCACGGCGTCCATGTAAATCGTTTCATGATCGGGCAGCATGAACGAGAGAGATAACACGCCCTTGCGCTCCGGAAAGGGCGCTCTATGCCTCACCTTATGCCCGACACCTCAAAGCCCGCCCGAAAGCTCGCCAAAGCGGCGCCCCGCTCGAAATTCACGCGCGCCAAAGCCGCCGAACTCTTCGCCGCGCTCGCCGAGGACCGGCCCGATCCGCGCACCGAGCTTGAATTCGTGAACCCTTTCACGCTGCTCGTGGCCGTTGCCCTCTCGGCCCAGGCCACCGATGTCGGCGTCAACAAGGCGACGCGGAAGCTGTTCGCTGTCGCCGATACGCCGGAAAAGATGCTGGCGCTGGGGGAGGAGGGCGTCGCCGGATACGTCAAGACCATCGGCCTCTGGCGCAACAAGGCGAAAAACGTCATCGCGCTCAGCCGCAGGATACTCGAAGAATACGGTGGTGAGGTGCCCCGCACGCGGGAGGAACTCACCACGCTGCCAGGCGTCGGCCGCAAGACGGCAAACGTCGTCATGAACGAAGCCTTCGGCGAGCCGACTATCGCCGTCGACACCCATATCTTCCGCGTCTCCAACAGAACCGGCCTCGCGCCGGGCAGGACGCCGGATCATGTCGAGGCTGGCCTGGAGCGTATCACGCCGCCTGAATTCAAGAAGGGCGCCCATCACTGGCTGATCCTGCACGGGCGCTATGTCTGCAAGGCGCGCACGCCCGAATGCTGGCGCTGTGTGATCGCCGATCTCTGCGCCTTCAAGCCAAAAACGCCCGACCCCGCGACCCAGGCCGCGCTGGGGCCGAAAAAACCCCGCAAGCCGCCATCTGCCGCAAATTGATTTGACCTCCGGGGCTGGCTCGGCAAACCTTTTTCCAAACAGGAAGTGAAAGGGAACCAACCCATGCGCAACAAGCTCCATCGTGCAGGCTACGCCAGGGTCGTAGCGCTTGCGTTGCTGACGCTGACTGCGCCCGTCTGGGTTGCTGCTTGTGGCGGTGGTGGTGGCGGGGGTGGCGGCACCGCCATTTCCCCGCCCCCTCCACCTCCGCCGCCCCCTCCGCCATCGGGCCCGAGTTGGACCCAGGGCGTCTATCCTGCCGCCAGCAATTTCAAGAACCGCTGCGAAGTCCGCCGCATTGGTCAGGACATCGAAGGCAACACCTTCCCGGATGTGCAGGGCACGGCGCTGGAGGAGCGTTTCTGGCTCCGCTCATGGACCAATGAAACCTATCTCTGGAACACCGAAGTCACCGACCGGAACCCGGCAAACTATATTAACCGCCTCGACTATTTTGCGATCCTGCGAACCTTCGCCACCACGCCTTCAGGTAAGGAAAAGGACGACTTCCATTTCAGTGAGCCTACGGAGGAATATCTCGCCGCGCGCAATGCGGCGCCAACGGCCACCTATGGCGCCAACTTTGTTGCCTTTTCCACAAGCCCGCCGCGTGATTTTCGCATTCGCTACACTGAGCCGAACTCACCCGCTTCCAGTGAAGTGGCTGGCCAGCCAAACTTCGAGCGTGGCTCACGCATCCTGCGCATCAATGGCATCGATCTTGTAAACACAAATTCACAAGCCGACATCAACCAGCTGAACGCAGCCCTCTTCCCGGCAACACCGGGTCTTACCAACAGTTTCATGGTGCAGGATCCAGACGGGGAAACCCGTACCGTCAGCCTCACATCTGTAAACCTCGCCCGCAAGCCCGTGAACCGCACACGGATCATCAGCACACCCTCGGGGAATGTCGGATACATCCTTTTCAATACGTTCGGTCCGTTCGCCAGTGAGCGGGATATCTATGAAGCCATGCAGCAGATGCAGACGGCCGGTGTCAGCGATCTTGTTCTTGATCTTCGCTACAATGGCGGCGGATTGCTGGCCGTTGCCTCACAGCTTAGTTATATGGTCGCCGGGCAGGCGCGCACCCAAAACCAGGTTTTTGAGCGCCTCCGTTTCAACGCCGCTGCCGGCAACCGCAACCCGGTGACGGGCGCAGTCAATAATCCCATCCCGTTCTATACGACCGGCGTCGGCTTCTCAGTACCAGATGGCACGCCGTTGCCTGCGCTCAATCTTCCGCGTGTCTTTGTGTTGTCCACGGGGGCGACATGTAGCGCCAGTGAAGCGGTCGTGAACGGCCTGCGCGGGGTGGGCGTTGAGGTCATCCTCATCGGCAATACCACCTGCGGCAAACCCTTCGGCTTCTACCCCACCGACAATTGCGGCGAGACCTATTACACGATCCAGTTCCAGGGCGTGAACGGGCAGGGCTTCGGGGATTATGCCGACGGCTTCATTCCGAACAATTCGTCTGAGTCTTTTGGTGTGCGCCTGCCGGGTTGTCAGGTGCCTGATGACTACACCCGCGAACTAGGCGACCCGGACGAACGCCTTCTGGCAGCGGCGCTCAGCTATCGCGGGTCGCTTGCGTGTCCGGCCGTGCAGCCTCAGGCCACCACGGCCATATCCAGCGGGAGCGTCGCCGCAGCGTTCGGCGGCGGCACGCCCCTTCGCCTTCCGGGGGATTCGATCCAAGAAACAAACCGCGACATGACCATGCCACCTGGCAGATAAGGACCGCTCGCCATGAAATACCGTATCCTGAGTGTTTCGCTTCTTGCTGGCCTCGCCGCCTGCGAGACGACGCCCCAGCCCGCCGTGCTGACCGACACGTCCCCTGAAACGATGTCCGCTGTCACAAGTGTCCTCGCCGCGGCTGTCGGCCGGGCCCAGATCGAACTCGGCGCGGGTGACTTCACGAAAGAGCCTGTCATCTCCGTCCTGCCGCCCCGGCCGGGCCCGCTGGAAACCCACGCCACCGCCGTGCCCACCCTGTTCGACATCCTCCTCCTGGACGGGGACTGCTATGTTCAGGAGCGCGAGAGCGGGGAAATGTTCTTCCTCACCGGCATAGAATGCAAATCCGCCGGAGCAGATTAAGCACCGCCAATCCGTTTCGCCACGGCCGCCGCCATCCGCTCGCCCAGCTGCGGGCCTTCCTTGGGATAGAGGTAGGGCTCGATCACTTCGAGCTCCATCAGGAGCAGCCCGCCATCTTCGCCGCGCAGCATGTCGACCCGCCCATAAAGCGGCGCGGCGTCCAGCGCGCCAAGTATTGCCCGGGCGGCGGCAAGGTCATCCGCTGACGGATGGAGCACTTCCTCGCGCCCGCCATAGCTCGACTGGATGCGGTAATCGCCCGGCTGCGCGCGCTTGATCAGCGCGTGGCAGAATTCCCCGTCAATGAAGATGAAGGAAAGCTCGCCCTCCGTCTGGATCATCGGCAGGAAAGGCTGCGCCATCATCGGATGCTTCATCTCCGGAATAGCCTCGCCCCGCGTCAGCTTGTGCTGGTCCTTCGCCCCCGCGCCGACCTGACGCTTGAACACCACCGTATCGGCGCCGAGTGTATCAAACGCCGCCTTCGCTTCGGCCTCGCCGCACTGGTCGATCCACAGCGTCGGGATCAGTTTCGCGCCCCGCGCTTCCAGTTCGCGAAGGTATGTCTTGCGGCAATTCCAGCGCACCAGCGCAGACGGATTGAACAGCCTGGTTTTCGCCTCGATCGCCTCAAGCGCGGCGAGGAATTCCTCCAACCTGTCCCAATAGTCCCAGGTCGTACCAATTATGGCCGCCTCGAACGTCGCCCAGTCCACCTTCGCGTCGTCCCAGCAGACATCCACCACCTCCATCCCGCTCGCCGCGAAAGCCGGGCGCAGGGCGTTCATCGTGAAGTCATGCTCGAAGGAGTCCGTGCGGCGGATCATTGAGCCGGGAATGGTGACGCGGCTGGCGAGATAGGCGATCTTTTTCATAAGCGGGGTACACTCTTCATGCTTGGGCCGGGGGCGATTCCGGCCTCGGGCTGCGCTCTAGCGGCCCGCAGGCCTTGTGTCCACGCGCGGCGTCTGGCAAGCCCCGGGCTACTTGAGTTTTCACGAATTTCCAGGAGCCGCTCCCCGTGACAGCAGCAAAATTCGACGTCGTCGGCCTCGGCAATGCCATCGTTGATGTTCTCGCCCGCGCCGATGACGCTTTCCTCGCCCGCCTCGGCATCCTGAAGGACGCCATGCAGCTGATCGAGGAGCCCCGCGCCCATGAGCTGACCGCGCTGGCGAAAGATGCCCTCATCACCTCCGGCGGCTCCGGCGCCAACACGATTGCCGGCCTCTCCAGCTTCGGCGCCAAGGCGGCCTATATCGGCAAGATATCGAACGATGATCTCGGCCACCAGTTCATGCGCGAGATGATGAAAGCCGGCGTGCCCTTCCACACGCGCCCGCTGGAGGAAGGCCCTGCCACCGCCCGCTCGATCATCTTCGTCACCGAGGACGGCCACCGCTCGATGAACACCTTCCTGGGCGCCTCGGTCCTCTTCTCCAAGGAAGACGTGGACGCCGATCTCGTCCGCAGCGGGCAGATCCTCTATCTGGAAGGATACCTGTTCGACCGCGACGAGGCCAAGGAAGCCTTTGTGCACGCCGCCGAAATCGCCAAGGCGGCGGGCCGCAAGGTCGCCGTCACGCTGTCCGACCAGTTCTGCGTAGACCGTCACCGCGCCAGCTTCCGCAGCCTGGTGAAGGGCTTTGCGGACATTGTCTTCGCCAATGAAGCTGAGCTTCTCTCACTTTACGAGACCGATGATTTCGACACCGCCCTCAAAGCCCTTCAGGCAGACTGCGCCGTGGCCGCCGTCACGCGCAGCGCCAAGGGCTCGGTTGTGATCGGGGAAGGGGAGCCCATCGTGGTTGCGGCCGAACCGGTTGAGGCAGTCGTCGATACAACCGGCGCAGGCGATCAGTATGCGGCCGGCTTCCTGTTTGGTGTGGCCCGCGGCCTTCCGCTCGCAACCTGCGCGCGCCTCGGCCATATCGCAGCGGCCGAAGTGATCGCCCATATCGGCCCGCGCCCGGCTGTTTCTTATCGGGAATTGGCCGAAGCGGTCGGAATTCGCGCCTAAAGCGCCGAAAACGCCCGGAAACCTAGCGTTTCTTTCTGGAACTTTACGTAGGGTGCGGTACACTTGCCGCATGAAATGGTCAGAACTGAACGATAACTGGTGCCCGGTCGCGCGGACGCTCTCCGTTGTCGGAGACCGTTGGACCCTGCTGATCCTGCGGGACTGCTATCTCGGCAGAACGAAGTTTGAAGAGTTCGCCCAGTCCGGCGGCATGACGCGGCACATCCTGGCCGACCGGCTCAAACGCCTCGTCGAAGTCGGTATCCTGGAGCGCCGCGCCTACTCCACCGCGCCCAAGCGCTATGACTATGTGCTCACGGGGAAAGGCGAAGAGCTCCGCCCCGCGCTCACCATCATGAAGGAATGGGGCAAGAAAAACCTCCCCATCCGCCGCGCGGCGACGGAAGTCTGATCTAGGCCGGATAGCGCAGGATCGCCCCGACAGAGCGGCCGCCCGGCACTTCGCCCTGGCGCACTGCGATCACGCGCCCACCATTGACGACCACCCGGCGCGCCACCTCATCAACCAGCCGGTAATTACCTGCGGTATCCTCTGCCGCAAAGGTCACACAGCCCTTGTCGTCGATCTGGCCGGGGCGGGTGTCGTTCATGTCCGCAAACAGCGTATCGACGGCGCCAAAGGTGGCGGCGCGGGCAACATCGGTCAGGTCTGTGGCCGTATGGCCGCTGGACGCGCGCGCGTCGAAGGCATCTGCAGCGGCTTTGAGTTCATCGGCGTACAAGGCGTCCAGCACAGGGATTGCCAGCCGCGCAAGTTCGCTATCCTTCGTCCGGTCGGGGCTGACGCGGATAACCTCTTCCGCCATCCGATGATAGGTGTTCACATGCGGATAAAGATGCGCCAACGGATCAACCGCGGCGATGATCAGCGGCGTGTCGCGGCCTGACAGGATCGGGCGCAGCGCCGCATCTATGGCGCGCAGGTAGGAGAGGTGGCGAACGCGTTGGCCCTCCTCGCCCTGAATACGTGTGAAGGCAGATTTGTCGTTGATGGTGGACTTGCCCGCATGGCTCGCGGCGTCCTTTGGCAGTCCCGGCACTTTCACCTTCTTGGCCGGCATGTCGGAGAACATCTGCACCAGCCGGACGCCGTTTTCAGACAAAGCCAGGATGAACGCCTCATGCGGGAAGGTGACCGCGCGCAGCAGCGGCAACAGGTAGAAGCGGTCGGAAACCTCGACAGACGCCTCCAGTTTGTTGCCCAGCCGGAAGCTGGTCACGCCTTTCGGGGTTGCGAAAACGGCCAGGCTGTTTGCCTGGACCCGCCAGAAATTATCATCCTCGGCAAGATGAAGAAGGCTCGTCTCGACCAGGCCGGTCTCTTTTTTGTCATGCCCGGCATCCTCAGACTGTTTCACCGCCTCACTGATCAGATGGCGGAACTTCAGCCGGGATTCGCCGATCTTCTGCGTAAGCGGCGTTGTGGGCACATAGATCGAAATGCATGTACCGCCGCCAATGCCATTCAGCCGGACAATATCCTGAGCAGTCGGGGTATCCACGTACAGCATGCCAAAGTCTCCCGTTGATCCAATTCAACAGGGAGACAGATCATCCGCGCAGCGCAGACCCTCAATAAGGGGAACTACGGAGGGGGCCTACAGAATAAACTTCGACAGGTCCGCATTCCCCGCCAGGCTACCGACCTTTTCATCGACATAGCTCGCCGTGATCGTGAACGTCTCGCCGCCCTTGTCCGGCGCGTCAAAGCTGATGTCGTCCAGCAGCCGCTCAAGGATTGTTTGCAGGCGCCGCGCGCCGATATTCTCGATGGACTTGTTGACCGCCTCGGCCATGTCCGCGATCCGGTCGATGGCGCCATCCTCAAAGGTCAGTTTCACATTCTCCGCTGCCATCAGCGCTTCATACTGACGGATCAGGCTCGCCTCAGGCTCCACCAGGATGCGGCGCAGATCGTCCCGCGTCAGCGGCTCCAGCTCCACCCGGATCGGCAGACGGCCTTGCAGTTCGGGCAGCAGGTCAGACGGTTTGGACACATGGAACGCGCCCGAGGCAATGAACAGGATATGGTCGGTCTTCACCGCGCCGCGCTTGGTTGAAACGGTTGTGCCCTCGATCAGCGGCAGCAGGTCGCGCTGCACGCCCTCACGGCTGACATCTGCGCCGCCCCGATCCTTGCGCGCGGCAATCTTGTCGATCTCGTCGAGGAACACGATGCCGTCCTCCTCCACCGCCATGATCGCCTCACGCACGATCTGGTCCTCGTCCACCAGCTTGTCGGCTTCCTCGGTCACCAGCGGCTTGGCCGCCTCGCGTACGGTCGTGCGCACGCGCCGTGTCCGCCCGCCCATCGCCTTGCCCAGCATGTCGCCCAGATTGATCATGCTCATCGAGCCGCCCTGGCCGGGCAGGTCGAGCATCTGCATCGGATTGTTTGTGTCGGCAAAGTCGATGTCGACTTCCTTGTCGTCGAGTTCTCCCGACCGCAGCTTGCGGCGGAACACTTCGCGGGTGGAACTCTGCGCCTCGGCGCCCACGAGGGCGTCCAGCAGGCGCTCTTCGGCCTTGTCCCGCGCGGCCTTCTCGACGGTCGCGCGCTTCTGCTCGCGGATCATGCCGACAGAGGCTTCCACCAGGTCGCGCACGATCTGCTCAACATCCCGGCCGACATAGCCCACTTCGGTAAACTTGGTCGCCTCGACCTTCAGGAAAGGCGCATTGGCCAGCCGCGCGAGGCGCCGGGCCACTTCGGTCTTGCCCACGCCCGTCGGCCCGATCATCAGGATGTTCTTGGGCGTGATCTCGCCCCGCAGGTTGTCCGGCGCCTGCTTGCGCCGCCACCGGTTGCGCAGAGCAATGGCCACGGCGCGCTTGGCCGCATTCTGGCCAACGATGTGGCGGTCAAGTTCGGCAACGATTTCGCGGGGCGTCAGATGTTTCATCAAATCCGTCTCTTTGGGAGAATCAGTGGGGTTTTCCGGGGCCGCATTTTGTGCCCCGGCGGGCGCCGGTCAGAGTTCCAGGGTTTCGACGCTGAAATGCCCATTGGTGTAGACGCAGATATCAGCGGCAATCTGCATCGCCTTGCGCCCGATCACCTCGGCATCGTCTTCATACTCATAAAGGCCGCGGGCCGCCGCGAGGGCAAAATTGCCGCCCGATCCGATCGACACGACATTGTGCTCAGGCTCCAGCACATCGCCTGCGCCGGTGATCACCAGCGTGGTCGTCTTGTCGGCCACGATCAGCAGGGCTTCCAGCTTCTGGAGATATTTCTCCGTCCGCCAGTCCTTGGCGAGTTCCACGGCCGCGCGCTGCAACTGGTCGGGAAACCGCTCCAGCTTGGCCTCAAGCCGCTCGAACAGGGTAAAGGCGTCGGCGGTAGCCCCGGCGAATCCGGCGAGGATGTCTCCACCCGCGATTCGGCGCACCTTGCGCGCATTGCCCTTCATTATGGTCTGGCCCATCGACACCTGGCCGTCGCTGAGCATCACGAGTTTGCCATTCTTGCGCACGGCGAGCACCGTCGTGCCGTGCCAGATGGCCTTTGAATCCTGAGGGTTAGTCATGTCGAACACATGGCGTCTTTGAGCCGCGCGCGCAATAGTGAGCGGGTGCGTCAGGAAATACAGAAGATTGTCACATAACTGTCGCTGGCTTCTTCTATTTGGGGCTCGGATTACCCGGAAGGAAGTTCATGCTTCAGCAGCTCGGTCTCCTGCCTATGGGCTGGCTACTGATCGCGCTTATCGCGGTCTTTGCGTCCGTTGCGTTCTTTTTTGGCCGGGTGCGTGCAGAGCGCATCCTGCTGTCCGGGGTGCCGAGCCTGCACTCCCGCCCGAATTATCATGGTTATTTCGTCGCCATGTGGGCCCTCATTCCAGCGGTTCTGGTGGCGCTGGCCTATGGCATTGGCGCGGAGGGCTTCTCGCGGGGCCAGCTGATAAGCGAACTGCCCCCCCCCTTCGGCCTCCTGTCTGACGCCGAGATGAAAACCTATCTCGACTCGGTCGCCCATGCGGCCCGGTCCAACGATTATGCCGGGACAGACCCGGTCTTCACGGCCGTCACCAATCGGTATCTTGAGATTACGGGCGGCCTGAATATGGGCGCTCTGGTGTTGATGATCCTGGGCGCGGTCGGCGGTCTCTTCTTCGCTCGCCAGAAGCTTACGGCCAGCTTCCGCGCGCGCTCGCTGGTCGAGCGCGGCATGGAGGGCGTGCTGTTCCTTTGCGCCGGCGTCGCCATCGCCACAACAGTCGGCATCGTTGTGTCGCTGCTCTATGAGAGCATCCAGTTCTTCAGCGTGGTCCCGATCTGGGACTTCCTGTTCGGCACCCGCTGGAACGCGCAGACCGAAGCAGAGTTCGGCGCGCTGCCCCTCTTCTTCGGCACGTTCATGATCGCCCTGATCGCGATGATCGTGGCGGCGCCCATCGGTCTCTTCTCGGCGATCTATCTCTCCGAATATGCCGGGCCCAAGGCGCGCGCCTGGATCAAGCCGATCCTGGAAATCCTCGCCGGTATCCCGACCGTTGTTTACGGCTTCTTCGCCCTTCTGGTGGTGGCGCCAGGAGTTCGCTCCGCAGCGATCTGGATCAATGAAACGCTTATCAATATCGGCCTTGCCAGCGAACCCTTGCTGGCTGCCCAGCCCACCAGCGCGCTCGCCGCTGGCCTCGTCATGGGCATCATGGTCATTCCATTCGTCTCCTCCCTGTCGGACGACGTGATCAACGCTGTGCCCCAGACCCTGCGCGACGGGGCCTATGCCCTCGGCGCCACCAAGTCTGAAACCGTCCGCAATGTCGTGGTCCCGGCCGCGTTGCCCGGCATCATTGCGGCGCTGCTGCTGGCCGTCTCCCGCGCCATCGGTGAAACCATGATCGTGGTGATGGCCGCCGGCAAAAGCGCCCGCATCTCGATGGACCCGACCTCGGATCTCACCACAATTACCGTCCAGATCGTCTCCCTGATGACCGGCGAGACCGGCTTTGATGACCCCAAGACACTCTCCGCCTTCGCGCTCGGCCTTGTCCTGTTTGCCGTGACGCTGTTGTTTAACGTGATCGCCCTGCGCGTGGTCCAGAAATACCGGGAAAAGTATGACTGATCCGGCTGTATCCACATTCTCCACGCCTGATGCCCTCAAGCGCCTCAAGCGCCGGCGCGCGGCAGACAAACGCTTTCGCCTGTACGGCATGGGCGCAATCTTCCTTGCCCTTGGCGCCTTGGTGCTTCTGGCAATGTCGATTGGTGTCCAGGCGGTCTCGGCAGCGACCTACCATGTCGTTCGATACGACATCACGCTGGAGGCGGCCGTCATCACGCCGCCCGGCGAGGAGACGCCCGAAGAGATCGCCCGGAATGTCGATGGGTTCTGGGAACTGCTTCGCGACAATCTTCTCGCGACATTTCCCGAGGCCGACAGAGACCGCGCCTCTCGCACGGAAGTGTCTGAGTTTGTGACGCGTCTGGCGGTCCTGCCCACAGCAAAAAGGGTCGCTTCCCAGCCCGAGCTTCTCGGAAATGCGATTACGCTCAAGGCGCCGCTCAATGATGATCTGGACCTCTACCTGAAGGGCCAGGCTTTCGGTGAGCGCCGGGTGCGCACAGGCGCGATCACATCTGTGCGCCCTTCGGAAGAAGGCGGCAGCGCGGTGCTGGAAGGGCAGGGCGCATTTGCCCCCATCCTCACCGCCATTACGACGCTTGAAGCCGATGGCATCAACATGGACGAGGCCTCCGTTCTGCTCACGTCGGGTACGGCGACCGGCCGGCTGGCAGGCATCCAGGCCGGCGCCGCCCGTCTGGAACTTCTCACCGGCACGCTGGACGCATTCCAGAACGGCGCCGCAACTGCCCGGATCATAGCGCTCCCGGAAGCGCAGCGCGTCATCTCTGACCAGCAGATCGCCTGGACGCTCGCCCTCAAGGACATGGACCGGATTTCCCGCGTCCCGCGCTGGAGCCTGCTGACCAATTCGGACTCGACCTATCCCGAGCTTGCCGGCGGCCTGGCCGCCCTTGTCGGCTCGCTGTTCACCATGTTCGTGACGGCCCTGGTTGCCCTCCCAATCGGCATTCTGGCGGCGGTCTATCTGGAAGAATTTGCACCGAAAAACCGCCTTACGGATTTCATCGAGGTCAACATCAACAACCTTGCGGCTGTGCCTTCCATCGTCTTCGGCCTGTTGGGGGCAGCGGTCTATATCAACTTCCTCGGCATGCCTCGATCTGCGCCGCTTGTCGGCGGCCTCGTGCTGGCGCTGATGACGTTCCCGGTTGTGATCATTGCCGCGCGCGCTGCGCTGAAGGCCGTGCCGCCATCGGTTCGGTCTGGTGCCCTCGCCATCGGCGCTTCGCAGATGCAGACCGTTTTCCACCATGTGGTGCCGTTGGCGGCGCCCGGCATCTTGACGGGGGCTATCCTCGGTATGGCGCGCGCGCTTGGCGAAACAGCGCCGTTGCTGCTGATCGGCATGGTCGCCTTTGTCGGGGATGTACCCACCGGCCCGACCGACGAATCCACCGTTATGCCTGTGCTCATCTACACCTGGTCAAACAATGCCGAGCGTGCCTGGGAGCCGATGACATCTGCCTTGATTGTCATTCTTCTGGCGGTCCTTTTGCTGATGAACGGGTTGGTGGTATTCTTGAGACGTAAATACGAGCGGAGATGGTAATGGACACGGATCACAGACCGCAGGCCGAGGGCGCCGTCGCCACTCCCGCCGCAGATGCGCCGCCCGCCGCCGCGCCGCGCATTGATTGCCGCGATATCCGCGTGTTCTACGGCGCCGAGCAGGCCATCCATAATGTCTCGATGACATTTCCCGACCGCGCGGTCACCGCGCTGATCGGCCCGTCAGGCTGTGGCAAGTCCACCTTCCTGCGCTGCCTCAACCGCATGAACGACACGATCGAGAATTGCCGCGTTGAAGGCCAGATCCTGATGGACGGTCAGGACATCAACGATCATTCGATCGATGCTGTTCTCCTGCGCTCGCGGGTCGGCATGGTGTTCCAGAAGCCAAATCCGTTTCCCAAATCGATCTATGACAACATCGCCTATGGCCCGCGCATTCATGGCCTCGCTTCCGGCCGCGAAGACCTTGACGCCATCGTCGAGAAATCGCTCCGCCGCGCCGGTCTGTGGGAAGAGGTGAAAGACCGTCTCCAGGCGCCCGGCACCAGCCTGTCGGGCGGCCAGCAGCAGCGCCTCTGCATCGCGCGCGCCATCGCCGTGCGCCCTGAAGTGATCCTGATGGACGAGCCCTGTTCGGCGCTGGACCCTGTCGCCACCGCGCGGATCGAAGAACTGATTGACGAACTGCGCAAGCGTTACTGCATCGTCATCGTCACCCACTCCATGCAGCAGGCCGCCCGCGTCAGCCAGACCACCGCTTTCTTCCACCTCGGCAATCTGATCGAGATGGGGGAGACAGGACAGATTTTCACTAATCCGCGCGAAAAGCGCACCGAAGACTACATCACCGGCCGGTTCGGTTGAGGGAGCAGCATATGTCTGATCATATCGTCTCTGCCTATTCAGATGAGCTCGACAAGCTCTCCTCGGACATCATGCGCATGGGCGGCATCGTGGAAACGATGATTGCCGACTCCTGCCGTGCACTGAGTATCAATGACGCTATCCTTGCAAAGGAAGTGATCGCCCGCGATCCTCAGGTCGATGTTATCGAAGCGGAAGTCGAAAAGCAGATCGTCAGCCTCATCGCGCGCCGCCAGCCTATGGGCCACGATCTGCGCATGATCCTCTCTGCACTGAAGACATCTAATGAGCTTGAGCGTATTGGCGATCTCTCCAAGAACATCGCCAAGCGGGCTCTGCGCCTTGACGATTTTGTCAGCACCGAGATGCGCAACGCCATCCTGCGCATGTCGCGCCCGGTTGCCCGCCAGCTAAACGAAGTGCTCGATGCCTACGCGTCCAGCAACTCTGTGATCGCCAAGAATGTCTGGTCGAGCGACGACGACATCGACCAGCACTACAACGCGGTTTTCCGCGAAATGGTAACCTACCTCATCGAAGATCCCCGCCGTATCAGCGCCGGGGCGCACATGCTTTTCATAGCCAAGAACCTGGAACGGATCGGCGATCATTGCACCAACATCGCCGAGTTCGTGTACTACCAGGCAGTAGGGGAATACCTGTCAACAATGGAACGGCCGAAGCTGGACCAGGTTTGACGTCCATCCGAATAATTTACGGAGCCGAACGATGAAACCCTACGTGCTTGTCGCAGAAGACGAAAGCGCCGTCTCCGAGCTTCTGCTCTACAACCTGAAGCGTGAGGACTATGACGTCGCCATTGCGGCCGATGGCGAAGAAGCGCTGATGATGATTGATGAACGCACGCCAGACCTGCTGCTGCTGGACTGGATGCTGCCCAAGGTCAGCGGCATCGAAATCTGCCGCCGCGTCCGCGCCACAGGCGTCAACCCGAACCTGCCGATCATCATGCTCACCGCGCGCGGCGAAGAGAGCGACCGTATCCGCGGTCTTGATACGGGTGCGGACGATTATGTCACCAAGCCCTTCTCCACCACCGAGCTCATGGCCCGCGTTCGCGCCGTTCTGCGCCGCATCCGCCCCGGCCTCAAGGAAGACCGGATAACGGTCGGCGATATCGAGATCGACCGCGTCGCCCACCGCGTCTCCCGCAACAATGAAGACATCCATCTCGGCCCCACGGAATTCCGTCTGCTGGACTATTTCATGCAGCATCCCGGCCGCGTCTTCTCGCGCGAGCAGCTTCTGGATACGGTCTGGGGCTCGGATGTATACGTCGAGGCCCGCACGGTGGACGTGCATGTCGGCCGCCTGCGCAAAGCCCTCCGCCAGGCCGGCGGTGAAGACCCCATCCGCACCGTCCGCTCCGCTGGCTACGCCCTGCGCGCTGACTGATCTTCCGGCCTCAAGGCACAAAACAAAAAGGCGGAAAGCCCCTCAGGGTTTTCCGCCTTTTCCGTATCCGGATTATCCGTCTCCGGCTCAGCCAAAAAGCTCGGCCAGGAAGGTCTTCAGGTAAGCAAAGCTCCGGCGGTCGGCATCGGCGTTGTAAACCGTGCCCATCTCCGGATTATTGGCGCCCACTGTGGTGAACGAATGGTAGCTGTTGCCATGCACATGCGCTTGCCAGTCGGCGCCGGCAAACTCCTTGGAGATCGCGAGAAAGTCTTCCGGCTTGGCCATCGGGTCCAGCCAGCCATGTTCGATCAGAACTTTCGCCTTGATCTTCGGCTGCGGAATATTCTCCGCCGGGCGGAAAAGCCCGTGGAAGGAGGCCACGCCCAGAACATCCTGGCCCGCGCGCGCCATGTCCAGCGCGCAGAGCCCGCCAAAGCAGAAGCCAATCGCCGCCGCTTTCGAGCCGTCCACGCCTGCCTGCGCCTTGGCTGCTGCCAGACCGCCCGCCAGGCGCTTCTGCAACTCGGCCCGGTCGCCCACCAGCGGGTTCATCAGCGCCTGGCACTCGTCGACTGTCTCGCCGCGCTTGCCCTTGCCATAAACGTCCACGGCAAAAGCGGCATAGCCGAACTCTTTTGCGATGATGCCGGCTTTCTGCTTCTCATTGTCCGTGAGGCCGCCCCAGGCATGGGCAATCACCACGACCGGAACATTCGTCTTGCCCTCGGGCATGACCAGCCAGCCCTCATAGGTCTTTCCGTCCACCTGATAGTCAACTGCGCTCATGGGAGGTCTCCTCTTTATCTACTGCCAGAGTGGATAGAGGGCCTTCCGCAGCGGGATTCAAGCGCTGGCCCTCGATTAGTATGCGCTTTCTAGACTTTTTCCCTAAACCCCATCTCATGAATGAAGCCGCCAGGGAGAAACTCATGGCTACCAAGACCCCCAAAACCGCTGCCCGCGCCAAAGCAAAGGCCGCCGGCAAGGCCATCGAAGCTCACTCGACCGAGATGGCCTACAAGATCTGGCTCGCCGGCGTCGGCGCCTATGGCAAAGCTTATGACAGCGCGCTTGCTGGCGCGACTGTGGTGAACAAGCAGTCTGCCGAAGTATTTGAAGACCTCGTCAAGCGTGGCTCAGAGATCGAGCATGATGTCCGTGACCGCCTCGCCGGTAACGAAGGCTTCACCAAGGCCAGCGGCCGCATGGCCAAAGCCGTCGACAGCGCACGCGACTTCCAGTCCAAAGCACAGGGCCAGTTCGAAGCCCGCATGGAGCGCATGCGCGACCTGCTCGGCGTCAAAGGTCTTGATACGGCCCGCGAAGCCTTCGCCCGCCGCGTCGACAAGCTGGAAGACGAAGTCGCCACCGTGTCGGCCAAGGCCCGCACCAAGGCAAACGATCTCCACCTGAAAGAGCGCATCGCGCGTCTCACCGCCGAAATCGAAGCGGTCGCTTCGGAAACCGGCGCAGACGTCGCCAAGACTGCCAAACGCGTCGCTACCCGTGCCAGCAAGGCCGTCAAAGCCGCGATGGAACCTATCGAGGCAGAAGTCGCTGATGATCTCTCGCAGATCACGGGCGTTGGCCCGGCAATGGTGAAGAAGCTGAACGCAGCCGGCATCACGCGCTTCGCTCAGATCGCCGCCCTGAAGAAAGCCGAGCTTGAAGCGCTCGACGCGCAAATCGGCGCCCGCGGCCGCGCGCTGCGGGACGAGTGGGCCAGGCAGGCGAAGAAACTCGCCCGCTAAAGTCCGTTCCGAGATAGGGCGGGGTACCAGAACGGTTCCCCGCTCTTCTCAACTCATCCGTCTCAAGATTGTGTATCCTTGAAGTGCCGGATCATGCCGCTCAGCGCGCCATGACTCTCCTTGCCCATATAGGGCACGATCAGGCACATCACCTGGAACACCGTCTTGTGGATCAGGGCAGGGCCGTCATGGCTCGCCTTGGTCAGACTGTCCCCCGCCAGCCAGAAGGTCAGTGTGGTGATGATCTGATCGGTCAGGGGCGGTATCAGGCGCGGATCAATCTCGATCACGCCCAGCCGCGCCAGATCATCCAGGATACGCAGGATGGTCTGCCGTTTCTCGGCGATCAGCGCGCGAAAGCGGCCAGCCAGATCGGGGTAACGTGCAATCAGGCCGGCAACATCCCGGTAGAAGAAGCGGAAGTCATAAATCTCTTCCAGCAGGATATAGATATAAACCCAGTTGTCTTCGATCGAGGCAACGCCCCCGCTCGAGCCGCGCAGAATGATGCGCATCTCTTCTTCAAACCGGTCGTACAGGGCCCGGATAATCGCGTCCTTGCCCTTGAAATGGTAATAGAGGTTGCCCGGGCTGATCTCCAGCGCATTGGCAACATCTACAGACGAAAGCTGCGCTTCGCCCTCTTCATTGAAGAGAAGCAGGCTCACCTGAAGGATACGGTCGCGTGTTTTCATGTCCAGAAGTGTAGTTTGACAGAGAATACTGACTGTGGAACGAATTTTGTCATAAACTTTGCCATGTTCTCTTTCAGGAAAAGAAAGGGATCATGGTTAAAACCGGCGGCTGGGTAAGGAACCTGGTGACAGACCGGATACCTTTGGGGAGGAAATACTGTGACGTCACCAAAAGACGAAATCGCCCGCAATGCGGCTGAAAACACGGCTGCGCTGAACCCGCTGCTGGGCGGCTTCAACCGTCAGGAGCTGCTCGGCGCCGTCGGGCTTATGCTCCGCTCGACCATGACCAACCCGGTCACTACTGCCAGAACGGTCGGCAAGATCACCGCCGAGAACACAGAAATCCTGCTCGGCAAGTCCACGCGCGAAGCCGACAAGAAAGACCGCCGCTTCAAAGACCCCGCCTGGCAGCACAACCCCTTCTACAAGCGCGGTATGCAGACCTACCTCGCCACCCAGGAACACCTCCACGCCTGGGTCAGCGAGGTCAAGATGGGCGAGCTCGAACACGCCCGCGCCAAATTCGTCATGGGCATGATCACCGATGCCCTCGCGCCCACCAACTCCCTCGTCGGCAATCCGGCCGCCACCAAGCGCGTCGTGGATTCGGGCGGTCTCTCCCTGCTCAAGGGCATGAAAAATCTCTATGACGACCTGACTAGGAATGGCGGCTTGCCCGCGCAGGTCGACAAGCGCCCCTTCAAGGTGGGTGAAAACCTCGCTGTCTCGAAAGGGCAGGTGGTCTGGAAGAATGAGATGCTGGAGCTGATCCAGTATGCCCCGCTCACGGAAAGGGTCTACAAGACCCCGATCCTGATCATCCCCCCCCAGATCAATAAATTCTACGCTATGGACCTCACCCCGATGACGTCGATGGTCCAGTTCCTCCTCGCGATGGAACAGCAGACCTTCGTCATTTCCTGGCGCAATCCCACCAAGAAACACAAAGACTGGGGGATGAACGACTATATCGACAGCCTCGTCCAGGCCAGCGAAGTCGTCCGCAAGATCACCAAATCTCCAAAGCTCAACGTCTCGGGGGCCTGCTCAGGCGGCATCACTACGGCCACTTTCGCCAGCCTCCTTGCGGCCGCTGGCGACAAGCGCATCAACTCGCTCACCTTCATGGTCTGTGTACTGAACCCCCAGCGTGAAGACAGCGACATCGGCCAGATCGTCTCCGATGGCAGCCTCGAAATCGCACGCAAATATTCCAGATCCCGTGGCATCCTGAAGGGCGACGACCTCGCCCGCATGTTCGCCTGGATGCGGCCCAACGACCTCATCTGGAACTATGTCGTCAACAACTACCTGATGGGCGAAGACCCGCCCCCCTATGACGTTCTCTTCTGGAACAATGACACGACCAATCTCCCGGCTCAGCTGCATTCGGACTATCTCGATATCGCGCTCAGCCAGCCCTTCGATAATCCCGGTACGGTCGAAGTCGCCGGCCATATGGCAGACCTCAGCAAGGTCACGGCAGATGCCTTCGTCGTCGCCGGCGTCACAGACCACATCACCCCCTGGAAGGCCTGCTACCGCACGCCCGCTTTGCTCGGCTCGAAGAATGTCGAATTCGTTCTCTCCTCCAGCGGCCATCTTCAATCCCTGATCAACCCGCCGGGTAATCCGAAGGCGAAGTATTTCCGTGGGTCTGAGGTCAAGCCGACTGCGGATGAATGGGCCGCAGCTGCTGAAGAACAGTCCGGTTCCTGGTGGCCGCTCTGGGGCGAGTGGCTGAAAGCGCGCTCCGGCGCGCTGAAAGCTGCACCTAAAGAGCTTGGCAACGAAGCCTTCCCCCCCATCTATGCAGCGCCGGGCCGCTACGTCTTCAACGACTAGGCCCTTTGAGAAAGCAACGCTGATGCCCACCAAGTCCCGCCAGCCAGTTATTACAATGGAAAACGTTGACGGCATCACCCTGCGCGTCGCCCATTGGCCCGTGACAGGGAAAGCGGCCGGCCGCCCGCTGGTCTTCTTCAACGGCATCGGCGCAAATCTCGAACTCGCCTCAGGCCTCGGCGAAATGTTCCCAGACCGCGAAATCCTGACCCTTGATGTCCCCGGCGTCGGCCTCAGCCCGGTCACCCAATGGCCCTACCGCCACTGGATGCTCGCCCGCTGGATTCGCAAACTGGTTGAGCGCCACGGCATCGGCGAGATGGACGTCATGGGCGTCTCCTGGGGCGGCGCGCTCGCTCAGCAGTTTGCCTTCCAGTATCGCAACCGCGTCAAGCGCCTCATCCTGTGCGCCACCACAGCCGGCGTCACCATGATCCCCGGACGCCCGGCCTCACTCTCGAAAATGGTCGATACGCGACGCTACTCCGACCCCGAATTCATGCGCGAAAACTTTGCCAAACTCTATGGCGACGCGGCCGACGCCTCCGCCGGCCAGCACATCAACAGCCTCATGCCGCCAGACCCCAAAGGCTATCTCTACCAGATCCTCGCCTTCGCGGGCTGGTCGAGCCTGCCTTTTATCCGTTTCCTGAAGATGCCAACGCTGGTCATCATGGGCGACGCCGACTCCATCGTTCCCGTCGCCAACGGTCACATCCTGAACTTCGCCCTGCCGGATTCCCGCCTGCGCATCATCAAGGGCGGCGGTCACCTCTTCCTCGTCACCCGCGCCGAAGAAACCGGCGCGCTGATCCGCGAGTTCATGGACGAGGAAGCCGAAGTCCTGAGCGAAGCGGCCTGAGCCGCGCTCAGTCGTTCATCAACCGCTCCGCCTCAATCCCCACCGCGCCATAGTCCACCTTGCCCGTCCCCAGCACGGGGATCTCCGCCACACGGAACACCCGCCGCGGCACGGAAATCTCCGGCACGCCATGCTGTTTCGCCCAGCTCATGATCGGGTCACGTGTCGCCTCGGGCGCGTCCGTCAGCAGGATCACCTGCTCGCCCTTCTTCGGGTCGGGCAGGGTGACAGCCGCATGCATATTGTCCGGCCACACCGCTGCCGCGCAATTCTCCACCACCGCGAGGGACACCATCTCCCCGCCAATCTTCGCAAAGCGCTTCACGCGCCCCATGATGCGGATGAACCCTTCTTCGTCCACTGTCACGATATCGCCGGTATCATGCCAGCCATCGATCAGCTTCTCGATCATCCCGGGATTGGACGGGCGCAAATATCCCAGCATGATGTTTGGCCCGCGAATGTGCAGCTTGCCGCCTTCGGGCATGCCTTCCACCGGCACCAGCCGCGACTTCATATCCGACATCAGCTTCCCAACCGTGCCCGGACGATTATCCTCCCACTGGTTGGCCGCCACCACGGGTGAAGCTTCCGTAGCCCCATAGCCTTCCAGGATCTCTATCTCGAATTTCCGGCGCACATAAGCCCGCGTTTCGTCCTTCACCCGCTCCGCGCCGCAGACGGCCAGCCGAATGGAACTGAGATCGCCATCATCGGCCGTGCGCGCATATTGCGAAATGAACGTGTCCGTCGCCAGCATGATCGTGGGCCGATGTTCCCTGATCCGCCGCACGATCTCCTTGGGCTGAAGCGGGGAGGGGTGAAAGAGCACCTTGATGCCCGCCACAACTGGCAGAATGGCGCCAACCGTCAGCCCGAAACAGTGAAACGTCGGCAGCGGATTGAACAGCTCATCCGTATCCGGACAAAGCCCGATATGCGCGCGCACCTGCTCGACATTCGCCAGCACATTCTCATGGCTCAGCACGACGCCCTTGGGCTCGCCCTCGGTGCCGGAGGTAAACAGGATCACGGCCGGCTTCTTGTGGTGCGGCCCCGCCGCCACCAGCCCCGGCAGGAGCGTCCCCGCCACGGCCGTCAGCTTGTTGCCCAGCGACAGGTTTTCCCGCACATCCTCCAGATAGATAATCTCGGCCACCTTGGAGAGGTCTTCGACCAGCGTCTCCAGCCCGCCCAGTTCCACGAACTTGTGCGCCGTGATGATGCGTTTGACCTTCGCGGCCCTCATCGCCGCCTTCAGGTTCTTTGACCCGGCCGTGAAATTCAGCATGGCCGGCACGCGCCCAAACGCGCTTAACGCATAAAATGCGATCACCGCCCCCACGCCGGTCGGCAGCATGATGGCGACCGCCTCGCCTTTCTGCGTGCCTTTTTTCAGCGCCGAGCCGAGTGCAAACGCCGCGCGGATGATTTCCTTGTAGGAAAGCTCACGCTCGTCGCCATCGACGGCAATGATCTTGCTCCCCCCAAATTCGCGCGAGGCGCGAAGCAGGGCGGAAAACAGGTCGGTGCGCGTCCGCTGTGGCCTGTAGACAAGCGGCGCGGGCACCAGTGGCTGGATCGAATGCTGCATAGGTTTCCGCCCTGAATCATACCGGCTTTGGCCGAATTTTGTAATATTCTGTCATGTTGCGTCATATCTGCAACAGATATTGCCAGTGCGATATCGGCTACGGCATGAGGGCTATGCAGAGCGTGACGCTTGATGGAATCGCCCGGAAGGTCCATTTCCTCCTCATGGCCAATCTCATCGACACCCGTACCGGCGCCCCGCGCCCGCGCCACCCCGAAAAGCAGGCCCGGCCTGACACCCCCGTCCTGCGCAAGCCGGACTGGATTCGCGTGCGCGCGCCCACCTCCGAGGGCTATAACGAGACCCGCAATATCGTGAAATCCAAGGGCCTCGTCACCGTCTGCGAGGAGGCCGGCTGCCCCAATATCGGGGAGTGCTGGGACAAGAAACACGCCACGATGATGATCCTGGGCGAGATCTGCACCCGCGCCTGCTCCTTCTGCAACGTCGCCACCGGCAAGCCCAAACCGGGCGTCGAAGAAGACGAGCCCGCCCGCGTCGCCGAGGCCGTCGCCGAAATGGGTCTCTCCCATGTCGTCATCACCTCTGTGGACCGCGACGATCTGGAAGACGGCGGCGCGATGCACTTCGTCAACACGATCAACGCCATCCGCGAGCGCTCCCCGGGCACCACGATCGAAATCCTCACGCCCGATTTCCTGCGCAAGGATGGCTGGGAAAACCGCGTCATTGATGCGCGCCCGGATGTGTTCAACCACAATCTGGAAACCGTCCCGCGCCTCTATCTCACTATCCGCCCCGGCGCGCGCTATTTCCATTCCCTCCGCCTGCTGCAAAAGGTGAAGGACCGCGACCCCGCCCAGTTCACCAAGTCCGGTCTGATGGTGGGCCTCGGTGAAACCAAGGAAGAAGTGATGCAGGTGATGGACGACATGCGCTCTGCCGGTGTCGACTTCCTCACCATCGGCCAATACCTTCAGCCTACGCGCAAACACGCCGCGATTGACCGCTTCGTCACGCCTGAAGAGTTCAAGGCCTATGAAGAAATCGCCCGCGCCAAAGGCTTCCTCATGGTCTCGGCCAGCCCGCTGACGCGCTCCAGCCACCATGCGGGCGAAGACTTCGCCCAGCTGCGCGCCGCGCGCGAAGCCTTTCTCGCCGCCCACAAAGCCTAAACGATGCCGCGCTTCACCAAGACAATGCGTGTGCCCTATGGGACAGCGCAATGCTTTGCGCTGGTCTCAGACATTGCCCGCTATCCCGACTTCATAAAATGGATCACGGCCCTGCGCGTCTCTGAAGTGCGTGAGGCCGGCCCCGGCGTCACCGAATGCCTCGGCGAAGCCGCCGTCGGCTTCAAGGGGTTCACGGAGCGTTTCTCCACCCGCGTGGTCGCCGATGAACCCGCCCAGCGTGTCACCGCCTCCCTCGTACGCGGGCCTTTTAGGAAACTCTTCGCCGAATGGCGCATAACCGAAAGTGTCCACGGCGCCTCCGACGTTTCCCTCGAAATCAACTACGAATTCCGCAACCCCATCATAGGCTTCCTCGCCGCCGCCAACCACGACCTCGCCGTCAACCGCATACTGAACGCCTTCCTGGAAGAAGCCCAACGGCGCTATTCCACGCCTTAACCCCTCTCCCGCTTGCGGGAGAGGAGGGGCCCATTGCGCAGCAATGGGAGGTGAGGGCCTCCGCCCTATCCAACAAATCCAACCCCCTCCACCAACAAAATCCTGAGCCCAATCAACCCCCTACAAAAATTCTCCCAAATCCTTATCCACCCCCACCCGCGCCGGGCGTATCCTCCGCCCCATGATCAACCTCGCCGCCATGCACCGCGTCCGCAAACACCCCGCCTTCGCGGAGTATTTCGACTTCGTGCTGCCGATCTTCTGGCCGGTTGTCTTCTGGTATCTGCTGCGCGTCGCCGATCTGATGGACGCGCGCGGCAGCCGCGAGGCCCTCGTCACCGTCCACTGGTGGGGCGGCATCGACATCACCTATTACGGCGATCCCGCGCCCAGCCCGTCAGCCTACAGACCACTCGTGGCAATGCGCAAAGCCTGGGATGATCCCTGCTGGTCGTCATCGCTCCCGGCAGAAATCAACGCTGATGAGCCGCACCTTCTTTTCTTCCCCTGCGCAAGCGGGGGAAGTGGCAGGCCGCGCAGCGGACTGACGAAGGGGGCCTACGCCCTCTCGGCAAACGCCGACACCTCCTAGCTTTAACCGACCCCGAACTCACCCAATCAAACCGGCCAGCCCCCGCTGCGTCCGGCCCTTTGTGCTGCCCGCAACCAAGCCCCGCTTCTCCAACTTCGTCACACTCGACGGGCGCAGCCCGTCTGAGTGCCCATCTCCCGCCCCATCCCCGCGCGCACGCGAAAATTTCAGATGATGGGCCCTCAGATGCGCTGGCGCGCATCGAGGGTGACGAGCGGATGATATGCTCGGAAAGGTTCAAAGCCCATCCCGAGCAAAATCTAGGGGGGTACGCCCAGCAATTATTAGGGGCCGTATGCCGACACCTTCAGACAACATACTAATTGATTGTCCGGTCCTGAGACTCCTCCGGCGCGGCCCCGACGTCTGATCGATCAAATATGCATAGGTGATCGTACTTTCCAAACTCAGGAAACCAGTCCCAATGCACCCGCATATCCTCCGTTGATACATCAGCCTGAAACTCTTCTCGCGTTCCACTGCCTGCAGGAGCAACAGTGCAAAGCGCAGTACCCTCTTTCAAAGTCCGAGAATGGTAGAAAGAGCCTTTTTCCTGCTCCGGACTATCAAATGTCCATATGTCTATATGCTCAAGAAAGGCTCTTCCATTTAGTTCCTTGTTGAACTGGTAAACGCCGTTGTAGCGATTTAAGGCGTCAAGGAACATCACTACGGCGGCGTTGTGCATAACATGAATGACACAGTATCCATCGGGCTGGGGCACCCGAACGTAGTACTTCTCGGCTGCTTCGTGACGGGCCCGCGCTTCAACCGCACTTATTTCCTGTGACGCGCGCCTCGCAGCCCATCCCCATTGAAGAAAGTATTCAAGTGTCACCCGCATGCGCCTCATAAATCTGCTGCCTGAAACGCAATCCGCCCGCTACCGCGTCTGCGCCTGAATCAAATTCAGCGCCGTCTCCACCGCCGCCATGCGGATCGCCTCGCGGCCAATGTCGCCCAGCTGAAGCATCTCATGCAGCACAGCCCGGTTCTCCCGCGCGCAGGCAATGTGCACCGTGCCAACCGGTTTCATCCGTGTGCCGCCACCTGGCCCCGCCACGCCGGTAATCGCCACGGCAATGTTCGCCCGGCTATTGGCCATCGCGCCTTCGGCCATCATCCGCGCGACCGGCTCGGACACCGC
>JBKBIZ010000319.1:0-564 GCA_046293975.1 Hyphomonas sp. | reverse complement strand
CATGATCTTGCAGATCTTCTGCGCATGCCGCTCGGACAGCGAACCGCCGAACACGGTAAAGTCTTGCGAGAACACGAACACGAGGCGCCCGTTGATCGTGCCTGATCCGGTGACGACGCCATCACCCGGCACGATCTGCTCCGGCATCCCGAAATCGACGCAGTTATGCTCGACATACATATCGAGCTCTTCGAACGATCCCTCGTCGAGCAGCACTTCCAGCCGCTCGCGCGCGGTCAGCTTGCCCTTGGCATGCTGCGCGTCGATCCGCTTCTGGCCCCCGCCCAGCCGGGCCGCGGCGCGGCGGCGTTCGAGTTCCTCGATCGTCGAAGACATGGCGTACTCCCTTGGCCAGCCCCTGCACAGGACACGGGCGCACACGCAAATGCAATGTTGCGAAGTTGCATTGTCCATATCTGCGGATATTGTGAAGCCATGGAACAGCGCCGCCGCCTCTTCGCCGGAAACCGCGTCCGCGATCTGCGCAGGCGGCTCGCCTTACCCCAGGCCGCGCTCGCCACCCGGCTGGGCGTTTCGGTCAGCTACCTCTCCCAGATCGAGAAT
>JBKBIZ010000318.1:0-564 GCA_046293975.1 Hyphomonas sp. | reverse complement strand
AGCAGCGGCGCGTCGCCGGCCGAGGCCACAACCTCGACCACGCGCTCATCCGTGCGTTGCGAGGGATCGTCAGAGGCCAGCTTGCGCGCGCCGAACACGGCCGCCCGACGCATCACGGCGCCGACATAGACCTTGGTCGTGTCGCCCTCGGGCGTGATCTCGACCGCCTGTCCGTCGATCAGGTTCGGCAGGTCGCTTTCCACCACCTCGGCGCGGACGATGCGCGGCGCATCCGGCTCCAGATCGAACATGTTGGAGACGTTGAGGGTCGAGGCGCCTGCGCCGGGGTTGGCGTAACGGCGCACGATCCGACCGTTGCTGGGCGCGCGGATGATGGTCAGCTCCTGATTATAGCGCGCCTCTTCCAACTGGGCGCGCGCGGTCTGCACCGCCGCCGCCTGCGACGTCAGACGCGCCTGGGCCACGGCGATCTGGTCGTCGGCCTGGTCGATGCGCTGGGCGGCGACGAAGTTGGTGGCGACCAGACGTTGCAGACGGTCGCGTTCGCGCTGGGCGGTGCGGATATCGACGCGGATCTGGGCCAGCTGGCTTTCGGCCTGGGCC
>JBKBIZ010000317.1:0-567 GCA_046293975.1 Hyphomonas sp. | reverse complement strand
GTTTCTCGCCCGTCTCGATCAGGCTGAAGGCGCGGCTGGTCGGCACGCCCAGCGCCTCCAGCATCCCGGCCGCCAGAACCTCGCGCACCCCGCCCTTCAGCGTCAGCCGCCCGTCCGCGCCGCGCGACCACGGCGTCTGGCCCGAGCCCTTGGTGCCGAGGTCGAGCATCCGACCCGATGCGTCGCGGATTTGCGCCGCCAGGAATCCCCGCCCGTCTCCGAGGTCGGGATTGTAGGTGCGGAACTGGTGGCCGTGATAGCGCATGGCGATCGGCCCGGGCTGGCCCGGCAGGGGCTCGAACCGGCCGAAATGCGCGATCCATTCGGCGTCGGTCAGCGTGTGGAGCCCCACGCTCGCGGCGGCGCGGTCGTTGCGGAACCGAAGGGCCGTCTGCGGGAAATCGGCGGGGGCGACCGCATCGCCATAGTCTTCGCCCAGGTCGAAAAAGCGGGGCTCGGGGCGATAGGCGTTGGAAACGGGCATGCGCCGCAGATGCGGTCGCGGCGCGCACAAGGCAACCGTCGCATCTTGCACCGACGGCGGCCGAGGGTATTTAGATGGCAGAG
>JBKBIZ010000316.1:0-569 GCA_046293975.1 Hyphomonas sp. | reverse complement strand
GGCGGCTGGGAACGGCCCGCGACCGCCCGCCCGACCCTCCCGGCCCGGGTCGGTGCCACGACCGAGCCGCGCATCATCGTCGTCGACCTGCCGGGCGCGGGTCAGGCCGCGGTCACCGCCGCCGTCCGCGCACCCCTGCGCACCGACGGGGCCTACTATCCGATGCTGGTGACCAACGCGATCATCGGCGGGGGTCAGAACGGCCACCTGTTCCAGGAAGTGCGCGCCAAGCGCGGCCTCAGCTACGGTGCCAACTCCGGCATCTCGGCCCGGTCCGAGGCCTCGGTTCTGGTCGCCTCGACCCAGACCAAGAACGAAAGCGCCGCCGAGGTTCTCGGCCTCGTCCTGTTCGAGTTCGACCGCCTGAAGACCGAAGCCGTCACCGAGACCGCCACCACCGACCGCGAGACCTACATCACCGGCGGATTCTCCAGCAATCTGGAGACCACCGGCGGCCTGGGGAACTTCATCGCCCAGACGGTCCAGTTCGGGCTGCCGCTGAGCGAGCTCCAGAACTATCCGGAGCGCGTCCGCGCCACGACGCCCGAGGCCATCATGGCCGCGGCCAA
>JBKBIZ010000315.1:0-569 GCA_046293975.1 Hyphomonas sp. | reverse complement strand
GGCGCCAAGGGCATCATCGAGACGGCGGGTAATCTGAGGCTGGCGCTGGACTGGAACGCGCGCGGCCCGTTCGCGGCCGGGCCGGTCGAGATCGGCGGCGACATGAACGGACGCGGCGCCCTGACCGGCACCCTGTCCCAGCCGCGCGTCGACCTGACCGCCGGCTTCCAGCAGGTGACGGCCGGCGCCCTGACGCTGAACAACGCCGACCTGACGCTGAGCTTCCGCAAGGGCGCGGATGCGTCCGACGGCCGGATCATGGTCGTCAGCGGCTCGAACTATGGTCCCGCGCGCGCCTCGGGCAACTTCTTCCTGGGCGGCAAGCAGATCCGCCTGACGGATCTGGACGTGGACGCGGGCGGCGTGACGGCCAAGGGCGCCGTCGCCCTGTCGGACAATATTCCGTCCAGCGCGGACCTGACGTTCACAGCGCGCGCCGGGGCCTTCCTGGCCTCGGGCGAGGCGAACGGCCGTGTGCGCCTGACGGACGGCGGCGGATCGGACAGCGCCATCCTGGACGTCAACGGACGCAACGTCCGCCTGGCGGGCCAGAGCTGGATCATCCGCAC
>JBKBIZ010000314.1:0-572 GCA_046293975.1 Hyphomonas sp. | reverse complement strand
GTTCCTCCAGCGCGGCGACGGCTGCGGCTTGAGAGGCGTCGCCCAGGTCGAACCGGGCCAACGGGTGTTTGACGACGGCCAGCAGCAGATGGGGCTGGACCGGATCGGCGATCCAGCGGGCGCACAGATCGACCAGGGCGCCGGCGGGCAGGCGCGACAGGGGGGCGCCGGCCGACGAATCCGGGATCACGCCCCAGCGTTCCAGCCGGGCGGCGACGCGGCGGCCCAGGGCCTGGTCGGGCGTGACGAGCGCGCAGGTCCTGCCCGTTCCATCGGATGGGCGTTTCCAGCGTCTCGCGCATCATCAGGGCGATGGCGGCGGCGGCCTCTTCCTCGGCGCGGACGGTCAGCAGGGACAGGCCTTGCAGACCTTCGGCTATGGGGTCGCGGGCCTCGCCCCGCGCGGCGGCGGCCGAACGGATGTCGCGGATGGCGCCGCGCCAGTCGTCGGTGGCCTCGGCCGGACGCAGGGCCTCGTTGACCAGCCGCTGGCGGGCCAGGCCTTGCGCCTCTACGGCGGGGGCGACCGGGGGGCGGAACCAGGGCCGGACGGTCTCGCGTGCGATCTCGCA
>JBKBIZ010000313.1:0-574 GCA_046293975.1 Hyphomonas sp. | reverse complement strand
CGCCCACCATGATCACGGGCTGCTGCGCCGCGCGGATCAGTTCCAGGGCGCGGTCAACGGCGTCCTGGCTGGGGGCCGGGATTTCCGGGCGGGCGTGCGGGACGGGAATCTCGCCGTGGTACGGGGCCAGCTGGATGTCCTTGGGAATGTCCACCAGCACGGGTCCCGGTCGGCCCGAACGGGCGATGCGGATCGCTTCGGCCACGATGCGCGGCAGGTCCTGCACGTCACGGACCACGTAGTTGTGCTTCGTGATGGGCAGCGTGATGCCGGTGATGTCGGCCTCCTGGAAGGCGTCGGTGCCCATCAGGTGCGAGGCGACGTTCCCGGTGATGGCCAGCAGCGGCACGCTGTCGAGCATGGCGTCGGCCAGTCCGGTCACGAGGTTGGTGGCGCCGGGACCGCTGGTGGCCATGCACACGCCGATCTCGCCGGTCGCCTTGGCCCACCCTTCTGCGGCGTGCGCGGCGCCCTGCTCGTGGCGGGCCAGGACGTGCCGGACTTCCGGGTAGTAGGTCAGGGCGTCGTACACGGGCATGATCGCCCCGCCGGGGTAGCCGAACACGGTGCTGAT
>JBKBIZ010000312.1:0-575 GCA_046293975.1 Hyphomonas sp. | reverse complement strand
TCTTGGGCGGGGTGCGGTTGATCTCGTCGGCCAGCAACAGTTCGCAGAAAATCGGGCCGCGCGTCAGGGTGAAGCTCGAGGTCTGGAAGTTGAACAGATTGGCCCCGATGATGTCGCCGGGCATCAGGTCCGGCGTGAACTGGATCCGCCCGTAGTCGAGCCCCACCGTGCGGGCGAAACTCTGGGCCAGCAGGGTCTTCGCCGTTCCCGGCGGCCCTTCGAGCAGCACGTGGCCCCCCGCGAACAGGGCTGTCAGCAAGAGATCGACCGCGCCTTCCTGGCCGACCACCGCGCGCGCGATCTCGGCGCGGATTCGCGCGGCCAGCGCGGTCACTTCATGAACGTCCACGAATCATCTCCTGCTTCCAGCGGTAGAGGTCGCGCGCGACCTGCATAAGATCTTGAGGGGTGGTCGCGGCGGCGGCCTGCGCCTTCAGGACCGACCAGGTCGCCCCGACGCCGGACAGGACGCCCACGCGATCGAGGAAGGCGTCGAGCTCGGTGTCGCTGAGCGTACGCGGAGCGCCGATCGCCCGGGCCGCCGCGGTCCGCACCAACACTGCGTAGGGGGCCGC
>JBKBIZ010000311.1:0-576 GCA_046293975.1 Hyphomonas sp. | reverse complement strand
GCGCCCCGGCGTCCGTCTCCCCGTACAGGCGGTCGGCCACCTCCATCAGCGTCAGCGGCCAGGGCCAGTGCTGCGCCGCCTCCCAACGTGGCGCCCGGCGGTCCAGCGTCACGCCCGCCTGCGCCAGCCGGTCCCGCAGGCCCTCCGTCGTCAGGCCCAGCGCGGCCGCTTGCGCATCGCCGCCGCCGGGGGCGCCGTCGTCGCCGTGGCCGCGACCTGTCTGCTGGGTCTGTCGGGCTGGTTCATCACCGGCGCGGCCATCGCCGGGGTCGCCGGATCGGCGGCGGTTCAGGCCTTCAACTATATGATGCCCAGCGCGACCATCCGCCTGCTGGCCATATTGCGAACCGGCGCTCGCTACATCGAACGGGTCGCCGGGCACGAGGCCGCGCTGAAGGCTCTGGCCCGGCTGCGCCCGCAACTGTTCGACGCCCTCGCCGCCGCCCCGCCCGCCCAGGCCCTGGCCTTGTCGTCCGGCGAGGCCTCGGCCCGACTGGTGCAGGATGTGGACGCGGTCCAGACCCTGTTCGTGCGTCTGTCGGCGCCCTGGGCGCTTGGAGCCGGCGCCGTCTCGGC
>JBKBIZ010000310.1:0-578 GCA_046293975.1 Hyphomonas sp. | reverse complement strand
GACCCGGCCATGGGCGATCGCGCCCTGCAGACCGTCGCCCTCGCCTGGCCCGACACCCCCCAGGCCCGCGAAGCCAACGCCCGCCTCGGCGACCTCAGGGTCTCGGCCGGCGACCAGGCCGGCGCGGTGGCCTTCTACGCCGCCGCCCTCGAGGGCTGGCCGACCGCCCCCTGGGCCGGCGCCACGGTGCTGGAGCTGGCTACGGCCCTGAACGCCACCGACCGCAAGACCCAGGGCTGCGCGGCCCTGGGCGAGTTCACGCGCCGCTATGCGCCCGCCGCCTCGGACACGCTGAAGGCCCGCGCGACCCAGATGCGCACCACGGCCGGGTGCAGCTGAGGCCCGAGATCGACGGAACCGATACGGGGCTGGCCGCCCGTCTCTTCGCGCGGCTGGATCGGCGACTGAGTGCGGAGACCCTGCAGCCGGTCGCCCTGGCCCTGTCGGGCGGGGGAGACTCCATCGCCCTGTTGAGGCTGGCCGCCGCCTGGGCCAGGGCGCGAGGCCGGCCGCTGACGGCCCTGAGCGTCGATCATCGCCTGAACCCGGCCAGCGCCGACTGGACCCGGTTCGCGGGC
>JBKBIZ010000030.1:0-31868 GCA_046293975.1 Hyphomonas sp. | reverse complement strand
AGCCCGGCCAGCAATCCGCGCCCGGCCATGCGATAGCGTCCGCTGTTGTAAATGATGATGAGGTCCACGCCGCCGGCTTCGGCGCACTTGGCCGACAAGCCGGTGCCCGCGCCGGCGCCGATGATGAGAACATTATCCATGTCTGGGCTAACTCCCGGAAAGGGTTGAAACTATGCGCCTCCCTTAGGGCAGTTTGAACCCGGACGCCAGAAGGGAGGCTAGATAGGAAGCGGCATGCCGTGCCACAATGACAGGCGTGTGACGGCCAGTCATAAGGGGGCTCACAAGGGGGCAAAGCCATGATCGCAAAAACACCGGAGGCGCCCTATTGGGCCGTCATCTTTACGGCCGTCTTTTCCGGCCGCGAGGAAGCTGAATATGGCGAGACCGCCGCGCGCATGGTGGCCCTCGCCGAAGAAAGCCCCGGCTTCCTTGGCTACGAATCCGCACAAGGCGAAGGCGGCCTGGAAATCACCGTCTCCTATTGGGAAAGCGAGGAGGCCATCCGCGCCTGGAAACGCAACACCGAACATCTCGCCGCCCAGAAACGTGGCCGCGAAGCCTTCTATTCGGCCTATACGATCCGGGTGGCAAAGGTGGAGCGGGCTTACGGCTTCTGAGCGGTACGTGCGGCGCGCTAAAGCCGCGTGAGCGTCTCGAGAAACTCATCGACAGACATCCAGATGCCCATCGCCGGGCTGGGGTTTGACGAAAGTGCGATCCGCTGGGGCTTGCGGCCAAAGTGTCGGTGCAGAAACTGCTCGAAAGCCAGTGTCAGGCCAGCCGGGGTATGCGGAGCAGTGCCCGCAGGTTTCCAGGCAAGCAGATCCTCAAGAAATGTCTCGATCAACGCGTCGCCCGCGCCCCGATTTCCAGTAAACAGGCGCGCGCATGCCCTCAAATTGGGAAGGCAGTAAATGGCGCATTCGGCAATCGTCGGGAAACGGCCGGTATCCTGTCTCAGCCTGTGCCACTTTGGGTTGGTATTGGTGGCAAGATGGGATCTTGTGAGAGTCATGAGCAACCCTCCCGTATCGCGTACAGGTCAGCCTGCGTGACCTGCATGCACTGTACCATAAAGGGGTTCTGTGGCGATCTGTGTTGCATACGTGTTGACCCTTAGTCTCCATAGACAGAACGGATCAGATCGGGCGTTGTTCCCTGCGCTTTGCAGTTCAGAATTGAATTTCCGGGCTTAGCGCCTTGCTAGTTACGCTCTCTTCGAAGGCGCTTTATCCTTTCCCAGTCCGCCCGATCAGGCTTATGGTTTCCGCGAGGGTAGTTTTTCTAAAACTACCCGGGAACGACGCGAGTGGCTCAACCCGGGCCTCCGCGCAATGGGAAGGAGACCCATTATGACCCTTGAAAGTATTATTATTTTTCTGCTGATCGGCGCGATTGCCGGCTGGCTTGCCGGCCTCATCGTCAAAGGCTTCGGCTTTGGCCTCGTCGGCAACATCGTAGTCGGCATCCTTGGCGCCTTTCTGGCCGGGTTCATCTTTCCGGCCCTGAATGTCAGTCTGGGTTCGGGTATCGTTGCCGCCATCATCCATGCCACGATCGGCGCGGTCATCCTGCTTCTGATCGTCCGGGTCATAAAGCGCGCCTGACGCGCCTTGGAAATTGCCTGCCTGCCCGTCTGGTTCACCCGGGCGGGCAGGCCGCTCCCAAACGCCTTAACTAACAAACACTGGCGATCCCCGTCAAAACGCGCTATGCGGCCCCCTTTCTTTTGCGGGGGCCCCGCCCATGACGATCCGCCACTTCCTCGATATCTGGCCGCTTGAGAGCGCAGAGCTTCGCGCGATCCTCGATCAGGCCCATGCCATGAAGAAGGCGCGTGCCGGCTGGCCCAAGGGCAAGGTCGATATCGGCGCCCCGCTGGACGGCCACGCGCTGGCGATGATCTTCGAGAAATCCTCCACCCGCACACGCTTCTCCTTCGACATGGCGATGCGCCAGCTCGGCGGCTCGACCATCACCGCCAGTTCCAACGACATGCAGCTCGGCCGCGGCGAAACTGTGGAAGACACCGCCAAGGTACTCTCCCGCTTCGTCGATGCCGTGATGATCCGCGCCAACGACCATGCCGATGTCGAGGCCTTCGCCGACGCGGCCAGCGTGCCGGTCATCAATGGCCTGACCGACCGCTCCCATCCCTGCCAGATCATGGCCGACCTGATGACGCTGGAAGAAAGCGGGCTCACTCTCAAGGGCGCGCGCCTCGCCTGGGTAGGCGATGGTAATAATGTCTGCGCCAGCTTCATCCATGCCGCGCCCAAATTCGGCTTCTCCCTCGCCATCGGCACACCCAAACGCTATGCTCCGGATGAGGACGATCTGGAACTCGCCGCCGAGCTTCAGGGCCGGATCGAGCTTTTCGAAACTGCCGAGGAAGCCGTCGCGGGCGCTGATGTCGTCATCGCCGACACTTTCGTCTCGATGGGCGACGTGGACGCCGAGCGCCGCCTGGAAATCCTTGACCCCTACGCCGTCACCCAAGAGCTGATGGAACTGGCGGCCGGCGGCGCGAAATTCCTCCACTGCCTCCCGGCCCACCGGGGCGAGGAAGTCGACGCCGAAGTGATCGACGGCCCGGCAAGCCTCGTCTTCGAGGAAGCCGAAAACCGCCTCCACGCCCAGAAAGCCATCCTGCGCTGGTGCCTTGGCAAGTAAGCCTGGCCATCACTTTCGCGCGCGCCCCGCTTGGCGGGCAGGGGGCCGCGCCCTAGAGTTCACGCATGGCTGACACATTTCACCCACCCGCAAAGTTCTCCCATCCTGACCTCACGGCCAAAGGAGAGGTCCGCGCCAGCGTAGCCTGGACCGGCCTGAGCACGCTCTGGCTGAACACCGGCACGCTCTGCAATATCGAATGCGCCAACTGCTATATCCAGAGCAGCCCGAAGAATGACCGCCTCGCCTATCTGACCCTGGCAGATGTTCTGCCCTTCCTGGACGAGCTCACAGAGCCCGCCGAAATCGGCATCACCGGCGGCGAGCCCTTCATGTGCCCGGATATCCTGCCCATCATGGCCGCGGCGCTGGAGCGGGGCCACAGCCTCCTCCTGCTCACAAACGCCATGCGCCCGATGATGCGCCCGCGCGTCCAGACGGGCCTTGCAGACCTCGCCGCGCGCTACGGCGCCCGCATGACCCTGCGCGTCTCTCTCGATTCGCACGAGCCTGCCTTCAACGACGCCGAAAGGGGAGCGGGCGCCTTCGCCGAAGCCTGCGCCGGGCTCGCCTGGCTCTCTGAAGCCGGCATCCCGCTCGCGCTTGCCGGCCGCCAGGCCCTGCATGAAAGCGACGCCGCCGCCCGCGCCGGCTACCGCGCTCTTATCGCGCATCTCGGCCTCTCCATCGACGCCGATGACTCCAAACAGCTCGTCCTCTTCCCGGAGATGATCGCCCGCGCCGATCCCCCCGAAATCACCACCGCCTGCTGGGGCATCCTCAACAAGTCTCCAGACAGCATCATGTGCGCCAGCCAGCGCATGGTCGTTCGCCGCAAGGGCGCGCCCGCCCCCCGCGTGCTGGCTTGCACCCTGCTCGTCGACGACCCTGCCTTCGACCTTGGCAACACGCTTGCGCAGGCCACCGCCACGCCCGTGAAACTCAACCACCCTTGGTGTGCGAGTTTTTGTGTCTTGGGTGGGGCAAGCTGCTCGGCCTGAAAGAAAGCTAAGCGCCCGGGCCAGCCTGCTCAAATACGGCGAGGTATGTAATGGTCGGCGTCCCTATGCCGAGGCATCCTGGCTGGGTCACTTCCATAACGCTGTGGAAGCGATAGCCTTTTGATCCAGCTTCGTTCAGCCGGGCTTCCAGCACCTTGACAGCCTTGTCGTCGAATACTTTTCCAATGCTCTGTATACGGTAATTCATTCCTGTGGTACCTCCAGTTCGTTCAGGTCAAGGCCGCCCTTTCCGGGACGGCAGCGATGCAGTCTGCCAGCGGTCAGCCTGAAGGCGTCTGGTAGGCTGCGGGTTCGGAAGGCAAGTTCGCTGTAGCGGGAACAGCTCGGTTCAAACACACAACGGTTCCCGATCACCGCTGGCCGGATCCGTCGGTATGTTCGCAGTGTCAGGACTGCGGCTTTGCGCCAGAAGCTGCCTTTGGGTGGGGGAAGCTGGTCGATCTGCCTGTCGAGGTCGGGGGTCATGCCCATGCGGCGCAGGGCTGACGGACGCAGCTCCTCTGGAACGTCCAGATCAATCTCTGCAAATGCCGGAAGCTTGCCGCCCATGCCTTCATCCCCCTTGGTTAACGAATGCGAAATGACCGATCGAGTCAATCTCTGATTACGTTGCGCGCGCCCTTTGGGCGCCGATTGACGCCGCCCCCTTGTCCTGAGCCGCCCTCGCTGCCACATGGGGCGCCTTGAGCTTCCCACAGCCCGCCCCCAAGCCCGTAAGGGACATGTCCCATGACCAAGCCAGCTTTCGAGACCGGTGACTTCACCGCCAGCTTCCAGATCCAGGACCGCCCCATCCGTGGGCGCGTTGTCCGCATGGGTCCGAGCAGCCTGACGCCGATCCTGGCGCGCCATGATTATCCGGAAAACCTTGCCCGCATTCTGGGGGAGGCGGTCGCGCTTGCGGCCCTTGTCGGATCGTCCCTGAAGTTTGAAGGCCGCATTCTTGTCCAGGCTGAGGGCGATGGCCCCGTGCGGATGCTAGTGGGCGAATATACCAGCGGCGGCGGCGTGCGCGGCTATGCCCGCTATGACGAAGCCGCCTGGGCAAATATCGAGCGCCTCAACAAAGGCAAGCCGCCCCACATGCCTCAGCTGTTTGGCCCCTCCGGCCGGCTGGGCCTGATCCTCGTTCACGATAATCCCAATATTCAGCCCTATCAGGGCATCGTGCCGCTCAATAAAGGCACGCTCGCTCAGTGCGCGGAGGATTATTACGCCATGTCAGAGCAGGTGCCCTCGCGCATCCGCCTCTCGGTCGAGCCGATCGAGGGCGGTGACTGGGTCTGTGGCGGCATGATGATCCAGCGCATCGCGGGCGACGAGAAACGCGGCGACACATCCGAAGCCTGGCGCGAAGCCGAAGCTCTCTTCGGCACGCTCACCCCGGCCGAGCTGATCGACCCGGAGCTTCCGGTCACCGATCTCCTCTACCGCCTCTTCCATGAACAGGGCGTGGTCCTGGAAGAAAGCCTGATCGTCGACGACCGCTGCACCTGCAATCAGGAACGCCTGCTGCAGACACTGCGCGGCATGCCCGACGAGTCGCTGCGCGAACTGGTCGAGCCCGACGGCACCCTCGCCATCGACTGCCAGTTCTGCGGCCGCCACTACTCGCTCCCCATCGAGAGCGTTACAGGCCCTGTGAACTGACAGTCCGTTGCAGACAAAAATGGGCATGGGCTGGCAAAAGCTCTCCCATGCCCATTTGCTGAGTTGACCTCTGCGTGCGTGCAGGCAGCCTGGGCAGGCCTTTACTCGCCCTGGTCCATAGCGAGAATTATCTGCGCATAGCCCGTCGCCAGCCGTCCCATATTTTCCACTGACAGGCGCTCATTCGTGCCGTGAAAGCCTGTCAGATCGTCGGGCGACATGATGGCCGGCGCAAAGCGGTAGACATTCGGCGTGATTGCGCTGGCATAGCGCGCATCGGTTGCCCCCAACACGAGTCCTGGCGCAGCGGGCGCCCCGCCAGCGGTGGCCTCGGCCACGCTCGCCAGCACGGCATAGGCAAGGTTGTCCGTCGGGGAGACGGGCGAGGCGCCTTGCCCCCGAATACCCTCCTGGCCGATATTGATCTCGATGCCTTCGATGCCGGCGGTTACAGCGCGCACATGCGCCATTATGTCTTCTTCGGTATCATTGGGGTGTATACGGAAGTTCACCATTGCGCTGGCCCGCTGGGCGAGCACGTTTTCCTTTGCCGAGCCTGCAAGCATCGTCGGCGCGGTCGTCGTGCGGATCATTGCATTGCCCGCCGCAATCCCGCTCATCTGCTTGTCGATCATGCCCTCAAAGAGCCAGAGATTGGCGAAGGCCATCTTCTGGATGAACGGCATGTCATTGGCCGCAGAGCGGAAAAGATCCGAGACCGGAGGTTTCGAAAAATCCGCCTTCATCTGGTTGTCGTCCAGCGCCACCACGGCCCGGGCCAGGCGCACGGCCGCCGAATCGCGCGGCGGCGTGGAGGAGTGTCCGCCCGCGCCCGTCGCGATGATTTCCAGCGTCAGATAGCCCTTCTCCGCGATGCCGATGAAGCCCATCGGCTTGCCGGTCAGCGGGGAGGGGTCGACCACCATGAAGCCTTCGTCGAGCGCCATTTCCGGCTCGATCCCGCGCGCCTGCAGCAGGGCAATGCCCGCCTCTGCGCCCGATCCGGAAACTTCCTCATCATGGCCGAACATGAAATAAATCGTGCGCTGGGGCTGGAAACCTGAAGCGGCAAGCGCTTCGGCTGCTTCCATCAGCGCGACGAGCGAGCCTTTGTCGTCAATCGTTCCGCGCCCATAAATATAGCCGTCGATGATCTCGCCATCGAACGGGCCGCCCGTCCAGTCGCCCTCGGTGCCGATATTGACCGGCACCACATCCTGGTGCGCCATGAGCAGAATCGGTTTCAGTCCGGGGTCTGATCCCTCCCAGGTGTAGAGGAGGGTGAGGGTGTCCGGCACCAGTTCTTTTTGCATTGCAGCATGCGCGGCAGGGTAGGTTTCCTCCAGCCATTGATGCAGCTTAAGCCACGGTCCTTCCTGACCCGGACGAGGATCACCGGGGGCCACCGTGATGGTGCGGAAGCCGATGGCGCTTGAGAGATTTTGTGCGCCGCGGTCTGCCGAAATCGCCGGCGCTTCAGGAAGCGTCACACGGTTGCCGACAGGGTCGGCGCCATAGCTGGCGGTGCGGAACAGAACGACGGCAATGAGAATGCCGATGATGGCCCCGAGGCCCACCAGAATGTTGCGGATCATGGCCTCGCGATTTCCTTCCCTGCTTTTGGAGCAGCAGTTTGCGTGGCATCGCCGCCACGTCAAGCAACGGCGCGTTTAAAAAATGACTTGGCCGTCACCTTGGCCCAAGGCAATGTGGGCGCCATGTCCCAATCCAAGCGTTTGTCTTTTCCGCGGGTGCTGGCGTTCGCCTCACTCAGCATTCCCATCGCCGGGGTTGGCCTCCCGCTCGGGGTCTATCTTGCGCCGCTTTATGCCAATGAAGCCCCTAACGGTGTGGGCCTTGGTCTGGAGCTGACCGGGCTTCTTTTCATGTTGCTGCGCTTCTGGGACATCTTCACCGATCCGGTGATGGGCTACATGGTTGACCGGTACCGCACGCCGCTGGGACGCGTGCGCCACTGGATTATCCTCTGTGTACCGATCCTCGGCATCTCCACCTTCTTCGTCTACATGCCACCCGTTGGGGCAGGGCCGGTCTACTTCATCGGCTGGATGCTTTTGTTCTATGTCGGCTTCACACTGTTGCAGACATCGCGCTCCTCCTGGGTGCCTGCCATTGCCAGCGACTATGACGACCGCTCGCGGCTTTTCCTCTGGCCAGAGATCATATCAGTCTTTGCCATGCTGCTGCTGCTGGCTGTCCCGCTCATCCTTTCGACGCTGGGTGTGGAGGCAGACCGGTTCGGCCAGGTGGCGGTCATGGGCTGGGTAATGATCATCACGCTACCGATTGCGGCGGCGCTGGCCTGTTTCTTCGTGCCCGATCCACCTTTGCGCGGGGAGTCCAAACAGGTCGAGAAGTTCGAACTGCGCCCGCTCTTTCAGGCCATCCGTGGGCCGATGTTCAAACGGCTCCTGTCGATGGAGTTGCTGGTTTCAACGGCCATTTCGGTCACGGCCGCAAACTTTCTTTTCGTTGCCGAATATGCCTTCGGCGCCAATGACGCCCAGACCAGTATGACGCTGATGCTGTTCTTCGTCATGGCCATTATTGCCCTGCCATTCTGGCTCTGGCTCGCCAAGAAAACCGAAAAGCGCACGGCCTATTTTGCGGCCACCACCTTTTCCGGTGTGGCCTTTATCGCCTTCATTCCGCTGGCGCCTTATGGCAACTTCACTACCTTCCTGATCGCCTCGCTGATTGCGGGCATCCCGTTCAGCGCGCCGATTTTCCTCGCCCGCGCGATGACGGCCGATGTGGTGGAATGGCAGGCGGCTGAGACCGGGGAAAACCGGGCGGGTAATTTCTATGCCCTGCTGACAAGCTTCAACAAGGTGGGCTCCAGCCTTGCCTTCGGGGCGGGTTATTTCATCGTCGGCCGGATCGCCGGGTTCCGTCCGGGCCAGGAAAATTCCGATGCTGCGACCTTCGGGTTGGTCCTCGTTTTCGGCCTCCTACCTGGGCTGCTCTATCTTCTTGCCGGCTTTTTGGCGCGCGGCTATCCGCTCACCCGCGCCGTGCAGGAAGAAACTGCCCGTAAGCTCGAAGGCCGGGTGCAGGTCGCCAGCGCGCCTCCGCCCGGTGCCTGATCCTCAGAAGCCGCCGCCCTCAGCGAGCCAGTCTTTCTCTTCAGGTGTGTTCTCCCGGCCCACGACATCGTTGCGGTGCGGGAAGCGGCCGAAATCGCGGATCACATCGAGGTGTTGCCGGGCATAATCCAGTGTGGTCGCTGTGAATTCGCGGAACTCTGCCCTTGCTTCATCCGCGAGCCGTGCAAACAGCGCAACGGACTCCTTCTGGTCCTCCATTGCCTCGGAGTGTTCGAGCGGCAGGTAAAAGAATATCCGCTCGGTCTCCGACAGCTTCCGATCCTCGCCCGCCGCAAGGCCCTCCTTGCACAGATGAAGGGCGAGCATATCCTGCGCAAAGGCGCGGGGGCTGCCGCGGAAGATGTTGCGGCTCATCTGATCGAGGACGATGATTGCCGAAAGCCGCTGGCGCGGGCCGCGCGTGGCCCAGTCATGAGCCAGCGGCCCTGCCGAGAGCGTTTCCAGCAGCGGCTGGAACTGCGCGGTCAGGATACGGTCGAAGGCTTCTCCGCCATTGAACCAGAGCGGCGCATGGGTCTTGAGCACTTCAGGCGAAGACGCCGATCCGCCAAACCAGAAAGCGTGAACGGTGGCGGGTGAGGGCAGGGCGATCATGCGGCGGGCCTCCGGGCGACAACCATATAGTTCACGCTGGTATCCTCCGAAAGTTTCCACGCCCCGCTGAGCGGATGGAAGCTGACCCCGATGGGGGTGTCGGTTTCGAGGCCGGCGCTTTCCAGCGGCGCGACCACATCTTCCGGCGCCAGGAATTTTGACCAGTCATGTGTGCCCGGCGGCAGCCAGCGCAGGATGTATTCAGCCCCGATCACGGCGGTGGCGAGGGCCTTGGCGGTCTTGTTGAGGGTCGCCACGATCATCAGCCCGCCGGGTTTGACCAGCTCAGCGGTATCCTTCAGGAACTGGGCGGGGTCGGCGACATGCTCGACCACTTCCATGTTCAGCACGATATCGAAGGGTGCCTCGCCGCTCGCCAGCAGGCCCTCGGCGGTCCCGGCGCGATAGTCGATGGTCAGGCCCTGCTCGGCCGCATGGGTCAGCGCTGTCTTGATGTTGGCTTCCGAGGCGTCCACCCCGGTGACCGATGCGCCCAGCCGCGCCATCGGTTCGGAGACGAGCCCCCCCCCACAGCCGATATCCAGGAGGCGCAGCCCTTCCAGCGGCTTCAGCTGGCCTTTTGAGAGGCCAAACTGGCGCTCGGCCGTCTCGCGGATGAATTTCAGCCGGGTGGGATTGAACCGGTGGAGCGGTTTGAACTTGCCGTCCGGGTTCCACCAGTCGGCCGCCATCGCCGAAAACTTGGCGACCTCGGCGGTGTCGATGCTCGGCGTCACGGGCGCCGTGTCAGACGCGTCAATTGTTCTCGCCATTGTTTAGCAATCCTGTTTGATCCCGGCCCAACTTTCTTCTAGAGGGGCCGATAAATGAGCGGGCCTCAAGGGGCCAGAAGGTATTTGGGGCGAAATGGCGCGGACAGTACTCAAATTCGGCGGCACATCGGTCGGCGATCTCGACCGGATTGCGAACGTAGCAGAGATTGTCGCTGCGCGCGCCGCAAAGGGCGAGAAAATGGCCGTGATTGTCTCGGCCATGTCGGGTGAGACCAACAAACTCGTCGCCCTGGCGGACGGCGCGGCGGGCAAGGATCTCCCGCGCAACCTCTATGACGACGAATATGACGTGGTTGTCGCCTCGGGCGAGCAGGTGACTGCCGGCCTTCTGGCACTGGCCCTGCGCCGGCGCGGCCTGAAAGCGCGCTCCTGGCTCGGCTGGCAGCTGCGCCTGAAGACCGATAACAGCCATGGCCGCGCCCGCATCATGGGCTTTGACGACAGCTCGCTGCCTGATTCAATTGATAGCGGCGAGATCGCCGTCGTCGCCGGCTTCCAGGGCGTGACCGACGAATTCCGGGTCACCACGCTCGGCCGGGGTGGCTCGGACACCAGCGCCGTGGCCGTGGCCGCTGCCCTTGGCGCGCAGGTCTGTGATATCTATACCGATGTGGACGGGGTCTACACCACCGATCCCCGCATCGTTCCCAAGGCCCGCCGCATCGACAAGATTTCCTATGAGGAAATGCTCGAAATGGCCTCACTTGGCGCCAAAGTGCTTCAGACGCGCTCGGTCGAGCTCGCCATGAACCATGGCGTGCCGGTGCGCGTGCTGTCCAGTTTTGTGAAACCCGGCGAGGAGAGCCCCGGCACCCTCGTCTGTTCAGAGGAAGAGATCGTGGAAAAACAGGTCGTCAGCGGCGTTGCCTATTCGCGGGACGAGGCCAAGGTCACCCTCTATGGCGTGCCCGACAAGCCCGGCTCCTCGGCCAAGATCTTCTCGGCGCTCGCCCGCGCAGGGGTGAATGTGGACATGATCGTCCAGGCTTCCTCACGTGAAGCGGACAAGGCAAACCTCGTCTTCACCTGCACCGACCGCGACAGCCCGTTTGCCCGCGAGACGCTCGAAAAGCTCCAGGCCGAAGTGGGCTATGAGCGCATTGAGGTAATCCGCGACGTCTCGAAGATCTCGATCATCGGCGTCGGTATGAAAAGCCATACTGGGGTTGCCGAAAAAATGTTCACTGCCCTCTCGGAGAAGAGCATCAACATCGATGTTATCGCTACATCCGAGATCAAGATTTCCGTTCTGATCGCGGCGCCCTATACAGAACTGGCGGTCAGGGCCCTTCACACAGCATTCGGGCTGGACGCAGACTGACGGGTCACCGTAGACCGGGAGAGCATGCCGTATAACCTACCGGCCACCCGTGTTTTGATGAACAGCCTTCGCCAGGTGATGGCGGAGGAGGGCGAAACCCGTTCGCGCCTCGATCATGTGGTTCGCATCATCGCTTCCACCATCGTCGCCGATGTGTGCTCGATCTATCACCGGGAAGCGGACGAAACGCTGCTGCTGATCGCAACCGAGGGTCTGAAGGAAGAGGCCGTCAACAAGACACGCATGGGCGCAAATGAGGGCCTTGTCGGCTATGTTGCCCGCACGGCTGAGCCCATTGCTATCGAGGATGCGCCCCGCCATCCGGCCTTCTCCTACCGCCCCGAGACGGGGGAGGATCCCTTCCACGCATTCCTCGGCGTGCCGATCCTGCGCACAGGCGGGGTCATCGGCGTTCTGGTTGTCCAGAACCGCACCGAGCGGGTATACCGTGATGAAGAGGTCGAGACGCTTCAGACCATCGCTATGGTTCTGGCTGAAATCGTCCACCGGATCGAGGAAGACCAGTCCAGCCCCCAGCCCGAGCGGCGTTTCCGGGGGCAGAGCAGTGAAAACCTGCGGGGCCGTATATTCTGCGAGGGCCTGGGTTATGGCCGCGCCGTACTGCATGATCCGGTCGTTCCGGCGGCCCGCTTCTTTGCGGCAGACCAGAAAGAGGAGGCCCTCCGCCTGTCGCAGGGCCTCAAAGACCTGCGCGCCTCCATCGACCGGATGATGCTGATTGATGGCGCCGCGCTCGGCGAAGACCCACGCGATGTGATGGAGGCTTACCGTCTTCTGGCGCATGATAATTCCTGGGCTGAAAAGTTGCAGGAAGGCGTGCGCTCTGGCCTTTCGGCAGAAGCCTCGGTCGACCGTGCCCGCCGCGAACACCGCGCCAAGATGCAGGCCGCCCGCGATCCCTATCTGCGTGAGCGCCTCCACGACCTGGAAGACCTCGACAACCGGTTGCTGCGCATCCTCGGCGGAGATGAGAACAAGCCCCAGATTACCGATGAGAGCAGTGTTCTCGTGGCCCGGCGCCTCGGCCCCGCAGAGCTGCTGGAATATGCCAAGATGGGCCTCAAGGGCATCCTGATGGAGGAGGCAGCGGCTTCCTCCCACGCTGCCATCGTGGCGCGCGCGCTCAGCATCCCCGCCATCGGCGGCATCGAGGGGCTCACTACCCTGATCGAGCAGGGCGATTATGTGATCGTCGATGCCGAGCAGGGCCAGGCCCATATCCGCCCCGATGACGCGGTTTATGACGCCTACAAATCCCGCGTGGCCCTGCGCTCGGAACGTCAGGCGGTCTATGCCGCCCTCAAGGGCCTGCCGGCGCAGACAAAAGATGGCAGCACCATCTCGCTGATGCTGAACGCGGGCCTCGACCTTGATCTCGACATGCTCGACCAGGCGGGCGCCGATGGGGTCGGTCTCTTCCGTACCGAGTTCCAGTTCCTGGTTTCAGAATCCCTGCCGCGCCTGGAAGACCAGATCGCCCTCTATCGCCGGGTGCTTGACCGGGCGGCGGGCCGGCCGGTCATCTTCCGCACGCTGGACCTTGGCGGCGACAAGGTGCTGCCGATCTTCAACCAGCTGCGGGAGGAGAATCCGGCTCTGGGCTTGCGCTCCATCCGGTTTGCGCTTGACCACAAAGGTCTCTTCCGCCGCCAGCTGCGCGCGCTTGTTCGTGCAGCCGGGGAGGGGCCGCTGACGGTTATGTTCCCGATGGTGACAACCCCCGAAGAGTTCCGCGAGGCGCGCGCGCTGCTTGAGGAAGAAGTCAGGTGGACCGCCGGGCGTACCGGCAAGACGCCCTCGAAGCTTGAAATAGGGGTGATGCTGGAAACACCGGCGCTGGCTTTCTCGTTGTCCGATCTGGCCGGGGAGGTCGATTTTCTCTCGGTCGGTACCAACGATCTCCTGCAATTCTTCTTTGCCGCGGACCGGATGACGCCGTCTGTGTCAGATCGGTACGATCTTATAAGTCCGGCGGCCTTGAGGTTCCTGCGAATGGTTGCCGAAACCTGCAAGACGGCCGGTATCCGGCTTTCGGTTTGCGGTGAGGCGACGGCGGCTCCACTCGTAGCCTTCTGCTTTGCTGCTTTCGGCTATACCAGCCTCTCGATGTCAGCCTCCGCCATCGGACCCGTCAAACAGGCCCTGAGATCCATCAATCTTGGGGGATTCCGTCAGGCGCTGAATGCGGCGCTGGATAAACCGAACGGTTCGTTCCGTAACCAAGTATTAGGGATAGCGGTTGAACATGGGGCAGATATACCGGACGTATGAAGCCGGTTATAACGGGATGATGGCACGTTTTTCATGGCCTGGACCGTTTTTTGCCAAAATTGACACCCATATGGCAGCGGTCGAAGTGACTGGTAGAATATGGCACACAACATGACCCATGAAGCGGCAGAGGACGGACAGAAGTCCGAAGCATCTGTGACCGAGAACGGAACGGATCGTTCGAATGTGACGCCCATCTCACCGCGCGCCGCGCGCGAGCTGGAAGTGCGCGAGGGCCGTGTCCGGGCCGAAGAGATTTTCCGCACCGCTGAGTATGAAGGCGAAGCGCTCCGCATGGGGCAGGTGCTGCGCCGTGTTCGCGAAGTGCTCGGCTATCAGCTGACCGATATCGCCAAGGAAACCCGTATCCGCGAGAATTTGCTGATGGGGATAGAGCGGATGGAAGTGCAGACCATCGCGCCGGGCTATATGAAGGCCTATCTTCTGACCTATGCGCGCTATCTTGGCCTGCCTGAGCAGGAAGTCGTGCAACGCTATACCCGTGAATGCGGTGGCCTGGCTGAGGTCAAGTCGGCGGCGCCTGTGCCCAAGATGGGTCAGATCAAGAAGCAGGGAACGAAATGGCCGCTCATCGTCGCCGGTGTTGCGCTGCTGGCTGCCGTGGTGGCTACAGGCGTCACGGCAATGGTGATGATAAACAGCACGCCTGAAGAGCCTGTCAGCGAGTCGCCTGTCGCCGTTTCAGGTGCTCGCGACAGCCTGTTTGCCGATGTGCGCTCGGAAATCCGCGCGCCGGTTGAGCTGCCGCTGGAGATCGTTGCTGTCCGTCAGGCATGGCTGGAAGTGCGCGGCGCGGATGGCACCATCTTCCTTAGCCGGACCCTCGCCGAAGGGGAAACCTACTTTCCGCGCCTGAATGCCAGTTGGACCGTATCTGCGCGCAATGGCGGCGCCTTTGAGTGGCGTGTCGGCGATATTGTCGTCGGCCCGGTAGGCCCTGAAGGCGCGCAGGTCTTTTCCGTTTCGGTAGACGAGCAGCTCTCGCGGGCTGCCGAGCTTGTGGCGGGGGCCACCGTTGCCGCGGCCGAGAGCGGCCCGGCGACACCTTGAGGCCTTTACGGGCGGTGTCACACACGCCACATCTGGCCTGAACTTGTCTGCGTAGCGGATAAGGCAAGCCTGCGAGAAGCCCCATGAGCCACAATCCGATCCGTCCCTGGCGCAATATTGAGCGCCGCAAGTCCCGCCAGGTGCGGGTGGGGAACGTCCTGATTGGCGGCGACGCGCCGATTGCCGTCCAGACCATGACCAACGCGCCGACCGAGGACGCAGCCGCCACGATTGCCCAGATCCTGCGCTGCGCCGAAGCGGGCGCGGACATCGTGCGCGTGTCCTGCCCGACCGAAGAGTCGACCAAAGCCATGCGCCAGATCGTCAAGGCGAGCCCGGTTCCGCTCGTGGCCGACATCCATTTCCACTATAAGCGCGGGATTGAAGCGGCCGATGCAGGCGCCGCCTGCCTGCGGATCAATCCCGGCAATATCGGCTCACATGCGCGCGTGAAGGAAGTGGTCGCCGCCGCGCGCGCCAATGGCTGCTCGATGCGGATCGGCGTCAATGGCGGCAGCCTTGAGCGCCACCTGCTGGAAAAATACGGCGAGCCATGCCCCGACGCGATGGTTGAAAGCGCGCTCGATCATGCCCGCATCCTCGATGATCTGGGCTTCCACGAGTACAAGATCTCGGTCAAAGCCTCCGACATGTTCCTCACCGTTGCGGCCTATCACGCCCTCGCCGAGGCGACCGACGCGCCACTGCATCTGGGCATAACCGAAGCGGGCGGACTTCGTACGGGTACGGTCAAATCCTCGATCGGCATGGGCGCGCTGCTCTGGGCGGGCATCGGCGACACGATCCGCGTTTCCCTTTCGGCAGAACCAGAGGAAGAAGTGAAGGTCGGCTTCGAGATGCTGAAATCGCTCGGCCTGCGCACGCGCGGGGTCAACATCGTCGCGTGCCCGAGCTGCGCGCGGCAGGGCTTTGATGTGATCCGCACGGTCGAGACGCTGGAGAAGCGCCTGGCGCATATCTCCGAGCCGATCTCGCTCTCGATCATTGGCTGCGTCGTAAACGGCCCGGGCGAAGCCTCGCTGACCGATCTCGGCTTTACCGGCGGGGGCAAGGAAAGCGGCAAGATGTTCGTCAACGGACGGGCCGATCACAACGTATCCAACGCCGACATGGTCGAGCATATCGTCAAACTGGTTGAGGACAAGGCCGCCCGCCTGAAAGCCGCCCGCGAGGCGGAAACAGAGGAAGTTCCGGCAGAATAGCTGATCAGGGCGGCGCGCAGCGGCTGGCCGGGATCAGGGCGGCGGCGGCTTCATAGGCGGCCTGGGACGGCGCCAGCCGGCGGATCAGCGCCAGCGCCTGTGGCTTTGATACGATGACCTGTTCGGCCTCGCCAAACGGGTAAAGATCCTGCCCCTCCATCGCGACAACGACGCGGCGTACACCGATTGCGCCGTCTGCCCGCGCGTCCAGTGATCCGGCATAGACATTGTCCGTGCCCGCCTCAAAGATCGACAGTGAGCCATAGTCCGGCCAGGCAGGCACGGAAAGCTCGACCGGGCCCTTCGAGACGTCGATCAGGCAGATCGCATAGGCCAGGTCGGGCGAGGGGCGCACGATGGACTGCGTCTCAGGCGTCACGCGCGGGCTCATCGTCCAGCTATGCACCGGGATGCCCGTATCAATCATACGCTCACGGACGGTCGACATAATCGAGCCAGGCAGGGCGCTGAGCACGGCAAAATGCGCAATCAGGAAAGTGACGACAAAAGCAGCAAGGCCCATGAGGAAAGACCGCATCAGGCTTCCCCTCCGCAGGCAAGGCGTTTGACGCTGGGGGCGGGCAGCACGCCTTCGGGGTTGGCGATCAGGTCCGGCGCGGGCTTGTAGATGCGCAGGGTCATGTCGAAATTCCCCGCATTATGGCTCGACACCCAGTTGCCTGTCTCCGGCCCTTCGGCGGCGACCGTGAAGGACCAGGCATTCCCGTCCCCGGAGGCAGCCGCCTTGGTCTTGTCGAAGGAGAGGGCGTTATCCTTGTTGAGGGGCAGATAGCTTGCCGCATCATAGAGAGTGACAGACCACCAGAGGCCGGGCATGTCTGTGCCGGAGACCTCATAGGTGCAGTCCTCGGAGAGGCGTTCTCCATCCGAATCGATGCTGGTGGTAAAATAGACCGCTTCTTCCTTGGTGAGGGCGAGCAGGCCGTGCCGGGCAACCCTCGCGCGCGTCCAGAGATTGGCCGCCGATGATCCGATGGTCCAGTCGCTTTTCCAGCCATTTACATTGATCTGGTTGGAGAAGCCCGCGCCCGGTCCGATCATGCCCGCTGCCATCAGCGCAGCCCCTGCGCCAGCCGCCAGGCCGAGTACACCGCCAATGAGGAGCGCCAGAATTCGCATCGCTTCACGCTATCGTGACTGTATGAGACGGCAAGGGGAAAACATAAGGGGGCTGTGAGGCGCGGGCAGGATGGGCTAGCAGTCAGGGTCTTAGCGGGCGTCTTTCCGGGTGTGTTGTATGGTGTTGCGAGTTCTGCGCTGGATGGGTGTCGCTCTTCTGGCAGGCCTGCTGGCGCTGGTCGCATCGAGCTGCACCATGCTTGGCCTGAATTATGCGAGCCTGGACACCGACAACAAACCCGCCGCCACCCCGCCGATTGATGTGGCCGCGCTGATTTCCGATCCGGCAGAGCGTGTCCGGCTGAAGGGCCTGCTGGAGGATACCCTCTATGGCAGCTGGCCGGAGGGGATGCCGGTCTCCTTCAGTGACTGGCGCGTGATTGTTCCGGACTATCTGGACGGGCGGGGCACGCTGGAAGAAATGGACATCACCATCGGGGCAGACGCGGGCGCGCGCACCTTTCAGCTGGTCGCCGCCTTTCCCTATGGGGCGGTGCAGGCGCCTGTGGTGATTGCCCAGACTTTCGGCTCCAACTGCGCGACCTTTCCCGAACAGCCCGTCACCAGCATGGACGGCGACCCGTGCACCATCCGTGATTTCGGCAAGTTTGCGGGCATGATCATCTCGGCCGTGTTCGGGGAATACATCGCCGAGGCACCGGTCGACCTCTATTTCGATGCGGGCTTTGCCTATGCGAGCTTCCATGCGAGCGATTTCATTCCCGATGACAAAGAGGAAGCTGGTCCCGCCCTTGAGGGGCTGGGCGGAGACCCCAATCCCGGCAGTGTGCTGATGGCCTGGGCCTATGCCTTCTCGGCGGCGGTGACGGCGCTGGAAGCAGATGACCGGCTGGATGATGACCGGATGGCGATCCTCGGCCATTCCCGGCATGGCAAGGCCGCGCTGCTGGCGGCTGCCTGGGACGCGCGCATTGACGCCGTGATTTCCCACCAGTCCGGCTTTGGCGGCGCCGCGCTTTCGCGCTCGCCCACAGGCGAGCGGCTTGACCGGATGGTGAAGAACTATCCGCACTGGATGGCGCCCTCTGCGGCCGAGCATGCGGGCGACCCCGCGACGCTGCCATTTGACCAGCACCATCTGCTGGCGCTGATAGCGCCGCGGCCGCTCTTCCTCGGCAATGCCCGGCGGGACGTCTGGTCGGACCCCAATTCCAGCTACCGGGCTGCCATCGCGGCCAGTGAGGTCTGGAAGGCCTATGGGGAAACGGGCCTCAAGGACGACATCTCCCATTTCGATCCGGCGGCAGACATAGCCTATTTCCTGCGGCCGGGCGGGCATAGCATTGTGGATGATGACATTGAGGCGTTCCTGGCATTCCTTTCGGCGCATCTGGGGGCAAAGCCAGAGTTGCCAAACCGTATGACGGCGCCTTAGTCTCTCCAGCAATAACAATGCTGTGGGAGGCAACATTAATGGCAATACCTGAAATCGAGTTCCTGAAGCCCGTCCTGGCGCTGGTCATCTGGACCTGCGTGATGTGGATCTGGATGTACGCCCTACGCCTGCCGGCCTTGGGCAAAGCGGGCATAAAACCCGACGATGCGAGACATCCCGGGACATATTCGGACAAATTGCCCCCGCATGTCCGCTCGGCAGCGGACAATTACAACCATCTGCACGAGCAGCCGACCATCTTCTACGCGCTGATGTTCTTCATGGCGCTGACCGGGGGCGGGGACAATCTCTCCACCACGGTCGCCTGGGTCTATGTCGCCCTGCGGGTGGTCCATTCCTTCGTGCAGGTCGTTGTCGGCTCGGTGCCGCTGCGCTTCCTCATCTTTACGGCGGGGACGCTCTGTCTTTTCTTCCTGGCGGGCAAGGAAGCCCTGCGCATCTTCGCCTGAAATCCGGGCGGGCTTCCATGAAGCCTGAAAGCGGATTAAAGGGCGGGCTATGTCAGCCCTGTCCCAATTGCGCCTGCAGCAGGTGATCGACCGGTATGAGGAAGTCGAGGCCCGGATGGGCGCGACGTCCAACACCAACGAGATCATCACCCTTTCCAAGGAACACGCCGAGCTCCGCCCGGTGGTCGAGAAGGCGCGCGCGCTGATGAGCGTCCGCAAGGGGCTGGCTGAGGCTGAGGCGATGATCGCCTCGGGCGACAAGGAGATGGCCGAGCTCGCCGGGATGGAGATCGACGACCTGCGCGAGCGCCTGCCAGGCCTTGAGCAGGAAATGCAGCTTCTGCTGCTGCCCAAGGATGTCGATGACAAAGCCGATATCGTGCTCGAACTGCGCGCCGGCACCGGCGGGGATGAAGCCGCCCTGTTCGCGGGCGACCTTTTCCGGATGTATACCCGCTTTGCCCAGCTGATGGGCTGGAGCGTCGAGATCGTCGACGCTGCGCCGGGGGACGCGGGCGGGTATAAGGAAATCATCGCCAATGTCTCCGGGGACGGGGTCTTCGGGCGGATGAAATGGGAGAGCGGCGTTCACCGCGTGCAGCGGGTTCCCGTGACGGAAACGCAGGGCCGCGTCCATACCTCGGCCGCCACGGTCGCCATCCTTCCGGCGCCGGAGAATATCGAGATCGAAGTGCGCCCGGAAGACATCCGTATTGATACGATGCGGGCCTCGGGCGCAGGCGGCCAGCACGTCAACAAGACCGACTCGGCGGTGCGCATCACACACCTTGCCACCAATATCGTGGTGACGAGCTCGGAGAAGTCCCAGCACGTCAACCGTGACAAGGCGATGGAACAGCTGAAGATCCGCCTGTACGAGCGCGAGCGCGCTGCGAAGGATGCTGCCCGGTCTGAAGCGCGCGCCAGCCAGGTCGGCTCGGGCGACCGCAGCCAGAAAGTGCGCACCTACAACTATCCGGAAAACCGCCTGACCGATCACCGCATCGGCCTGACGCTCTATTCGCTCGACCGGATCATCACCGGCGACAAGCTCGGCGATGTGATCGAAGCTCTGATCACGGAAGACCAGTCGCGGCGCCTCGCGGCGCTGGAGGCCGGTGCGTGACACCGCCGACCTATGACGCGCTGATCGCTTCTGCGCGGTCCCGCTTCCGGGAGGCGGGGATCAGCGAGGCAAACCAGAACGCCATCATGCTGATGGTGCATGCCTTCGGCGACACGCGCGCGGCGCTGATCTCGGCCGGCAATGCGCCGGTGCCCAAGGCGGTTGAAGATTTCTATCTCGCCGCTGTGGAGCGCCGCCTGGCGCGCGAGCCGATCCAGCACATCCTCGGCGTGACATCTTTCTACGGCCTCGACATCCGCACCGACGCGCGCGCGCTGATCCCGCGCATCGACAGCGAGAGTGTGGTGGAGGCCGCGCTTGACCGTATGCCCAAGGATGGCCCGCTCCAGATTGCTGATCTGGGCACCGGGTCGGGCTGTCTCCTCGCCGCGCTTCTCTCCCAGCGCCCGCAGGCGAGCGGGGAAGGAGTGGAGGCGAGCCCGGAGGCGGCGAGCCTTGCGCGCGAGAACCTCCAGGCCCTCCGCCTCGCCGATCGCGGCGCGGTCTTTGCCGGCAGCTGGGCAGACTGGCAGGGATGGGCGCGGGCCGATCTCATCGTCTCCAATCCCCCTTACATCGCCTCAGCCGAGATCGGCACGCTTGAGCCCGAAGTGCGCGCGCATGACCCGTTGAGCGCCCTCGATGGCGGGGCTGACGGTCTGGACGCTTATCGCGAGATCATCGCCCTGGCGGCGGTGGCCATGAAACCCGGCGCCTGGCTGGTTTTCGAGATCGGCCACGACCAGAAGGCCGCCCTTGAGGGCCTGCTGGGGCAGGCGGGTTTTGAGCAGATCGCCGCTGGTCAGGATCTGGGCGGCAATGACCGCTGGGTGGCCGGCTGCCGACCCCGTTAATACTGCTCACATTTTCCCTTGGCGGGCCGGACAATCCACGTTACATAAGAGGCCGGTGAGGGGCCGCCCGCAATTTGCGCGGGTGCAGATGCAAGCTCCCGCCTGGGACCGGTTGAAACGGTAGCGTTGATACTTCAGCCCCGCCTGCACGCAGAAGCTTTTGGTTCTGATGACTGCTTGCCGGCGATCACAAGCATACTTTGAAACAGGATACACTGAATGAAACGCTCACGCGGGCGCAACAGACGCTCAGGCGGCAATCCGCAGAATGCTTTCAATAATCCCAACCGCCACTATGAAAGTGTCGGTCCGGACGTGAAGATCCGCGGCTCCGCCCAGCAGGTATTGGAGAAATATCTCCAATATGCCCGCGACGCGCATACCAGCGGCGACCGCATTCTCTCCGAAGCTTACTACCAGTATGCCGAACACTATCAGCGCATCGTCGCCAAGCAGACCGAAGCGCGCGTTCAGCAGCCGCAACAGCAGCAGCAGAATCGGGGCGACCGGCGCGATGATCGCGACAACCGCCCGAATGGCGACCGGGACTATCGCGGAAACCTGTCTTCGGATGGCCCGGATGGGGCCGACGAGGACGCTGGTGAAGCCGTGGTGACCCCCGCCCATATACCGCGCGACGATGATCGTCAGAGCGATGGGCCGCGCGACACTCAACGTGATGGGCACCGTGACCACCAGAGAGACGGCCAGCGCGCCGATTCGCTGCGTGTGATCGACGCTGATGATGACGGCGACGACATGATCGGCGAGGCACCGGAAGAGGCGTCAGCCGAAGAGGCCGCGCCGGTTGAACGGGACCGCGCTGAGCGTGCCCCGCGCCCCAGCACCGCCCGCCGCAAGCCTTACAAGCCCCGCGAAGACCGCGCCCCGCGCCAGAAGGAAGAGGTGGCCGCTGAGCCCGTCTCTGAAACCGACGGCGTGATGAAAACCCTCTCGCGCGGCCGCCGCCGCCCGGCCGTTGAAGAAGGCGCGCCGGCCGAAACGACGGACTGATAAAGTCCATCTGGCCGCCTAGGTAGTTTTACTGCGACGCCCCGCCCCTCCGGCGGGGCGTTTCGTTTTGCGCGCGAGTGCTTGCGCCGCGCGTCCTGCGTTCCCAAATCCTCGTCAACACCGGTTGCCGCTGAGCGGGACCGGGAGACCTTTTCAATCTGCCTCCAGAAGGGGATGAACTCATGAACCTTGACCAATATACCGAACGCGCCCGCGCCATCATCCAGGGCGCCCAGACTGCCGCGCTGGCCACCGGGCATCAGGTGCTGACCCCGGCGCATATCCTCAAGACTTTGCTGGAGGATCGCGACCAGCTGGCGGTAAACCTCATCCGCGCGGCCGGCGGTCGGCCTGAGCTTGCCGTGCAGGGCGTTGACGCGGCGCTTGGGCGCGTGCCGAAAGTTTCCGGCGCTGGGGCAGGCGGCCTGCGCCTTGAGCAAGCCGGCGCGAAACTTTTCCAGGACGCCGAAGCGGGCGCCAAGAAGGCGGGCGACGCGTTCGTCACCGCTGAGCGCCTGCTGCTCGCCATTGCCGGGCTTGCCGGTGATCCGGCTGCTGACGTGCTGAAAGCTGCCGGTGTTTCGCCCAAGACGCTGGAGGGTGCCATCGCCCAGCTGCGCCAAGGCCGCACGGCGGACAGTCAGAATGCGGAAGAAGGCTATGAGGCGCTGAAGAAATACGCTCGCGACCTGACCAAGGACGCGCGCGAAGGCAAGCTTGATCCGGTGATCGGGCGTGACGAGGAAATCCGCCGCGCCATTCAGGTGCTCTCGCGCCGCTCGAAGAACAATCCTGTGCTGATCGGTGAGCCGGGCGTCGGCAAGACGGCGATTGCCGAAGGCCTTGCCCTGCGTATCGTCAATGGCGACGTGCCCGAGAGCCTGAAGGACAAGAAACTCCTCGCCCTCGACATGGGCGCGCTGATTGCGGGGGCAAAATTCCGCGGTGAGTTTGAAGAGCGGCTGAAAGCCGTGCTGAATGAAGTTCAGCAGGCAGACGGCGGCATCATCCTCTTTATTGACGAGATGCACACGCTTGTCGGTGCGGGTAAATCCGAGGGCGCGATGGATGCGTCCAACTTGCTGAAGCCAGCGCTGGCGCGCGGAGAGCTGCACTGTATCGGCGCCACGACGCTGGACGAATACCGCAAATATGTCGAAGGCGACGCGGCGCTCGCCCGGCGGTTCATGGCAGTGTTTGTCGATGAGCCAACGGTGGAAGACACCATCTCGATCCTCCGTGGTCTGAAGGCCCGGTATGAGGCTCACCACGGCGTGCGTATTTCGGATGCGGCAATTGTCGCGGCGGCCACGCTGTCGAACCGTTACATCACCGACCGTTTCCTGCCAGACAAAGCCATCGACCTGATGGATGAGGCCGGATCGCGCCTGCGCATGCAGGTCGATTCCAAGCCCGAAGAACTCGACGAGATCGACCGGCGCATGTTGCAGCTGAAGATCGAAGCCGAAGCGCTGAAGAAGGAAAAAGACACCGCCTCGCAGGACCGGCTGAAAACGCTGGAGAGCGAGATTGCGGGACTTGAAACCCGCTCAAGCGAGCTCACCACCGCTTGGAGCGCAGAGAAAGACAAGCTGAAAGGCGCCGCGTCTGCCAAGGAAAAGCTCGACCGGGCATTTTCCGACATGGCCGAGGCCCAGCGTCAGGGTGATCTGGCGCGCGCCTCCGAGCTTAAATTCTCGACCATCCCACAACTGGAAAAGCTGATCGCCGAAGTCGAGGCCAAAGGCGACGCCGAAGGGGGCCTTGTCTCCGAAGTCGTCCGTCCAGAGCATATCGCAGGGGTCGTCTCCAAATGGACCGGCATTCCGGTCGACAAGATGATGGAGGGCGAGCGCGACAAGCTGCTGCGCATGGAAGATTCCCTGCGCGGGCGCGTGGTCGGCCAGGAAGACGCGCTGCTGGCGGTCTCCAACGCCGTGCGCCGGGCGCGGGCGGGGCTGCAAGATCCTAACCGCCCCATCGGCTCATTCCTGTTTGTCGGGCCCACAGGCGTGGGCAAGACAGAGCTCACCAAGGCACTCGCCGAATTCATGTTCGATGATGATACCGCGATCCTGCGGCTCGACATGTCGGAGTTTTCCGAGAAGCATTCGGTTGCCCGCCTGATCGGCGCGCCGCCCGGCTATGTCGGCTATGATGAAGGCGGGGTTCTGACCGAGTCCGTCCGTAGGCGGCCTTATCAGGTCGTTCTGTTCGATGAAGTGGAGAAGGCCCATCCGGACCTTTTCAACACACTGCTGCAAGTGCTCGATGATGGCCGCCTCACTGATGGCCAGGGCCGCACGGTGGACTTCAAGAACACGATCATCATCATGACCTCAAACCTCGGCGCCGACGCGCTGGCGAGCGGGGAAGAGGGCGAACTTTCGGAAGCCACCCGCGAGCATGTGATGGCCGCGATCCGCCGGCATTTCCGCCCGGAATTCATCAACCGGATCGACGAGATCGTCTTCTTCAAACGGCTCGGCCGCGGCGAGATCGACCATATCGTCGAAATCCAGATGGGCCGCCTTGAGCAGCTCCTGAAGGACCGGAAAATGAAGCTCGACCTCAGCCTGGACGCCCGCAACTGGCTGGCCGCGCGGGGCTACGATCCGGTCTATGGCGCGCGACCCCTGAAGCGCGTGATCCAGAAGGAGCTGCAAGACCCGCTCGCGCGGCTGCTGCTGGAGGGGCGCATTCTCGATGGCGAGACGATCCATGTCAGCGTCGAAGGCGATGGCCTCTCGATCAACGGCGTGCCCAACGCATTTGCGAAGGGGCGGGCTGCGCTTAACTGAAGCGCAACAGGAACTGATCCATGCACGGAAGATTGCCGGGGTTTAGGCTCCGGCAATTTTTCTTTAGGCCCAAGGCCCTTATGCGTCAGGCTGCTTCTTTGGGAACGATCTGGAGCTGCAAGCCAAGACTGTCGAGAATGGCGGTAAGGGTGGAGAGCTTGGGGTCGCCTTCATCGCTCAGCGCGCGGTACAGACCCGCGCGCGTCATGCCGGATTTCTCAGCAAGGGCCGTCATGCCGATGCTGTCTGCAACGGCGCGCAGAAGAGGTTTGATATTCTCTGGCCCAACTTCCTCAATAGCCGCTTCTATAAACAGGATTGCATCTTCAGCCGTCTGAATATGATCGCCGGGACGAAAGGGTTTAGTTTTCTTCATCTTCAATCTCCTGCGCCAGTTCAATCGCTTTCGCGATGTCTTTTTCCTGCGTGTCCTTGTCTCCACCACCTAGAAGGAGAACAAGTTCTTGCCCTCGCAGGGTGTAATAGACTCTGTATCCAGGCCCGAAATGGAAGCGCAGCTCTGAAACCCCGTCACCGACAGATCTGTGATCACCAAAATGTCCGCTCTGCTGGATCGCAACGAGACGCGCCGTGATGCGGATTTTGGCTTTTCTGTCCTTCAGTTTTTCAAACCATCTTTCGAAGGCATCTGTCTGCTCAATATGCATTCCGCCTCCGTTCACACGTGTATACTGAAGTATACTCATTGTGTCAACTGTAGTATGCGGTCAAGGCTAGACCGATTGGCTCAAGGCGCCGGGGCGTTTGCCATTCGGGCGGTGCTGGCCGCCGCAAAGAGCTGGCCGCCGGGGGCCTGGTTGCGGAAGGCGTCGATCGTGTCGCGGTGGCCTTCGAAGGCGGCGAACACGGACTTGTCGCGGGAGAGATCGCGGCCCGTGGGCAAAGCCAGGGTGACCGGGTTCACATAGAAGCCGTTGCGCAGCACTTCATAGTGGAGGTGGGCACCGGTGCTGGAACCGGTGGAGCCAACCGTGCCGATGATATCGCCGCGCATCACGGTGCGCCCGGGCGTCAGGCCTTCGGCAAAGCCGGACATATGCGCATAGACGGTCTCATAGCCGCGTTCATGCCGGATACGGACGAACCAGCCATAGCCATCGCCCCAGCGCATGTCGGTCACGAGGCCAGAGCCTGCCGCGCGGATCGGTGTGCCGATGGGCGCACGGAAATCGAGGCCGGCATGCAGCAGCATCTCGCCCGTGATCGGGTGGAGGCGGTTGCCGAAGCCGGAATTCATCTCCGCCCCGCGCACAGGATCGCGCAGCAGGAATTCATCCCCGGCAATGCCACTGCGGCTGTAGAATTCCGGCAGGCCGGTATCTTCCGGGGTGAACCGGTACCAGCTGCCTGAAGCGTCCTTGCCATTGAAGGCGGCGAAGACAAGATCGCCGGCCTCCAGGAAATTGCCGCGTTCATCCGCGATGACTTCGATCACCGCGTCAAACCGCTCGCCCCGTCGCCCGCCCTGGGCGAGGGCAGGGTCTTCGGGGAAGAGGCCGGCAAACATCTCGGCATGCTGGCGCGTGCCGCCGCCTTCGAGGATGGCGTCGGTCAGGGTCGTGTCGATGTGCCCGGCCACCCGGTGGAGCACGGTGGTCGTGCGGGCGGAGAGGAGGTTGGCCGTGAAGCGGCCTTCGGCGCTGCGGCTGGCCACGAGGGTGGCCCTGGGGCTGAGCTTGGCGCTGACGCCCGCGAGGCGTTCGCTGCCGTCCTTCCCGGTCTCAAACCAGGCAGAGAGGGGCGTGCCCTGGCGCAGGCGCTGGCCACGCATGGGCGAGGCATCACGCAGGGCGATGGCGGCGGCGGCGGCGTCCTCCGGGCTCGCGCCGAGCACTTCGAGCACATCCACAGTGGAAACACTCGCCGTCACAGTACCATTGCGGGTCACTGTAGCGGTTTCGCCCGCCTCGGCGCGCAGATCATTGATTTGCAGCAGGCTCAGCGGTTTCAGGGCTTCAGGCTCAGCCCGCACCAGCAGGAAGAGCAGTAGCATGACGAGGATTACCGCGGCCCCGCCGATGCGCTCGGCGGTGCGCGAGGTGATGTCCAGACGCCGTACGGCGACAGGAATCCGAGGCGGCTTTCGCGTCCGTTTCATGCCGTGTCTCCCTTCCTGGGCCCGAGAAAGGGCAAGGTCTGGCAGGGAGGAAGCAAGAAAGGGACCAGAATCGCCCCAGCGGGGAGATTCTTGAGCACCCGCTCGCGTTAACAGTTAGGCTTTCTTGTGGGACTTCAGGGGCTTACAAGCGCTGCTTCACGTGGCGTGATGGCCGCCATCGGCCCGGCCGTGCCGCTTGTGCGCAGCGTATCGATGGCTTCTTTGTGCTGGCGGAATTCGGCCAGCATGGCAGGTTCCTCGGCCAGTTTCCGCCCGGTTGGCAGCTTCAGCGACATCGCGTTGAGCGGCTTGCCATCGACATACACCTCATAATGCAGATGCGGGCCGGTGGAGGCGCCGGTGGAGCCGACATAGCCGATAACCTGTCCCTGACGGACCTTCTGCCCGGATTTCAGGCCGGCCGCATAGCGGGAGAGGTGGGCATAGGCGGTCTCATAGCCGCGGGTGTGCTTGATCTTGATATAGTTGCCATAGCCGCCATTCCAGCTGGCCCGCTGCACGGTGCCAGAGCCGGCCGCATAGATCGGCGTGCCGGTGGGGGCAGCAAAGTCAGTGCCCTTGTGAAGGCGGGTAAAGCCGGAGATCGGGTGACGCCGCGTGCCGAAATTGGAGGAGATGCGCGCGCCATTGATCGGCGTCTTCATCAGGAATTTCGTGGCGCTCTCGCCTTTCTCGTCGAAATAGTCGGAGACGCCATCATCGCTCGGTGTGAAGCGGTAGAAGCCGCGCTTCAGCGCCTTGCCATCAAGCGCCGCATACAGCACTTCGCCATTACGCACCGCATTGCCACGCTCGTCGACGAAGGTTTCGAAGAAGATCTCGAACCGGTCGCCGGGGTGGATTTCCCGCTGGAAGTCGATGTCATAGGCAAAAGCGGCGGCAAAATCGACGACCTGCTGGTCGCCCGCGCCCAGTTTCAGGGCGGCGTTGTAGATCGAGCCGTCAATCTCAGCGGCCACGCGTTTGTAGCTGGGTGTGAGTTTCGCATTCAGCTGCGTTGCCTGCCATCCGCCTTCCAGCGTGCGCGTCACCAGCAGGCTGCGATCGGCGTCGGCCTTGATCGCCAGCGCCGTCAGGCGGCCATCTTCGACGAAGGTTTCCGCTTCAAGGCCCGGGCGCAACCGCCGGTGGTCGATCAGATCCTTGCTGTAGACCGCCTGCAGCGCGGCATTGGCTTCGCCCACGGGCGCGCCTAGCCGGTTAACGAGGCCGGTCAGCGTTTCGTTCCGCTCCAGCTTGCCTTCGGCCTTAACGACAATCTTGGGCGCGCTGGTCAAATCGACCGCCGAAACAAGCCGCGCTGCCAGAGGCAGGGGCGTCGCCGCATCAGCGGTCTGGACAATTGCTGCGTCCGGCCGGCCGGCCATGACAAGGCCAGCAATTGCGGAGGCAGACCCCAGCACCCCGAGCACAACAAGGCTTTTCATACCCTGAGACAGATTGCGTTTTGGCGGAGTTGCCGGGGCGATGATCAGGTCGTCCTGGGTCAAGCTTGGTATCCTGTCATTTGACGTCCCCCCGGCCGTTCAGGCTGGTATTTATGTCGATCGCCCCAAAATCGTCTCCGGATCAACTTAAAGATTCGAGAACTTGGAACGTCTTAATTACATGCCACTTTAGGACTTTATGGCTTAGTGAAAGCAAGAAGCAAGCCGGTCGGGCCAGTGAAACCAGTCGACTCTTCCGAGATGAGGCGCCTTTCGAAGGGGTCTATACCGCGCCCCTGGGTCTGGGTGCGCCGGTCCATCTTGGGCTTTTTTCTGCTCCTTGTATTTTCCGTCATCCTGTTGTGGCTATTGAGGAAACCGGTTGCCGAACAGGCGCTGGAAGCCTGGTGCGCAGACCGCGATCTCGTCTGCGACGCAAAGTTTACCCATCTGGGCGCAGGCGGCGCGACGCTGACCGGCGTGCGCATTTCCTCTGGTGCAAATCTGCCCGCGCAGGCCCAGGAAGTGAGCGCCCGTCTCTCCTGGCCCCGTTTTTTTGTCCCCCGCATTGACGGCATTTCGATCAGCGGCCTGGAGATGCGCGGCACGCTCGACGCTTCGGGCCTCAAATTCTATGGGCTGGAGCGCCTGGCCGCGTCCACCGGCGAGGGCGGCGGGGCAACCCCGCCCATCGAGATCCGCGACGCAAGGATTCACCTTGAGACGCCCTTTGGCCCGGCGGCGGCGACGCTGAACGTCTCCGGCATCGTGCCGGACAATGCGACCGTATCTCTCGCGCTCGATCCGGCGCGTCTCGCCCTTGGAGACGCAAGGATGGTGCTGGGCGAGGCGTTCCTCAAGGCGCGCATCGTGGACGGCGGCGTGACGGGCGAGCTTCGCCTCGCGGCCGATGAGGCGCAGGCGCGGGGTTATGGCGTCTCCGGGTTCAGCCTCGCGGCCGAAGCGGCCTTCCCGCTCAGCGGCGACGGGGCGTCCTCTATCGAATGGTCCGCGCGCCTCGCCGAAGGCAGCGCGCCGGAAACCAGCATCGCCGGCCTGCGCACGCGGGGGCAGGCAGAGTTCGACGTGCTTCCGGAGCTCACCACAAACAGCATCCTCGGCGCGCTGACCCTTGCCGTCGCGCAGGTCGAGTTCGACCGGGCTGAAGCCTCTGGCTGGCGCATCGGCCAGAGCGTCTTCAATACCGAACTGGAAGGGGCGGGCGGCAGCTTCCAGGGGCCGGTCTCGCTGGAGGCTGGCACGCTGGCCGGTCCGCCGGGCACCGCCTCAGAGCTGCGCCTGGCCGGAGATCTTGCCCGCGCGCCTGATCAGACGCTCTCCTTCATGGGCGGCGCCCAGCTTAACGGCACGGCGCTGACCGCAAAAACCCTTGCCCCGGTTACCAGCGCGCTGGACCTGCCCGGCGTGCTGGCGGCGCATGGCGCGGCGCTTTCAGGCGCGCTCAGCCGGGCTTCACGGGATTTCGACACGGCCTTTGGCCTGCGCGCCACCTTGCAAGGCGGCGACTTGCAGATCGAGGCTGATGGCCCTTCGGCGCTGGCGGCCGCGTCAGGCCTGCGTCTGGAGGCGAACGGGCCGGATGGCGGCAGCTGGCTTCGCGTGCAGGACAGTAAGGTGCGGATGCATGGCAGCCTGCGCCTCTCAGGAGGCGGCGCGCCGGCGCTTTCGGCCGATCTTGGCACCACGACCCTCAGCGCAGACGCGCTCAGCCTGGAAGGCGCGGCGGTCAGTCTCGCGCCCTGGTCAGCGGGCGGGCGCACGATTGCTGCCGAGCTTACTGCGCTCGATTTCACGCGCGAGGCGGAAGGCTTCCAGGCCAAAGGGCAGGGCGGCTTCACCCTCACCGGAGAACTCGAAGGCGTCACACTCGAACGCACGCGGCTCGAAGGCGGCCTCAGCGCCGTTCAGGACACGGACGGCCTGCGGGTTCAGGCCGATGGCGCGCCCTGTCTCAAGGTGACGTCGGATGGCATCGTCACCGGCGGCATCACCATTCCGCAGGCGGCCTTCAACATCTGCCCGGCCGATGGGCGCTTCATCCGTCAGGGCGATCCGCTTGCCGGGTCGGCGCGCCTCGGCGATCTTGATATTCCAATGCAGTTTTCCGGCGGGCAGGGTGTGATGGCCCTGCGCGCGGCGAGGGTCGACTGGACGCTGTCGAAGGGCTTCTCGATGCTGGTGCGGGCCGATACGCTCAGTATGCCGATGACGCTGGGCGAGAACACGCTGACCATCGACAGCGGGGCCCCGGAAATCCGCCTCGCCACCAGCTCCGGACCCATGCAGATTGTGGCTGGCCTTGGCCAGACACAGTTTGGGGGCGGGCTCATCCCGGCGAACGTCTCGGCCGCTGACTTTGGTTTTGCTGGCACCAGCGCGCCCGGCGGCTTCTCCGGCGATGTCAAAGCGACCGGCGTGCGCGTCGCTGACACGCTGGAAGACGCCATTTATGAGCCCGTTCTGGGCGACCTTACCGGCCGCATCGAAGGCCAGCGCCTGGTTGCCTCCGGGCCCTTCCGTCTGGAAGCCTTCGGTACACAGATCGCCACGGCCAGCGCCGACATTAACATCTTTGACATGGATGGCACGGCAGCGCTCAAATCCGAGCGCCTTGTCTTCACGCCTGGCGGCGTCCAGCCCTCGATGATCTCCCGCCGGCTTGTCGGTCTCTTCACCAGCGCGGAAGGGGCCTTCAACGGCGACGCGGCCTTCACCATCACCGGCGGGGATATTCAGGGCACGGCCGATCTCAACGTCACCAATTTCGGCTTCCAGACGACCCGCCTTGGCCGGGTCGAGGGCGTTTCGGGAAATGTGCGGTTTACCGACGTCATGAAGCTGACGACAGCGCCTGAGCAGGAAATCAGCATTGCCAGCGTCAATCCCGGCATTCCCTTTTCCAATGGGCGCATTCTCTTCAGCCTTGAAGAAGGCACGACGCTGCATCTGAGCTCAGTCGCTTTCCCCTTTGCGGGCGGGCAGCTGGCGCTGGCGCCGCTCGACTGGTCGCTCGCCGAAGTGGCTGGCCAGCGGGTGGAAGTTACCGCCAGCGGCCTCAACCTTACCCAGCTGATCGAAGTGCTGAAGCTGCCCGATATGGCGGCTGAAGGCACCGTCAGCGGGTCTTTCCCGGTCGAGTTCACCGCCAACTCCGTCATCGTGCGGGACGCGCGCCTGATGGCCGATGGCGGCGGGCGCCTTTCCTATACCGGCGGGGCCGTGAATGCGGCGGCAGAAAACGATCCGACCGCGGCGATGGCGTTCAACGCCCTGCGCGATCTTGAATTCCATGTTCTGGAAGTCAGCCTATCCGGCGATCTGGCAGACCGGATGCAGGCGGGGATCGTGCTGGCGGGGCGCAATGTCCGCTCGGTGCCCGTCAGCGGGGATATCACCATGCCGCCCGGCCAGGCGTTCGAATTCTCGATGAACTTCAATCTGCCACTCGCCCAGCTGATCCAGCAGGGGCTCCAGTCGGCCAATGCCACGGCCCTGATCGACCTGGCCACCCGCCCGCAGGAAGAAGATCCCCCTGAATGACGTTTCTGAATGATGGGCAACAGTCGCGTCGATTGACGTTAAGAATGAGCATGTCATTGTCGGCCGGTAATATGAGGAGTTCCGCCTTATGAGGTTCCAGCCAATCATACTTGCCGCGGCAGGGGCAATTGCCCTGTCGGCCTGCACGCACACCGTGAAGCTCGAGCC